>JBEILM010000145.1:0-9267 GCA_040379205.1 Gemmatimonas sp.
AGGACACAGCATCGCTGCCCCCTCCTTCCTGACTTCCTCCTCCCTGCTCCCGTGTGGTACCCAAAAAACAGGAAGCAGGGAGCAGGGCCTCAGGGAGGAGGACACAGCATCGCTGCCCCCTCCTTCCTGACTTCCTCCTCCCTGCTCCCGTGTGGTACCCAAAAAACAGGAAGCAGGGAGCAGGGCCTCAGGGAGGAGGGAGCAGCGAACTGCCCCCGCCGTCCTCATCAGAACACCTTGAGGTTGATGTACCGCCGCGGATTCTTCTTGAGGTCCGCCATCAGCGAGTCCGCGCGGAGCAGCAGCGTGTCCAGCCGCGCGTAGACCGACGGGTCGTTCATCATCCGGCCCACGGTACCACTGCCGTTCGACACCTTGGTCACCAGCCCCTGCACCTGGTCGTTCGTGGTGCGCAGTTCGCGCGTGAGCGCCTCGAGGCTGGCGGTCGTCGCCTGGATGTTCCGGGTCGTCGAGTCCACCTTCGCCGAATCGACGCTCGCCAACGTTCGCCGCAGCTGATCCTGCGTGCGCGTCAGTTCGGTCGACTGCAGCTTCACGACCTCGCTCAGCTGCACGACCAGCTTCGACACATCGGCGACGGTCTTCCGCACGTCCTGCATGCCCCCGTCGGCCACGAAGCGGGCCCGCGTTTCGTCGGTCAGGGCCAGCACGTTGGCGGCGATCGAGTCGCCCTTCGAGAGCAGCTCCGCGGTGCCCGGGGTCCCTTCACCCACCGGAATCGTGTCACCCTTGGCCATGTACTCGTCGCGCCCCTTCTCGGGGGTCAGGGCGATGAGCTGGTCACCGAAGATGCCGTTGGGTTCGACGGCGGCCGTCGTGCCCTTCGGGATCCGGTACTGCTGCTGCACCTGGAGCGTCACGGTGATCGTGCCATCGGGGATCAGGTCCACGTGGTCCACGAAGCCCACCTGGACACCGGCGAGCAGCACCGGCTGCCCCGGCTTGAGCCCGGCGCCCCACGGGAAGCGGGCGAACATCGAGTACCCCTTCGAGAGCCCGCCCCGGGCGATCCAGATGGTCCCCCCAAGACCAATCGCAATGGAGAGCATCAGGAGCAGGCCCACCAGCAGTTCGTCGCGTCGTTTCGTCGTCATGACTGGAATGATGCAGGCCTCAGGCCTGGATGAAGGGAGCAAACACCGCCGCCACGATGGCATCCAGCACGAGGATCGCCACCGAGGCAATGACCACCGCCTGCGCGGTCGACCGGCCGACACCCTCGGCACCGGCTTCGGTCACATAGCCCTGATAGGCGCACACGAAGGCGATGGCGGCGCCGAAACAGAACGCCTTGATCATCGAGTACACGACCTGAAAGCTCGTGAAGGCCAGCCGCAGCCCGCTGAGGAAGTCGTCCGTCCGCACGTCGGTGGCCAGCACCAGCGTGGCCCAGGCGCTGAAGATCGCCGTCGCGTTGGCGAGCATCACCAGCGCGGGCAGCATCACCAGCCCCGCCAGCAGCCGCGGCAACGCCAGGTACGCCACGGGGTCGAACGACAGCGTCTCAAGCGCGTCGATCTGCTCCGTCACCCGCATGGTGCCGATCTCCGCCGTCATGCGGGCGCCCACGCGCCCCGTCAGCACCAGCGCCGTGAGCAGGGGCCCCAGTTCGAGCACGATGCTCTGACGGGCAATCAGGCCCACCACCGACAGCTGGACGCCGGGGAACAGCTGGTAGCGCGTCTGGAACGCTGTGACCCCACCGAGGAAGGCGGCGACGATGACCGTAAGCGGCACCGACTCCACGCCCATGCGCTGCATCTGCCGGATCGTTTCCGGAAGCCAGGTCGTCAGGTCCCGCACTCCGAAAGCGATGTCGCGGGCGAAGTACGCGCGTGCCCCGAAAGCGCGCAGGACCTCGCCGATCTGGCGGTTGGCAAGGCGTAATATCATGTCCGCACGCGGGCGAGAAGGATGATGGCGAACAGCCCCACGAGCACGTTCGGCATCCAGGCGGCAGGCTCCGGCGGCATGATCCCCTTGCCCCCGATGGCCTTGGTGAGCTGGATGAGCACGAGGAACAGGACGGTGGTGGCAAGGCTCACCGCGATGCCGTACGCGGCCCCGCCGCGCTGCGAACTCGTGGCCAGCGGCGCCCCGAAGAGCGCGATGATGAGGCAGGTCACCGGAATGGCGATCTTGAGCATGCGCTCGACCTTGAGCGTGTTCACCTCGGCGCCCGAGCGCTCGAGGATCCCGATGAAGCGGGTCAGCTCGGCGAAGCGCATCTCGCTGGGTTCGCGCTCGCTCGCCCGCAGCTCCTGCGGGGTTTCGCGGAAGTCGCGATCGACCAGCGAATCGAAGGTGAAGACGAGGTCGGTCGTGCGGTTGGGGATGACGTGCATGACGCCGGCCTGCAGCAACCACCCGCGGTCGGCGCGCCACTCGGCGCGATTCGCCGCCAGCAGCATCCCCGGTTGCCTGGCCGAGCCGCGCTTCTCGATCTCGAGGTTGTCGACGTACCGGTTGCGCACGTTGAGCGTGTAGATGCGATAGACCCGCCCCGCCTCGCTGGCGAAGGCGAAGTTGTAGCGGTCGTCGTCGCGCGAATTGTTGGGGCCCGCCAGCAGCTTGAGCCGCTCGGCGTTGGCCGGCGGCGCCACCTCGCTGAAGACGAGGTCGAGTCCCAGGGCCAGCGTGGCCATCACCAGGATGGGGGCGATGAACCGGTAGAAGCTGATCCCCGACGCCTTGGCGGCGGTGATCTCCGAGTAGCGCGTGAAGGTGCCGATGGAGAAGACGGTGGCGAAGAGCACCGCGGCTGGCAGCACCATGAACAGCGTGTCGGGGATCCAGTACAGGTAGCTCAGCGCCACCGCCTTGATGGTCAGCTTCCGCTCGGTGTACTTGCGGAGATTGTCCACGAGGTCGATCACGAACACCAGGACCGGGAAGCCGAGGATCGTGACGCCGAAGATGCGGGTGAACTCACCCGCGATGTAGCGATCGAGCGGGGTGATGAGTTTGCGGCTCACGCGGGCTCCGCCGACGGCGCGGTGGGCGACGGCGTGCGCGCGAGCAGCATGCGCGCCTGTCGGTCGGCCCACCAGTCGCGCAGGCCACCGCCGCGCGAGGTGTCGGTAGTGGACTCCACCCGCCAGAGCAGCACGAGCCCCGCAATCGTGAAGATGACGTTGGCGATCCACATGGCCACGTAGGCGGGCAGGTGGCCCTTGTCGGCCAGCGCCTCGCCGCCCATGAGGCAGATGTAATAGAGCCCGAAGACGGCGATGCTCACCCCGATCGTCACGCCCACGCCGCCCCGCGGAAAGCGCAGCGCGATGGGGGGGCCGAAGAGCACGAAAACGAGGCAGGCGAACGACAGCGCGAACTTCTTGTGGATTTCCACCGCCAGGCTGTCGAGCCCCTCACGCGCCGCGATGAGCTGCACGCCGGCGGCGGAGACGGCCGCCTTGTACACCGACATCGTGTCGACATTCACGGGACGCGCCGCCTGGGCAGCCTGTTGCGCGGCTTGCTGCGCCGCCACGTGGGCCTCGGGGTCGATGCCGGCCGCCCGCAGCGCCGAGTCCTGGGCGTAGGTGAGCCCGGGCGCGGGCGTGTAGCTGCCCCGCGGCAGCACCGTGATACCAGTGGGCGGCGTCACCCGGGCCGAGGTATCGGGCATCGCCGGGGGCTGCGCCACTACCCCGGCGGCTGCTGCCGCGCTGTCCGGCTTCGGCTGCAGCGTATCCGGCGACATCATGGACGGCTGCACCGGCGGCTTCACGGGCGGCTGCACTGGCGGTTGCACTGGCGGTTGCACCGGCGGCTGCGCCTTGGCCGGCTTGGGCAGCACCAGCGAGGCGATCCCGCCCACGACCTTGTCGCAGTAGAAGGCCGCCAGCACCTCCGAACGCGGCCGCTCGCGCGGGACCCGGATCGTTTCCTGCCCCGGGGTGGCCATCCGCCGCGACGCCGAGATGTACTCCTGCCGGATCCGCTCCACCTCCACGGCGTCGGCGCGGTAGCGGCGGTGCATCTCGCACACGGTCATCTCGCGGTCGCCCTTGTAGCTGTCCGACTGCGACGTCTCGAAGCCACGGGCAATCCCCTTCTGGCGCACCGTCTGGGTGACGAAGAAGCTGCGCTGCAGCCGCCTGGCGTCGGCCCGCACGAACTCCTGCGCGTAGCCGTCGAAGAGCTGGATGATCATGTCCTGGCCGTTGGTGTCGAGCGCGATGATGCCGCTGTCGGCATAGATCGTCTTGCGCTCCGGCCCTCGGGACAGGTCGTAGATCACCACATCGTAAATGCGGTTCGTTTCGGCGTTCACCCGCGCCACCCGCATGAAGAACTGGTCGGTCACGGCGTTGAGCACCTGCTCGCGCAGCGCGACCGTGGGCTTGGTGCGCGTGATGTCCTGCTGCAGGATGCGCAGGCGGTGGTTGGACGCCGGCAGCACCTGGTCGTTGAACCAGACCATCACCAGCGACACCAGCAGCGCACACGCCAGCACGGGGGCCATGAGCGACCGGACCCGCACCCCGTTGGCCTTGAAGGCGGTGATCTCGTGCTCGGCCGCCAGACGCCCGAAGGCGAAGAGGGTGGCCATGAGCACCGCCATGGGCATCGTCATGGCGATCGTGAAGGGCAGGGACAGCACGAAGAACTTGCCGATCGCCGACCACGGCAGCCCCTTGCCGGCCAGATTGGCCAGTTGCCGGGCCACGTACTGCAGCATCAGCAGCGACGTCAGCGCCGACAGGGCGAATACGAGCGGACCCACGTGCTCGCGGATGATATAGCGGGTAAGGAGCTTCACGACATAAATTCCCCGAAGTCTACCCGCTTTATCAAGGGCGCTCCGTCGTTGATGTTGAAGGAATGCGCCTGCAGTTCGAGACCGTACCGTGGCCCCCCGGGCTGCCGCCCCATCGGCGGCGGCTCTCCCGGCCTTTGCTGGTACCCCACGACCGGAGTTCGGTGCGCAGGCTGCTCCAAACAGGGGGACACGCGGCGGGGAAGGTCCTGACACGGGCCGCGGCGCCCCTGGCGGTCGCCCTGGCACTGCTCGCGGGGGCGGCGGAACCGCTGGCCGCCCAGGACACCGTCGGGCAGCCGCCTCGCCCCCAGCCGGTTCGGCGCCTCGACTCCCTCGTCCTGCGGACGCCCGCCATCCTGGGCGCCCTCGGTCGCTCCCTGCTCACGCGCCCCGATCCGGCGGCCATTGCCGACCGCGCCGTCCGGCAGGCCGCCCAGCTCCGGGAGCGTCGCATCCAGAGCGGCTGGGAGCGCACGGTCCTCCGCGGCTTCGCCCGTATCGATCGTGCCGACTCCGCCGTGGCCGCCGCCCCGGCCACGCCGCCGGTGGACTCCGGACCCACCCCGGGGGCGCTCGTTCCACTGGCCCCCACCCGTCGGGCCGCCGCCGACCCCGCCCAGGCGGCCACCGATTTCCTCAACGACATCGGCGACCTCGGCATCTCGCTCAACGCCCGGCTCGAGTCCAAGGTGCAGCGCAGTCGCAACGAACGCTGCACCGCCGCCCAGCTCACCATCATCGGCAACAACTGCTTCGGCATCTTCCAGCCGGCCTTCGACTTCCAGTTCAACACCCGCGCCGGCGGCGTGGTCGCCGAC
The DNA here is from genome assembly GCA_040379205.1 of Gemmatimonas sp. Lineage (GTDB taxonomy): Bacteria > Gemmatimonadota > Gemmatimonadetes > Gemmatimonadales > Gemmatimonadaceae > Gemmatimonas. Next base: position 5,605 of record JBEILM010000145.1, read on the forward strand.
CGCGTGTTCGTCAATGTGGACTACGACTCGCAGCGCGAGTTCGACGCCTCCAACAACATCTCGGTCCGCTACCAGGGCAAGACCGACGAGATCCTGCAGACACTCGAAGTCGGCAACGTCACCTTCCAGCCGCCGCCCTCGCGCTACCTCACGTCGGGTATCCCCTCGGGCAACTACGGCGTGCAGGCCACCGGGCAGATCGGCCCCATGCGCTTCACCTCCATCGTGGCGCAGCAGAAGGGCAACGTCTCCAAGGACAACGTCTTCACCGTCGGCGAGCGCACGCAGCAGCAGGTCGACCGCGTCATCGAGGACATCCAGGTCGAGACCCGCCGCTTTTTCTTCACCATCGACCCGCGCCAACTCCCCGGCTACCCCAACATCGACCTGCTCAACCGGCAGCAGATGCAGCAGCTGGCGGCCGCCCTCCCCGATTCCATCCGGCCGCGTCGCGTCTACCTGTACCGGCAGCTCGTGGGCGCCGCCAACCAGAATCCGCGGGCCCCGCAGTTCTCCGTGCGCGGCGCCCGCAATCCGTCGCGGCAGATCTACGACGTGCTGCGCGAGAACGTCGACTACTACCTCGACCCGTCGGGGCTCTGGCTGGTGCTCGTCCGCCCGCTCAACCTCAACAACGAGCGCCTCGCCATCGCCTACGAGGTGAACGTCAACAGGCAGCCTGGGCGCAATGTGAACACCGGCGGCACCCCCGACATCGAGTTCACCGCCGAGCCGCAGTTCGCCAACCTGCTCTGGGAGCCCGAGCTGCAGCCGTCCAACCCCGAGTACTTCCTGCGCGAGATCAAGTCGGTCTATCGCCTGGGCGGCGAGGACCTCCAGCGCGAGTCGCTCAAGCTCCGGCTGGTCACGGGCACGTCGGGCGACCAGGAAAAGCCCATCGACGCCTCGCGTGGCGAGACGTACCTGCAGCTCTTCGGCCTCTCGCAGGCCACCAACGCCGCCATCTTCGACGTCGAAAACCGCGTCTGGCCGCGCCCCAACGATCCCAACTTCCGGGCCACCTTCTCGGGGGCCAGCGGGCAGCAGAAGCTCATCCCCGACTACTTCGTCGTCTTCCCGTCGCTGCAGCCGTTCGCCCGCGCCGGCCTCGCGCAGCCGGCCGCCAATCCGGCCAACGACACGCTCTACCGCTTCCCCAACGAGTACCTGTACTCGGCGCAGCGCCCGCAGGCCATCTATCGCATGATCGCCAGCTATCAGTCGGAGGGCGGGGGAGGCAGCCAGTCCATCAAACTCGCCTCCATCCAGCTCCGCCCCAATTCGGAGCGCGTCGTCATCGATGGGCGCGAGCTGATCAAGGACACCGACTACACCATCGATTACGACCTCGGCCTCATCAGCTTCAGCCGCCCCGACACGCTCTTCGCGCGCCCGCGCCAGGTCTCGGTGCGCTACGAGGAGAACCCGCTCTTCGCGGCGGCGCCCACCACCATCCTCGGCTTCGCGTCGCAGTTTCCGCTCGACAACGGGCAGCTGAGCTTCACCGCCATCTCCCAGACGCAGCGCTCGGCCCTCACCCGCCCGCCGCTCGGCTTCGAGCCGGTGGGCTCGCTGGTAGCCGGCGTCTCCGGCAACATGAACTGGGACGCCAGCGCGCTCACCAACGCGCTGAGCAAACTGCCCTTCACCCAGACCACCACCCGCTCGCGCATCGCGCTGCAGGGCGAGTTCGCGCTCAGCAAACCGCAGCCCAATGCCGCCGGCCAGGCGTTCATCGAGTCGTTCGAGGGGGAAGCCGAGCGGCCCATCTCCCTCTCCGATGCCGCGTGGTACTACAGCGCCCGTCCGGCCCTCGGCAATGCGCTCGGGTCGGTCGGTTCCAGTGTATTCTCGCTCAACCGCGCCGCCACCCTCGCCTTCCAGAGCAACGGGGTGGATGCCGCCGGCAACTACATCCAGTTCAACATCCAGCAGATCGACCCGGCGGTGCGCATCGTGGGCGGCGGGGTGCAACCCGCCGAGCAGCTGCTCTGGATGACGCTCTATCCGCTGCGCACCGGCGGCATCTTCGACTTCGCGCCCGGCTCGCCCCAGCGGCGTTTCGCCTGGACGGTGGGGGACAACAGCAGCCTCGGGGCCACTCCCAGCGGCCGGCGCTGGCGCTCGGTGCGCACGGTGCTCAACCCCAGCGGCGCCGACCTCTCGCGCATCGAGAACATCGAGTTCTTCGTGCTCGTGCAGTCGGAGGCCAGCAAGGTGCGGCGCAACCCCACCCTTGTCCTCGACTTCGGCGACATCAGCGAGAACAGCGTCACCTTTGCGCCGGAAACGCTCACCGTGAACGCCCCGCTCCGCCCGGGGCTGCCAGTGGACAGCACCTATCGCGGCAAGCGCCCGGTGGGCTACGAACGGCTCGACAGCGAGCGCGATCCGTTGTCGCGCGCCTTCAATGCCGTGCAAAACGATATCGGTCTCGCCGGCGATGTGGTGGATACGCTGGTGGTGGTCGATCGCACCGGCGCCGCGCCGGTGACGCGCCGCGAACAGAACGTGCTGCTGTGCACCCAGTCGGTGCAGGTGGTGCAGGTGCTCGGCGACAGTCGCGCCAACTGCACGGCCCGCAACAACCGTCTCGACGAAGAGGACATCGACCTCGACGGCCAGCTCAATCTGCCTTCCATCGCCATCGATCAGGAGCAGATCAAGCGCTTCGTGGTGGACCTGGCCGACCGTCGCAACTGGACACGGGTGGGCCGCTGCTACCAGCAGCAGGACTCCACCGCGGCCGGTGTCACCAGCGATTCACTCTGCTGGGTGCAGGTGCGGCTCAACTGGCGCGCCCCGAACGAGGAGCTGAACAACCCCAACGATCGCCGCATGCGTGCCATGCGCATGACCATGGTGTCCGGGGCGCAGGCCGCCGACAGCGACTTCATTCGCATTGCGCTGGCGCGCTTCCGTTTGGTGGGCGCGCCGTGGCTCAAGCGCGGCAACGAGCCGCTCTCCGGCATGGCGGGCGACTCCAGCGGCACCGTGGGCGGGTACGTGGTGGCCAGCGTGGTGGGCACCCTCGACTCCACGGCCATCCTCCCGTATTCCGCGCCCCCCGGGGTGGTGGAAGCACCGGAGAACCGCCAGTCGGGCTTCGAGAACAACCGCGTTCAGGTCAACGAAAAGGCGCTGCGCTTGCAGGCAGGGCTCCCCGGCCGGCAGTTCCGGCCCTTCGATCGCGCCGAGGCGTTCTTCCGATTTCCCGAGGGCACGAAGACGTTCATGGGCTACCGCACGCTGCGCCTGTGGATGCGCGGCCGCGGCAATGGCTGGGGTGAGCAGGGAGAACTCAACGGCTACGTCAAGATCGGCCGTGACGAGCACAACTTCTACATGTACCGCACGCCGGTGAACACCGGCGAAAGCCAGAGTGCGTGGCTCCCCGAGGTGCGCGTCGATCTCTCACGGTTCCAGACATTGCGCGCGCAGCTGGAGAACGCCTTCCTCACCGGCAGCGCCGACTCCGTGCAATGTTCGGGGGCCGACCTCGAGCTCATTCGCCGCTCCGGAGCGCCGCGGGGGCTCGCCGTGCGGCGGTTCGCGGTGTGTCAGGATGGGTATATCGTGTACAGCGCCGATCCTGCCGTCACGCCGCCCAACCTGGCCGGTGTGCAGGAGCTGGCCGTGGGCTTCGTGCGCATCGACAGCGTG
>JBEILM010000146.1:0-9244 GCA_040379205.1 Gemmatimonas sp.
CGCCGCCGTGAAGGCGCTGCGCACCGCCGTGGTGCCGCCGTCACCGACGAAGCGGATGTCGATGTCGAACAGCGATTGCACCACACGCGCCGTGAACGTGACCGAGGCGTTGGGCAGCTGGGGGCTGGTCGCGACGAGCGTCTGCGTGGCCGCCTGCCCCAGCGTCCATCGGCCGACGAACGCCGACCCGTTGGCCGGGTCGGATACCGTCGTGCCGCCGCTGACGGTGCCCGAACCGGGGCCGGGTGTGAACGTCACCGGCACATTGCCCACCGGATTGGCGAACGCGTCCACCACCCGCACCCCCGGCGGAATGGTGACGGCGATGCCGCTCACGGCCTGCTGGTCGTCACCGGCAATCTTGATCAGCTCCACCGGAGCCCCCGGCAGCGCCGAGGCCAGGAAGGCCGCGCCCTGCGCCCCCAGCGCCGTGGCACGCACGATCTGCTGGCCGGCCTGCGTGCCGAGGCGCCACGACCCGAGGGTGGCGATGCCACTGGCGTTGGTGGTCTGCACTTCGCCGGTGAGGCTGCCCGTGCCAAGCGAAATGCTGAATGACACCGGCACGTTCGGCACCGCATTGCCGAAGCTGTCCTCGGCCCGCACCGACGGCGGTTCGGGCACCCGCGTGTTGACCACCGCCTCCTGCGCCTCGCGGCTGACGCGGGCGAGCACCGCCACCGGGCCCGGCGCCGCCGTCGCCGTGAACGTCACCGTGGGAACCCCCTCGGCGGTGGCCGTCAGCGTCTGGGTGCCGGCGATGGTGCCGAGCGTCCAGCCGCCGGAGCTGGCCTCACCGCTGGATGACGTCCGCGCCGAATCGTTCACCACGCGGCCGCCGCCCGCCGTCACGCGCCAACGGACGAGCACGTTGCGGATGCCCCGGCCCCGCTGATCGGTGATGCGGACGCTGGGAATCTGCCCGACCACGCTCGCCACCGGCGCCGCGATCGCGGCGCTCACCGTCGATTCGAGCGCGGTCGGCACCTGCGGATCCCCGCCGCAGGCGGCGAGCGCAAGGACAGCCGCGATGACGGCAGGACGGACGAAATTGGACCGGGTGGACATAATGGGGCAAACGAGGGGAGATGGCGCCGGCAGCGAACGGCGACAAACACGGGAGACGGGGTTCCGGGTTTCGTGACCAGCCCTGAATATTGACCGATGCCTATACCTGTCGAGAGCTGTCACCTCCCGAATGGCCTGCACGTGGTCTTCTCCGAAGATCACACGGCCCCGATCGTGGCAGTGAACCTGTGGTACCACGTGGGGTCCGCCAACGAGCGACTCGAACGTACGGGGTTCGCACACCTGTTCGAGCACATGCTCTTCCAGGGCTCGGCCAACGTCGAAGCCAACGAGCACTTCGAACTCGTGCAGCGCGCTGGCGGGACCCTGAACGGATCGACCTGGCTCGACCGGACCAACTACTACGAAACGATGCCCTCGCACCAGGTGGCGCTGGCGCTGTGGCTGGAAGCCGATCGCATGGCGCGCATGCTCCCGGCGATGACGCAGCAGAAGCTGGACACGCAACGGGATGTGGTGAAGAACGAACGGCGCTGGTCGGTGGACAACCAGCCCTACGGCACGTGGTGGGAGCGCCTGCCGGCACTCGCGTTTCCCGAGACGCATCCGTTTCATCACTCGCTGATCGGGTCGATGGAACACCTGTCGGACGCGTCGCTGGACGACGTGGCCGACTTCTTCCGCACCTACTACACCCCGGACAACGCCGTGCTCACCGTGGCCGGCGATTTCGACCGCACCGAGGTCCTGCGTCTCATCACCGAATACTTCGGTCCCATCCCGCGCGGCAGCGGGCGCCCGCCACTGCGCGACATGTCGGTGCCGCCCACCTTCGGCAACACCACACGCGAGGTGGTACCCGATGCCGTGGCGCTGCCGCGGGTGTTCGTCGCCTGCCGCACCCCGGTGTTCGGCAGTGACGGGTACTATGCCGCCAGCCTCGCCGCCGCCGTCCTGGGGCTGCGCACCGGCTGCCGCCTGGAGCAGTCGCTGGTGCGGGGGCAGCGCGTGGCGTCGCAGGCCAGCGCTTTCACCTACGACCTGGCCAAGGGGAGCGACCTACTGGTGATCGACGCCACCGCGCATCCGGACGTGACGCCGGAGCAGCTCGAGGCGGCGGTCATGGCGGAACTCGACCGCCTCGTGGACGACGGTGTGACCGAGGACGAAGTGACCCGCGCCCGGGCACTCATCGAGACCAGCTTCGTGACCAGCATGCAGTCGGCCGCCGAGCGTGCCGACCAGCTGTCACGCTTCGCCACGTATTTCGGGGATCCGACGCTCGTGAACACGCAGGTGGCGCGCTATGCCGCCACCACCGCGGCCGACGTGTCGGCGCTGGCCCGCGAACGGCTCGGGGCCGACAATCGCGTGGTGCTGCTGTACGTGCCCGCCGAAAACCCGCCGGCGGAATTCGATGACGCCGTGGCCGAGGCAGTGGCATGAGCAGCGTGATGGAGACAGCCATGCAAGCCAGCGACTCCGCCCTCGCCACCGACGCGCCCCCGCGTCCGGGCGCCGGCGAACCGCGCCCGTATCATTTCCCCGCCTTCCAGACGCGCATTCTCTCCAACGGGTTGCGCGTGATGGTGGCCACGGTGCCGGCGTATCCGGTGGTGACCACGCTGGCCGTGGTCGAAGCGGGCGCCACGCGCGACCCGCGCGACTACGAAGGGCTGGCGCAGTTCGTCACCCGCGGGCTGTGCGAAGGGACGCGCCACATGAACGCCCTCGAGCTCACCACGCGGCTCGAAATGCTCGGCACCACGCTCGACACCGGCGCCGACTGGGACTCCGCCATCGTGCAGCTCACCGCGCTGTCCACGCGCATCGACGACGCGATGGCGGTGCTGGCCGAGGTGCTGCGGTATCCGGCCTTTCCGGAGCACGAACTGGAGCGGCTGCGCGCCGAACGGCGCGCCGACCTGGCGCAGCTGCGGGCCGAGCCGCGCGGGTTGTCGGATGTGTTCTTCTCGCGGCTGCTGTACGAAGCCTCGTCGCGCTTCGCGCGACTGGCCGGCGGCGACGAACGCAGCATCGAGCGGCTGTCACGCGACGAGATCGTGGCTTATCACGCGCGCTACTACCGTCCCGACGCCACCGCCCTGATGCTGGTGGGCGACATCGACGTGGAGCACGCGGTGAAGCTGGCCAGCACCTACTTCGGCGACTGGGGCGGCACCGCGCCGCCGGTCACCGAACCGCCGGCGGCGCAGCGATTCCCGGAGCCGCGGGTGCACCTGGTGCACAAGGCCGACGCCCCGCAGTCGGAGGTGCGCGTGGGGCACGTGGCCATCCCGCGCCTGCACGAGGACTACTTCCCCGTGGTCGTGATGAACGCCATCCTCGGCGGGCTCTTCTCCTCGCGCCTCAACCTCAACCTCCGCGAGGAGCACGCCTACACCTACGGCGCGCACTCGGCGTTCGACTGGCGGCGCGCGGCGAGCCCGTTCGAGATCTCCACGGCGGTGGAGACCGCCGTCACCGCCGACGCGCTGCGCGAGATCGTGAAGGAGTTCACGCGCATCCGTGAGGAGCCGGTGTCCGAGGCCGAGCTGTCGCTGGCGGTGTCGTATCTGGTGGGGGTGTTTCCCATCCGGTTCGAAACGACGGCGGAGGTGGCGGGCGGGCTGGCCAACGTCGAGATCTTCCGGCTGCCCAGCAACTACTTCGACACCTATCGCGAACGGGTGCAGGCCGTGACCACCGCCGATGTGCTGCGGGTGGCCCGCACCCATCTCGATCCCTCGCGGCTGCAGGTGGTGGTGGTGGGCAACGCCGAGGCCATTCGCGAACCGGTTGCCGCGTTGGGACTCGGATCCATTACCGTGTATGAGACCACCGACGACGATGTCGTCCCGGCGCCCTGACGTGTCCGCGCTCCCGACCCTCCCCTCCAACGATCCGTCGTGACCCCAGTGAAGAAGTCTGCGGCTGCCGCGGGTACGAAGCCGTCCGCGAAGGCGCTCGTGAAGCCGCCGAAATCCACGCTGTACGAAGTGCGCCGGTCGCGCATCCAGGGGCGCGGCGCCTTCGCCATCAAGCCCATCCGCAAGGGCCAGCGCGTCGACGAGTACTGGGGGCAGCGCATCACGCACGAGGAAGCCGACCGGCGCTACGACGACAACGAGGGGCGTCATCACACGTTCCTGTTCATCCTCGACGACGACACGGTGCTGGACGCCCGCTACGGCGGCACCGATGCGCGGTTCATCAACCACTCGTGCGAACCCAACTGCGAGACGGTGATCGACCGCGGGCACATCTACATCAAGGCGCTCAAGGCCATCCAGCCCGAGACGGAACTCACGTACGACTACGGGTTCGAATGGCAGGATGCCTTCGAACCGGTCGATGTGCGCTACTACGCCTGCCGCTGCGGCTCGAAGAAGTGCCGCGGCACGATCGTGAAGGTGCCCGTGTACCTGCGCCCCACGGTGCGTGAATGGCTGGCCGGCAACGACGTGCCCAAGCCGGTCAAGCCGGTGCGCGGCGCGGCCCGAGGCGCCACGAAGCCCACCACGAAACAGGCGGCCAAGAAGGCGGCCAGGAAGGGCCGAGGCACCAGGCGTGCGGGTGCCGCGACCGAAACGCCCACCACCCCGCCCACCCACCCCCACGTGGCCGAACGGCACGCCACGCGGGTCATCCGGTGAGCGACACGGGCAAGGTCGGCGGCGAGCGGGTCTACACGGGACGCATCATCTCGGTGGATCTGGACGATGTGCGCTTCCCTGACGGGTCGGTGGGGAAGCTGGAGATGATCCGCCACCCCGGCGCCAGCGCCGTGGTGCCGTTGCTTGGCGAGCTGGGCGATGCGGACCCGATCATCCTGCTGATTCGGCAGTACCGGTATGCCGCCGAGAAGTACCTTTATGAAATTCCGGCCGGCCGGCTCGATCCGGGCGAATCGCCGGCCGATTGTGCGCACCGGGAGCTGCGGGAGGAAACCGGATACAGCGCCGCCCGTGTCGAACAGCTGTTCACCATGTTCACGACCCCCGGGTTCACGGACGAGAAGATCCATCTCTTCCTGGCCACCGGGCTCGTGGCGGGCAAAGCGAACCGGGAAGCCGACGAGTTCATGGAGCTGGTGCCCACCCCGCTGTCGCGGGCGCTGGCCATGATCGAGCAGGGCGAGATCCAGGACGCCAAAACGGCGCTGGCTCTGCTGTACGCCGCCGATTTCCGGATTCACTGAGCCGACTGTCCACTCTTGTGTCCACTTTTCCGGACAAAACATTCGGAATTGGACAGTGACGCGGACAGGGTGACACCGGGCACAGACGTGCAAGCTGTTGTACGTCAATGTGTTGCGCCGGAAGGTTCCGTTTTGTTCCTTCCGGCACGCCCCGTGCACTATGTCAGGGTGCGCACCGACATGATCTGCCGGATCGTCCGGGACTCTGGTCGGAAGCGCCGCGGGCTCCACGCTCGCGTCACCGAAGTCGGGAGGGGTTCATCCATGGCCGATCTGGCTCGCACGCATCTGACCACCCACACCAGCTCCGCTGTGCCGGTGCGCGAGCACCTGCGCACGCTCGAAGATGGCGACGTGGTGTCGGCGTTCCTCGCGGGTGAGGAGCGCGCGTTCGAGGAGCTCGTCGACCGCTATCAGGGGCGACTCCTCAACTTCGTGTACCGCACCATCGGTGACCGCGACCGCGCCGAGGACCTGGTGCAGGAAGTGTTCATTCGGGTGTACCGCCACATCGGGCGCTTCGACCGCTCGAAGAAGTTCTCGACGTGGATCTACACCATCGCCTCGAACCTCGCCAAGAACGAGCTGCGCAACCGGTCGCGCAATCCGCTCGTGCTCTTCCAGACCATCAAGGCCAAGTTCGAGGACGAGGAGCGCCCGCTGCAGTTCGAGGACGTGCATGCGCGCCCGGACGACCTGTTCCGCAAGCGCCACCTGCGCGAGATGGTGGAGCAGTCGGTGGGGCAGCTGCCCACGCACCACCGCGAGGTGTTCGTGCTGCGAGAGCTCGAGGGGAAGAGCTACGAGGAGATCGCCGAGATCACGGGCGTGAACCTGGGGACGGTGAAGAGCCGGCTGAACCGGGCCCGGACGGCGTTCGCGGACATCATCGCGCCCTTGGTGCGGTGAGGGATCCGGACGTCGGACACCGGAAACAGCGGACTGAAGTCTGAAATCCGACGGGAAAGGGGGCCCGGGCATCTGCCCGGGCCCTTTGTGTTGCCGGGACGAACCGTTTGGCACAGATTCCGGCGCGGCCGAGTCTGGCGGGAAGCGTGGCGCTGTCTCCGGGCGTCCCCTCGCGGGCGTCCCCGGAACCGGCCCGCCCGCCGTGGGTACCTTGGCGTGCACGACTCATCCGCTGGTTTCCGACTCGCTCCGATGGACTGCCACCTCTTCCGCAAATCGCACCTGGCGTATCTCGACGATACGCTGCCCGGTGATCTCATGGCCGCGGCCCAGCGCCATGTTCTGGCGTGCAACGGGTGCGCGGCGCACGACACGCTGGTGCGCCGATCGCTGATGGTGGTGCGCAGCCTGCCGACGCTCGAGCCGAGCGCGGACTTTCAGGAGCGGTTGTGCGCTCGACTGGCCGAGTGCCGCAGCGAAGGGCAGGGGCCGGGTGCCCGCCGTTTCGCTTCTAACGGCCGCGATGACGACGCGCTCTTTGCGCCCCGCGCCGCCGTGCGCCCCACACGCGCCGTGCTCGCCATGGCGGCCAGTGCGGTCCTCGGCGTGATGGCCTGGCAGGCGTTCGCCGAAGCGGGGCCGCCGGAACTGGTCATGCAGCCCGTCATCGCCACCCGTCCGGCACCGGCTGCGGTCACCAATCCGTATCTCACGCCGGCCATGGTGCAGGCGCTCTCCACCGGCAACCCCGTGTGGCCCGCCGCGATGCTCATCGAAGACGCGCCGGCGACGTTCGTGAACACGGCGTACTCGTTCGCGGAGATGCGGTAAGCCGCGATTAGATTTGCGGCATGCCCCCTCGCGCCGCCGCCCCCGCCAAGGAAGCGTCGCCGCTGCGCGTCGTGCAGGCCGCGGTCCAGGCCCGCCAGTTCGCGCCGGTGTACTACCTGTTCGGCGACGATGATTACCTCAAGGACGGCGCCGTGCGCGATCTGCTCGCCGCGGCCACCGACGCGTCCACGCGCGACTTCAACTGCGAGATCCGCCGCGCGGCCGATCTCGACGCCGAAACGCTCGGCAGTCTGCTCGCCACCCCGCCCATGCTCGCCGAACGGCGGGCCGTGGTGCTGCGCGACGTCACGGCGCTCAAGAAGGCCGCCCGCACCCAGCTCGACAAGTACCTGACGCGCCCCGCCGGTGACACGCTGCTGCTGCTGGTGAGTCCGGCCGGCACCAAGGCCGACGCCGCCATCGCCGGCGCCGCCACGCCGCTCGAGTTCACGCCGCTCACCCCGGAACGCGTGCTTAAGTGGATTGCACACCATGCCTCGACGGCGTTGTCCATCGGGGTGACCGACGAGGCCGCGGCGCTGCTGCAGCAGGCGGTGGGCAACGATCTGCACCTGCTCGCCGGTGAACTGGACAAGTGCGCCAGCTACGTGCTGGGCGCGCCGGACGCACCGGCTGCTGCGTCGGATGGTGCGCCAGACGGTGCGCCAAGAAGTGCGCCGGCCACCATCGACGCCGATGCGGTGGCGGCCGTGGTGGGCATCCGGCGCGGCGAGACGGTCACGGACCTGCTCGACGCCGTGGGGCGACACGACACCCGCGCCGCCGTCGCCCTCGTGGCGCACGTGCTGGGGCAACCCAAGGTCACGGCGGTACAGGTCGTGATGATGCTGACCACGCAGGCGTTTGCGCTCGCTTTCGGCCGCGCGCGGCGCGACGCCGGCGTTCCCACCAATCGCCTGCCGCAGGAGTACTTCGCTTTTCTCAAGGAGACCGGCGGCTTTCCCGGCCGTCCGTGGGGCGAAGCCGCCTCGGCGTGGACCAGGGTCACCGATCAGTGGAGCGCCGACGCCTGCGATCGCGCGCTCACACTGCTGCTGGAGGCCGATATGGCCCTCAAGGACACGACGGTGTCGAACGTCGAGCAGATCCTCATGTCGCTCGTACTCGGTCTGTGTGCGACGCAACGCCGGCGGGCCGCATGACTCGTTGCCGCGCCGTTCACCCTCGCGCCGTGCTGGTTGGCGCAGTTCCGGCTCGCGCAGTTCCGGCTCGCGCAGTTCCGGCTCGCGCAGTTCCCGCTCGCGTGGTTCCCGCTCGCGCCCTGCTCTCGTGCACCCTGACCCTGCTGTTGTGCACCGTGTTTGCCCCCGCGATGCGCGCGCAGACCCCGACCGTATCCGCCGCCATGGACCGCCAGGTGAGCCGCGCGCGCGCGCTCGTGGAGCGGGGCGAGGGCGCCGAGGCGCGCAACGTGCTCGACTCGCTCGTCACCGCCGCGCCAGCGGCGAGCGATGACCTCGCCGAAGCGCTGTTCTGGCGGGCCGTGTTCGCCGAGCGCATCGCCGAGGCCGAGCGTGACTGGAAGCGCCTGGTGATCGAATCGCCGCTGTCGCCGCGCACGCCCGATGCGCTGCTGCGGCTGGGCGAGCTCGAGCTGCTGCGCGCGCATCCGGCCGAGGCGCGCGCGTGGTTCGAACGGGTGGTGCGAGAGTTTCCGGGCGGCACCACCGGCGCCCGGAGCGCGCTGCTCCTGGCCCGCAGCTGGTTCGACGAGCAGAACGTGGCCCGCGGGTGCGCGGCGCTGAGTGAGGCGCGGGCCATGAATCTGCCCGACGGCGAGCTGACGCTGCAGGCCGATGAGATGGGCCGGTCGTGCGCACGCGTGGCGCCAGCGGCGGCGCCGAAAACGACACCGGCGGCCTCGCCGGCCAGCCCCCCATCCCGCACGCCATCCCGCACGCCATCCCGCATGCCATCCCGCACGCCAGCCAGCACGCCAGCCCGCACGCCAGCCAGCACGCCAGCCCCGAGTACGCCGGCAGCAACCGCTGCGCCGACACCGGGCTCTCCGACGCCTGGCGCCGCCGCCGGGACCGGTGCGTTCAGCGTGCAGCTGGCGGCGTACAACACGCGCCGCGAGGCCGATGAGGCGGTGGCGCGTCTGACCAGGCGCGGCCTCGACGTGCGCGTCGATGGCGACGTGAAGCCGGTCCGGGTGCGCAGCGGGCGCTACACCCCGCGCGCGCAGGCGGCAGCGGCGCTGGCCGAGTTGCAGACGAAGGGCTTTTCCGGCTTCATCGCGGAGCTGACGCC
>JBEILM010000147.1:0-9169 GCA_040379205.1 Gemmatimonas sp.
AGCTGCGTCTGGGCGGTCGCGGTGGTCGCCTGGTGCTGCTGCTGCGAAGCAAGTCGCTCGCTGATCTGGGCCAGCGTCGCCGTCACCTGCGCCATCCCGGCGAGCAGCGCTGCGTGGGTCCGCTCCTCCTGCTCCTCGAAGCGGCGCCACTGCTCGAGGGCCAGCTTCTGCGAGTCGACGGAAGCCACCAGCGCATCGATCAGCTTGCGCTGGCTCTCGGCCCGAAGCTCGTTCTCGCGGGTCTCGCGATCGAGTCGCGCCTGGTGCTCCTTCTGCTCGATGGCCAACCGCGCGGCTTCGCGGTTCTGGGCCGAACGCGCCATGATGTAGAAGACCGGCACGACGAAGATCGCCAGCACGGCGCCGCCGAAGCCGTACTGCAGCAGGTTGGTCGAGGCGTCGTCCGCAGCGCGAAGAAGGGCGGTAGAGGTCAGGTTCACAGTGGACGCTCCTGGACAACAACGCTGCCCGTGATGGTGGTCGCGGTCGTGGCGCTCGCCTGATAGGCGATGTGCGCGCACGTCCCGTTGTAGATTCGGACGCCCGGGTCCATGGGACGCACAGGACCAGCGCCGACGTTGGCGACGACGGCGCTGTAGGTGGCGAGCTGCCGCGCGATCAGCAGCGACACCGTGCCAGTCACCAGCGACGTGCCGAGGGTCAGCGATTGGATGCTGCGCACGCCCGTGTCGCCGGCCTGCAACTGGAACCACACGATCGTTCCCGCGACCGGAGTGGCGGGGATCTGCGCGCCGACGGCGTTCACGAGCGTCGCAGTGCGGCCAGCTACGCCGGCCGAGTTCGTGTAGCTGACAGTGGCGTTTGCGATCGCTGCGGCGTTCGTGCTGGCCGTCGTGAACAGGAGCCCGATCCAGCAGCCCTCTCCGTTCGTGGTGCCAGTCGCGTCGCGCGCGGGAAGCGTCGGGCTTCCAACCGTCTGCGCAGTGGTCGTGGTGACGACCGTGCCACTGTTGGTCCAGAGGATGTCGAACAGCTGGTAGAAGTGCGCGACGGTCCCCGTCAGCTCGAACGAAGTCAGGAAGTTGCCGCCGCTCGCCGCGTTCGCGATCGGCAGACAGCCGGCGTCGGCGGCGGCGGTGCCGTCCGTGATGCGGCCGGCGAGCCCCGGCGTGCCGGGCACCCAAGCACCGGGGAAACCGCCGTCTTTGCTGAACGAGTAGAAGAACCCGACCGTGTCGGCGCCGGTTCCGGGCTTGAAGAACGCCACGGTGCGGCCCGAGTAGGCGGTGCTGTCCGCGGCCCGGGTGACGTACCAGCCAAGCCCACCGTCCTCGTAATGCAGCGCATCGCCAGGACTCAGTCGAACGTCGCCGTTCAGCGAGAAGTCGCTGGAGGAGACGTCCTTCTGCACTCGGACAGTGCACGCTTCGGCATCGAGGTTGACCAGGCTGGCGGCCTTGACGATTCGCCGCAGGCCAATCGCTGGCGCAGCGACCGCCGTGTAGGTGCCGGCGACCGTCTGCACGCCTTCGCTGCTCCCCTCGGTGGCCGAAGAGGCGTTTGCATCGATCCACGAGAAACACCAGTGCAGCGTTTCCCCGCCGCCGCTGAGGACGATCTCGATGGACTGCGAGGTCGAGGAGAGGAAGATCATTTAGAGCCTCAGGTATGCCAGGCGCTTCGCGACGCCGAACTCGATGCCGCCGCCACCGCCGGGAGGCGTGGCCCAGGTGTTGTCGCCGCGCAGGAACGTCGTGCTGTCTGCGGTGCCGGCACCAAGGCGAGCGGTCGCCATGGTCCCGGTGGTGATGTCGGCCGCGGCGTGGACGTGCGTCGAGCTGGCGAAGTTGCTGGTGGCGATCCACTGGCCATCGCCGCGGAGGTATGTGCCGGTGCTCGGCGTGCCGGTGCCGAGGCGGGCCACGGCGAACACGCCCGACGTGATGTCGGCCGCGGCATGCGTGTGGCTGGCGTTCGCGAATGCGCTGGTGGCGCTCCACACCCCGTCGCCGCGCAGGAAGGTGCCGACGCCTGGCGTGCCGGTTCCCAGTCGCGCCGCGGCCACGATGCCGGCCGTCACCTGGCTGCCGTCGATGTCGTTTGCGAACGCGAGCGAGCCGAGACCAAGAAGCGTCTCCAGGTCGCTCGCGCGCAGCATGGTGGCGGCGCCGCCAGTGTCGGTCCCCGCCACGCGGTCGGCCTCAGGCGTCGCGAGCGTCGCGAGCGCGCCGAGCCCGAGTTCGGTGCGCACCTGGGCAGGCGTCAGATCCTGCGGAGCACCAGCGGCGCCGGTCTGGCGGCCCTTGATGGTCCCGCCGGCCATGTTGGCCTGCTTCGCGTTGGTGACCGCGGCATCCGCGATGCCCGCCGTCGCGACGGTGCCGAAGCCGAGCGTCGTGCCGCTGCGCCGCAGCACGTGGCCATCGGTGCCGGCGGCGATGTCGGCGGGGTCGCCGCTCGTGTTTGAAGCGCGCCCGATGACCGAGAGCGCCGCGCTGTCGCGCAGCTTCGTGTCGGTGATGGCGTTCGCGTCGACGGTCCACGTGGCACCGCTCGCGCTGACGACGACGTCGCCCTTGTCGCCGTCGGTGATGCCGACGCCGCCAGCCGCCAACAGGTCCCAGAAGGTCGCCCACGAACCGCCGACGCCCGGTTCGTTGACCGGGGCGCTGGTGTGGTCGGCCTTGCAGATGTAGCTGCTGCCGTCGTTCTGGACGACTTGGCCGCGAAGGTAGTCGGTCACTCCCAACCTCCCCGAAACGACGAGACGAACACGCCAGCCGCGGGAGCGCTCTCCCAAGCGCCCGCCCATTGCAGCCCACCGCCACCGCTGCCGCTTCCGCTGCCAGACCCGCCGCCGCCGAGGTTCGCGATCGCCCACGCGCGCGTGACGAAGTCGTCGCCGTCGACCGGCGCGACGCCCTTCTGGGGCCGCAGGAACGGCGTGCGCCCGTCGTTGCGCACGACCTTCGCCGCGACCACGCTCTCCGGGACCGAGGTCACGGCCGCGCCACCCACGCCGTGCCGTTCCACTGCACCCAGCCGGTCGGCGAGCCGGCGAGCAGGTAGACCTCCATGCCGGTCCACGGCGTGTAGAAGTACCAGCCGGCCGCGGACACCGGGTCGGTGGCCAGCGCGATGGCGATCCTGCCGGCGGCCTGGCCAGCCCACTGGCCGGTGCCGGCGCCCGAGAGGATCCACGCCTGCGAGCGGCCGACAGCCCCCGGCGTCGACGGCGGGGCGGTCAGCGTGTTGTTGGTGATGCGCGGGTCGACGCCGAGCCGCGCCAGGACCATGTTGACGTTGTTTTGGCGGACGTAACCCAGCGGGTCACCCTCACCAAGCTCCGGCATGGACAGGACGGGATCGGCCATGCCGCCCTCGTAGGGGGCGCGCAAACCGATCGGCGAACCCTCGTCAGATCGTCGGCACGAGGAACTGCACGTCGCTGCGCTGGCTCCGGCCGGCCGCGCCGATCTGGTAGACCACGAACCCGATCGGCAGCACGAACGGGATGTAGCCGTGCGCCAGCCACTCGACCTCGTCGTACTCGATGCGGCGCTCGACCAGCGGCGTGCCCATCGAGGGGTCGCCCACGAACCAGCGGCGGGTCGCGGTCGCCTCGATGGCCGCCTCCAGCCCGATGGACCCGATCAGGCCGGCCGCCACCGCCACGTTGAACGCGACGACCTCGTAGCGCTCGTAGTCCCCCGGCAGCAGCGGCGACGGCCCGAACACGACCGTCTGGTCCTGCGACCGCCGCTCCCAGCTGCACGAGACGTAGCCCCCGAGCTTCTGCTCGAGCATCCCGGCCTCCAGCAGCGGTCGCGCCGGCCGCGCCGAGTTGCCACGGATCAGCGTCGAGATGGTCGGCACCTGGTCGATCGACGCGCCGCCCGGCACGATGCGCAGGTGGTAGGTCCGGTTCGCCGCGGCCAGCCCTCCGCCGGCCTCGTGGTAGAGCCCGTGCAGCGCGCCGATGGCGGTCAGCAGCACGACGCGCTCGCCCACCTGGTGCGTGTCCATCGCGAGGTCGGTGAAGCGCATGCCGCGGATCAGGCCGCGCAGCTTCCAGATGCCGCCGACGTCGGCCTCGGCCTCGTGGAACCCGATGATCTCGTCGCCCACCAGCAGCCAGTTCGCACCCCAGCCGATCTCGTCGGTCGTCACGCTGACCAGCTCGGAGCCGTCGGGCAGCTCGACCTGCATCTCGGTGGTCCAGTCGATCGACGTCGTCTCCGCCCCCGTCAGCGACGTCGGCAGGTTGTTCACCGCCAGCGTGCCGATGACCGACTTCGCCTGCAGCGCGCCGATCGCCGACCAGCGGTCGACGCCGTTCGGGGACTGGTAGACGATCGCGCCGCGCCAGGCGCCGCCCGGCTCCGGCGCCGCGACGACACCGATCATCACCGATCGGGTGCCGGGGAACAGCGACGGCAGGTCGATCACGTGCGAGCGGTAGTTCGGCACGACGCCGCCGAGGGCGCCGCCGAGGCCCGGCCGGCGATCGCGCGGCACCGGCGGCAGCGGGTCGTCGCGCGTCGTCGACACGACGTCGCAGAGCGTGGTCATGTCGAAGCCCGAGAACTTGGCGCGGTTGACGCGCATCAGCCACTGCTTCTCGTAGCGGTACTCGAGCCGAGGCTCGTGCGTGTTGTCCAGCGCCACGTTGCACAGCAGCTCGATGCGGCCGGTGCCGTAGTTGACCGTGTTGACGAACGCCGAGATCCCGGCCGGGAAGCCCTGCAGCTTGCCGGCGCCGTCGTCGACGAGCGTCGCGACCTGACCGTTCGAGAAGCGCACCTGCAGCGCCACGCTCTCGGGCAGGATGTCGCGCAGCCGCGTGTCGAACGCGATCGTGGGGCCGGCCGGAAGGCGCTCGTCCTCGTAGTTGTTGGCGACGAACGTCAGCACGTGGCCGGCGAGCACGTCCATGTAGCCGGGCGGCAACGACACCTGCCCTCGGTAGCTCTCCAGCTGGATCTCGCGGCGCATCTCGCGCGCGCGGCGCTTTGCCTCGTACGGCCAGACGACGAGCGGGCGCAGGTCCACCGCCAGCGTGTCGCGGCCGCCGCGGTCGGGGCTGCCTGGCGATCGGCCGCCGTCGCCTTCCGCCTCGTCGGCACCCTCCGCCGGGTCGAGGAAGCGCACGACCACCCGCTCGGGCGCGTCGCTCTTGTCGACGCGGTTGGCGACGAAGCCGCGGTTCGTCGACGTCTCGTTGCCGGCGCGCGCGTTCAGGTGCCGCGTGGCGACGGAGACCACCGGCAGGTCGCGCACGTCGAGGAACGTCAGTACGCCGCCGCGGTCCTGCACGGCGACGCGGTTGAAGGCGAGGATCGGCTGCAGCGCCTGGATGCCGGTCATGCCCGCCGGCATCGAGAAGCCAAGCAGCACCTTCGTGCGCAGCTTCGACACGTTGACGGCATCGGCCGGCATCGTGCGCGTGCAGATGCGCTGGATCGCCGCCGCCACGGTCTCGCCGGTGCGCGCGCGCACGAACGCCGTTGTGCGCGGGAAGATGTTGCCGTGCGGGCCGAGGTTCCAGTTCGCGAGCGAGATGTGGGCGATGCCGCGGTGCGCGGGCGGATTCGGCCGGCTCGCTGCGAGAGTCGGGTCGGGGTCCTGGACGTCGGAGCCGGGGTATGCAGTCCACCCCTGCGCGTTGTCGTAGAAGGTGAAGCCTCCGGAATCGTCGCGAACGGCGATGCAAGGGAGCGACGCAGTGCCAGTCGGACCGGAGGACACGAGCGGCTGGTTGTCGAGCGGGTCGAAGGCCCACTTCCAACGGATGTTGCTGGTGGGCGGAGGCCCGACCGTCTCCACGAAGACGCCCGCAAGTCGCCAGCGGCCGGGCTGGTACTGCAGCAGCCGGAAGATGCCGCCGATCGGCCAGCGCTTCTGGACCTGCTCTTTGGTGCCATCATCGACAGGCAACGTCGGCTCGACCTGTAGCGGCAGCCCTCCTGGGCCTGCAGTCGTGGTCGGGCCGACGAGCAGCAACTGGTTGCCTGCGGCGCTGGCCCCGTTCCACACATGGGCGCCGCCTTGGTCGATGCGCCGAAGTCTCGATGGCTCGAACACGCTTCCCGCCACGGCGGCCGCCGGAACTTGTCCTTGCAGCGGGCGCAGGGTGATGCGGGCGCGAGCGGTGCCACTGTGTGCCGCCACCGCGACCGTTCGGTAGATCCCGCCTACGGTCGTAGGGAACACGTTCTCCAGCTGGGCGATCTCCTGCGCGTCGCCGCCCTCGAAGATCCCAGCGAAGTCCGCGACGTCCGCGTCGGTCGCCTGGATCACGAGCAGGCCCGCCTCGGGTCCTGTGCCAGCGGAGATCGTCCAGCGATGGTCTTCCAGGACGACGCGGTTGAACTGCTTCGACCAGAACGGCCGCTCGTCGCCGTACAGCGTGTCGATCTCCTTGATCGGGCCGTCGCATGCCGCGAGCCCTACGTCGGCGCGCACAGTCTGCACGAACGGGCGACCGCCACCGCCTTTGCCATTCGTGCCGCCCGTGACCTCCTCGCGGATGTTCTGCGACCAGAGGTAGTGGCACGGCACCCACGCGCGTGTGCCGAACACCGTCCAGCGAGGGGCGCCAGGGTCCGTCGTGCTGATCTGGAAGCCTTCGAGCGCGTCGGGCTTCTGACTTCGCTTGCCGAACAGCAGCGGGTAAGTGACCGCCTGATCGATGTAGGCGGCGAGCAGGCCGAGCCCGATGCCGGCGATCGTCGCGGCGGTCGAGATGCCGGCCCCGGCAAGCCCCAACGTAGGAGCCGCAGCTGCAAACGCGATCGCTACCATGGTTCCCCGTAGTCGAGCCCGTTGAGCCGGAACACGGCGACGAGTTTGCCGTCGAGCCACGCGGCCGGAACGACCACGACGCGGCGCACGCATGCGTCGACGTGCACGATCCGCCGCCGCGCCAGCATCACGACTAGGTGCCGCGGTTCGGCGCTTCCTGCCCAAGAGCACAGGCCCAGCCGCCCTTCGCCGCAGTCGATCCACGGCTGCTCGGTGCCGTTTGCGCGGCACATGCGCCACAGGAACTCCGCCGGCGGCATGCCGGCGTCGTAGTCGCGCGAGTCTGCCGCCGCGATGCCGACGGCGGCGAGCCCCGCGACCGGCATTCCGCCGCAGTCGAGCCCCGCGGCGGGGTTCCGACCGTGCCGCCGCCAGCGTACGCCGACGAAGCCTTCGACCGCCGCTGCGAAGTCGCGTGCGTGCGGCATCAGACCTCCGAGGGCTTCTTGTAGGTGTCCTCGGTCGACGGCATGAACGGCTGGCCGCCGAAGTTGTCGCCGTTGCTGTAGTCGCCATCGCACGCGCTGCGCGTGCCGTCGCAGCCGCTGAACACGGCGCACTGGTCGCCGGCCTTGATGGGGAACGGCGTCGCCTCCTCGAGCGAGATCTCGCGCCCGACGTGCTCGCCGATGCGTTGCTTCGTGCCCTTGTTCGGACCGCTGGTCCAACGCACTTCGCCCTGCGCCAGCAGCCCGTCGCGCACCGCCGGCGACCACGTCCACGACGCGGCCGAGAAGCGCATCGCCACGTTCTTGTGCGGCAGCCCGAGGATCGTGGCGCCGGCCGCCGCAACGACCTCGACCGTGGCGCCGAACAGCGACCGCGGGATCGCGCCGCACTCGGTCGAACCGAGCACCTTGTCGCACTCGCGTTCGTAGAGGCGCCCGGCCGGGATCACGAGGAAGCGCTCGACGCCTTGCACCTGCGCGCGGAACAGCCCCCCGCTCTCGTTGATCTCGCGCACCCACCAGACGTGCTTGCGGTGCCAGATCCACGGCCGCATCCAGTCCACGACGTGGTGCACGACGCGGCAGCCGTCGTAACGGCCGGCGTGGATGTCGCTGGCGCGTATCGTGTCCGAGCACAGGAACCCGACCATCTCGAAGTCGCTCTCGGCGCCGGCTTCCGCGTGCTCCATGTCGCTCGCGTTCGGGCCGAGCGGCAGGTAGTCCTGCCCGCGGAAGCGGATCACCTTGTCGTGCGACGCGAAGCGCCGAACGTCGCCGTCGACCCGTTCGACGCTCCAGATGCTCGCATCGGTGAACGTGCAGCGCGGCCGGATCGCCTCGATCTGCGCCGGCGTCAGGTAGTGGTCGCCGACGAGCGTCACGTGGCCTCCGCGATGGTCGTGCCGAGGATGTTGCTGCCGCCGGCGAGGATGGTCGGCGCGCCGGCCGCGGCCAGGTAGCTGATTGCGGCGCCTGGCTGGCCACCGAGCCCGCCGGCAGCGCCGGCGCCGCCACCCGGAAGCACAGCCGTCGTGCCGGTGAACCCGATGCCGGCAGAGAGCGCCCCCGTTGTGCCGCCGGTTCCACCGTTGCCGCCGCCACCGGTGCCGAGCCCGCTCATCCAGGCGTACGGGTCCGGTGACTCCGGCGGCAGCGGTCCAGGCCCGCGGCCTCCTCCGACAACGACGCCGCCGGGATCGCCAACGCCAGCCGGCGCTGTCGCGCCGCCACCGAGCGACCCGATGAGCACGCCGCCGGTCGCCATGTTGGCGCCACGACCGCCGCCGCCGCCGCCGCCGATGACGTTCGGCGACGTGGTCGACGCACCACCGCCGCCGCCACCGCCGCCGCCGCCGAAGATCAGGCCCTGACAGTCGACGAGGAGCGGGATCTCCGCGCGGATCGCCTGCCCGCCGTCCTCGCCGGCCATGCCGGCGGCAGCGCCGGTGCCTGGCACGCCACCGCGGCCGCCACCTCCACCCCATCCGCCGACGAGGGCATTGGCTTCGACGACCAGCAGCACGCGCGATCCCGCTGCCCACGAGACGCCGCCAAAAGTGTTGCCGGTCGTGAAGGCTCGTTCGAGGCGGTTCGTGGCCCCGATCGCAGCGCCAGATCGCACGCGGCACGTCACGGTCGCCGGCTGCGCACCGTCGTAGCCCTGCGCGATGACGCGCTCGAGCAGGTTTAGGTTCGCGGTGTTGGCCGAGACCTCGACGGTGAAGCGCAGCGCCGGGAACACGCTGCCGAACTGGATGGACGCCAGCGGCCAGCCGAGCCAGTCGGAACCGAGCATGAAGCACGCCGCGGAGCCGGCGGCGAGCGTCCACACCACGGCGTTGTCGCTCGGCCGGCGCACGACCAGCTGCGCGGTGCCGCGGTTCAGCACCCACAGCGGCACGCCGCGCTGCCCCGCGCGAGCAGCCGTCGGCAGCACCAACGTCGTGATCGCCGAC
>JBEILM010000148.1:0-9094 GCA_040379205.1 Gemmatimonas sp.
ACGCGGGTGCCGCTCGTGCTGCTGCTGGCGGGGCCGTCTGTACCGCACGACCGCGCGCTGGCCGGCGACCGGCGTACGGGCACCCAGTGGGTCACGCCCGCCGGGCTGCAGGAAATCGCCACCTTCGCCGACGCCATCGGGGTGAACCAGCGCATGCTCGTGGGCGCCGACTCGGCCAGCGTGCCGACCAGCGCGGTGCGCGATGCGCATGCGGCCGGCCTGCGGGTGCATGTGTGGACGATGCGCTCGGAGCCGGCGTTCCTGGCCAAGCGCTACGGCGGCGATCCGGTGGCCGAGGTGCGGGAGATGGTGCGGCTGGGTGTGGATGGGATTTTCGGGGATTTTCCGGATGTCGTGGTCGAAGGACTACGGCGCTAGCGTGCGAGCCGATATTGCTCAGTTATTGCCCCTCAGTTTCAACAACTGGCGGAAGGTACCTCCTCGACAGTCCCCCCTATCTCCCGTAACCTCAGTTTCGATTCGATTGGACAAGGGACGGCGCTTCGTGGGGGCTCGTAGCGCCGAGGAGTAGAAAATGCCGCAGTCAATTCGAAAACCCTTTCTTCGGATGGTCCGCAATGAGAAGCCTTCGCATCCTTGGTCTGGTTATGGCAGGGACGTCGCTCGCTGCAGCACCGCACCCCGGTAGTTGCATCGGGTTCGGTCCGCGCCCCGACCGAACGCGAATTTGGTCATCTTCGCAATCATGATGAGCCCCCAATGCGGAAGATCGCGACGACTCTCCTTCGCTTCGCAACCGCTTGCCTGCCGGCCCTTACGATGGGCTGCGACAGCGGAACCATTCAACAAGGCCATGTCAAGCGGTCATGCCTCGACGCCTTTATCGACACGTCCCTAGCTCGCTCGCGTGTGCCCACCCTCGACGATCACGACTTCATCGGTGGGGTCGCACGGGTGCCTGGCGGTTTCGTTGGCCTCGACCTGCGCGCGGGGCAGGTCGTCCTTTTCGATGGCACAGGGGCGAGTCGGCGCGTGTTCGGACGGACAGGCCAGGGTCCGCTGGAGTTTCAACCGTTTGCCCTTAGCGAGCGCCTGTTGATTCGCGATGCGCGTTGGATCGATGCGCGCGGTACGGATTTAGTCGTCTTCGACGGTCGGCGCCTGCTGTTCGGCGATACCACCGGCTTTCGGCACGCCGTGAACATCCCGACTACCGTGGTCAGCGGATTCAATCAGATTCATCAGATTCGATGGCTCGATGCCGAACGCGTGGTGCTCGCCTACGAACGTGCGCCGTCATGGGAGGCACAGGGCGCCGATCGCGGATCGTTCGAGTTTCTGCTGGTGCAACGACGCAGCGGCGACGTCACGGCGTGGGCGCGTTTCAGAACACTACCTTGGCCACGCAATGCCATGGGCCGTGTGGGGCGCGGTGCGGCCGAAGCGCAGCCGAGCGTGGACATGCGCGGAACGTGCCTTGTCTATGCGGACGGACACACCGATTCTCTGTGGATTGTCGATCGGGCGCGTGGCGATTCGCTCGCAATGCGCATCGCACTCCCGGAGCGATTCGCCGAGGATATGTCTGCGGACGAGTACCGACGTTTGGGAGTCCCGGAAGGCGCCATCCTGCCGATACGCCATGCCGCGCGCATCTCTCGGCTTGCCGTCGATACTGGCGGTCGGGTGTGGCTGAGGCCCTCCGCTCCGCGCTACCGTGGAGAGGTGTGGCGGCTCGACGTCGGTATGCAAACCGTCGTCTCCGATACCCTGATCACGCCGTTCGTCATGACGCCGTTTCAGTAGCGCTATCGGAGTTCCCGCCGTTCGCCGTCAAAAGGCGTAGTTTGCGGCATGACCGTGCCTGCGACCGACAAGGACCTCCCCCTCCGCGATGACATCCGCCTGCTCGGGCGCCTGCTTGGCGACGCCGTGCGCGCCCACGAGGGGGCACCGGTGTTCGAGCTGGTGGAGGCGGTGCGACAGGCCGCCGTGCGTTTCGCCCGCGAGGGGCGGGCCGAAGACCGGGCCCGTCTGCACGACCTGCTCGACGACCTGTCGCCCGATACGGCGCTGCGCGTGGTGCGGGCCTTCGCGTACTTCCTGCAGCTGGCCAACATCGCCGAGGACACCCACCGCGCCCGGCGGCGCCGGGCCCACGAACTCATGGACTCACCGCCGCGCGCCGGGACGCTGGCGTTCGCCATCGATGCGGTG
Source organism: Gemmatimonas sp. (assembly GCA_040379205.1). Taxonomy (GTDB): domain Bacteria; phylum Gemmatimonadota; class Gemmatimonadetes; order Gemmatimonadales; family Gemmatimonadaceae; genus Gemmatimonas. The sequence continues at coordinate 2,179 of JBEILM010000148.1, forward strand.
CGCGAGGCGCTCGGCGACGACGCGGTCGCCCGCGAACGGTTGACGGCGTTCTTCCGTGAGGCGCTGGTGTCGCCGGTGCTCACCGCGCACCCCACCGAGGTGCAGCGACAGAGCACGCTGCAGGCGCTGCAGGAGATCGCCGCGCTGCTGGAGCAGCGCGACCGTGTGGCGCTCACTCCCGAGGAGCGGGCCGACAGCGACGCGGCGCTCACGCGCCACGTGCTGACGCTCTGGCATACGCGACTCGTACGTGGCGAGCGGCTACGCGTGCTCGACGAAGTCAAGAACGGCATTGCGTACTTCCAGAGCACCTTCTTCACCGAAGTGCCACGGCTCTACGCGACCACCGAAGCGCTGCTGCACGCGCGCTTCCCCGACGCCGCGTGGACGCCGGGCACGTTCCTGCAGGTCGGCAGCTGGATCGGCGGCGATCGCGACGGCAATCCGTACGTCACCGCCGACATCCTGCAGGATACCCTGCGGCTGCAGTCGGGCGCGGCGTTCGACTTCTATCTGGGCGAGGTGCATGCGCTCGGCAAAGCGCTGTCGGTATCCCGCGTGCTCCGCGCGGGCACGCCGGCGCTCGAGGCGCTGGCCGCAGCGTCGCCGGATACGTCCGTGCAGCGCCAGGACGAACCCTATCGGCGCGCCTTGAGCGGCATCTATGCCCGCCTCGCGGCAACCATGCGTGCCCTCGGCCTGCCGGCACCGGTGCGCGCCGCGCTGGGTGACGCCGCACCTTACGCCCAGGCGGCGGTGTTCCGGGCCGATCTGTGTGTCATTCGCGATTCGCTCGATGCCACCGGGTTGGCCCTGCTCGCCGATGGGCGGCTGCGCCGCCTGGTCACGGCGGTGGAGGTGTTCGGCTTCCATCTCGCGCCGCTCGACCTGCGGCAGAACGCCGACGTGCACGAGCGGGTGGTCGCCGAGCTGTTGGCGCAGGCGGGGGTGTGCGCGGACTATCGCGCGCTCGATGAAGCGGCGCGGGTGGCCCTGTTGTCCGACGAAGTGCAGGGCACGCGGCCGCTCTACTCACCGAATCTCGGCTACTCGCCCGAAGCGACCGGTGAGCTGGCCATCGTGTTCGCCGCCCGCGCCATGCGTGAACGCTACGGTCACGCGGCGATTCCGCACTACGTCATCTCGAAGTGCGACGGCGTGTCCGATCTGCTCGAGGTGGCACTGCTGCTCAAGGAAGCGGGGCTGGCGCACGGCGGTGGCTCACCGGATCTCGGCCTCGACATCGTGCCCCTCTTCGAAACCATTGCCGATCTGCGGCGCGCAGGCGAGACCATGCAGGCCGCCTTCTCGCTCCCGGCTTACCGGGCGCTGGTGCGTACCCGTGGTGACCTGCAGGAGGTCATGCTGGGGTACTCCGACAGCAACAAGGACGGCGGCTTCTTGACCTCGGGGTGGGAGCTGTATCAGGCCGAGCTGGCGCTGATGCGCGTGGTCGCAGCGCACGGTGTGCGCCTCCGACTGTTTCACGGTCGCGGTGGCTCCGTGGGACGCGGCGGCGGGCCCAGCTACGACGCCATCCTGGCGCAGCCCTCGGGGGCGGTCACGGGGCAGATCCGCATCACCGAGCAGGGTGAGGTGATCGCCTCCAAGTACGCCACCCCCGACGTCGGGCGCCGCAACCTCGAACTGCTGGTGGCCGCCACGCTCGAGGCCACGCTCACCGATCACGAGAACGAAGCCGGGCGCGCGGAGGTGTTCCACCCGGTCATGGAGCGGCTGTCGGCGTTCGCGTTTGCCGCCTACCGCGCGCTGGTGTACGAGACGCCGGGGTTCACGCAGTACTTCCGCGAGTCGACACCGCTGGCCGAGATCGCGACGCTCAACATCGGCAGCCGGCCGGCGTCACGCACGGCGTCGGATCGCATCGAGGATCTGCGAGCCATTCCGTGGGTGTTCGCGTGGGCGCAGTGCCGCTGCATGCTGCCGGGGTGGTACGGCTTCGGCAGTGCGGTGTCGCAGTGGTTGCAGGAGACCCCCGATGGGCTGCCGGTGCTGCAGCGCATGGCGCAGGGGTGGCCCTTCTTCCGGACACTGCTCAGCAATGTGGACATGGTGCTGGCCAAGAGCGACCTGCGGGTGGCGTCGCGCTATGCGGAGCTGGTCACCGATGGCGCGCTACGGGCGCAGGTATTCGGAGCGATCGAGGCCGAGTGGCATCGCACGCGCGACGCGCTGCGGCAGATTACGGGGCAGCGCACGTTGCTCGCCGACAATCCGCTGCTGGCGCGTTCGATCGCCAACCGGTTTCCGTACATGGACCCGCTCAATCACCTGCAGATCGCGCTGCTGGTGCGACACCGGGCCAGCGTGGCGGCTGGTGCCGACGGCGACGAACTCGTACGGCGCGGCATTCACATCACCATCAATGGCATCGCGGCGGGGCTGCGGAACAGCGGGTGACGGTTCGGTCTTCTTTGAGACTGGAGGCTTGCCTGATCACGCAGAGACAAGGAGGCGAGGAGGCAACGACATCGATGGGTTGGCGCCGTTTCACTTCTTGAATGAAAAGGGCGCCAAGCTCGTGATATCGTTGTCTTCTCGCCTCCTTGTCTCCGCGTGATCAGGTCCCGTCTGACGTCTGTAGCGGACTCCCGCTCACTCCATCGCGAATTCGCGCGCGAAGGCCACGTTGAACTGGAAGGTCTTGGCCCGGCTGCGGGTCTCCATGGCGTCGGCAATGCGCTCGAGGCGCGCGGTGATGCCCATGATCTTCTGCTGTGCCTTCTTGCCGGCCTCGTTCAGCCCCTCGACCTTGTCGAGCGTCCAGAACTTGATGAGGTCCTCGACGATCTTGATGTACTCGCGCGGTCCGTAGATGCCGGCCCGGCGAATGACATCGGCCATCTCGCGGAAGTGCGGCATGTTCACTCCCGGCATGTCGATGCTCGGCATGACGAGCGACGCCGAGATCATGGCATTGCTGGGGTCGCGCTCCAGCACACGCTTGAAGATCTCGCGGTAGAACACGTAGTGCCGGGCTTCTTCCTTGGCCACGTTGGCCAGCACTTCGCCGATGAGCGGCTCGTACTCGGCGGCGAGCTTGCCGGTGTTGGCGTGGCTCACCTGCGTGGCCCGCTCCTGCAACGACGTGTAGACGAAGACGCGGTACGGGTCCTTGTCCCACTCGGGCTCGAACCCGGCCTTGAGGTACTCGAACTGCATGCGCTCGAGCACCGGGTTGTCGAGGATGCGGCTGTCGTGTGCGTAGTCGTGCAGTACCGCGCCGTGCCGGTCTTCCTCGGCGGTCCACAGGTTGTTCCACTTCGCCCAGAAGGTGTCGCCGCCAAGGTAGGTGGCGAGCAGGCGGTGGAAGTGCGGCAGGCCTTCCTCGGTGAGCGTGTTGAGCGCCAGGGCGATGCGGGCCGGCATGGAGATGCCGCGGGCGCGCTCCCGGAGCTGCTTGACGTGCTCATCGGGGTCCGTGTCCGGTTCCGGGGCGAGCAGTTCGGACGGGAACCACAGGATGCGCTTGGCCTCGTGGGCGGTCATGAGTTCGTCGACGACCGGTTCGAGGTCGGCGAGCACTTCCACCTTGGCGAGGATTTCTTGACTCGGTATGAACATACGATCCGATGAAGAGGCTGGGTGTGACCCCTGTAACATACCGTGCCGGGGGGCCGGGCGCGCCCCCGCCCTTGGGCCGTCCTGTACATTGCAGGGATGAATCCTCCCAAGGGAAAGCCCAAGTACGACACCAAGCGCGCGTGGGCGGAAGCGCGCACGCTGATGTGGGAACACCGCCGGTCGGTCGGGATCGGCTTGGTGCTCATGGTGATCAGTCGCGCCTCCGGTTTCGTGCTCCCGCTGTCCACCAAGTACGTGTTCGACACGGTGGTGCCCGGCAAGGACGTCCGGTTGCTCGGCCTCATCGCCCTGGCCGGCCTCGCCGCCACGATCGTGCAGGCCATCACCGGCTATGCGCTCTCGCAGGTGGTGAGCGTGGCCGCGCAGCAGGCCATCGCCCGGTTGCGCGAGGAGGTGCAGGGGCATCTCATCCGTCTGCCGGTGCGGTACTTCGACAGCACCAAGAGCGGGGTGCTGGTGTCGCGCGTCATGAGCGACCCCGAGGGCATTCGCAATCTCATCGGCACGGGGCTCATTCAGCTCACCGGGGGCATTCTCAGCGCCATCGCGGCCATGGCGGTGCTGATCTACCTCAACTGGCGGTTGACGCTGGCAGCGGTCATCCCGCTGGTCGTGTTCGGTGCCGGCCTGAGCATCGCCTTCAAGCGGCTGCGTCCCATCTTCCGTGAACGCAGTGTCATCCAGGCCGAGGTCACCGGGCGGCTCACGGAAACGCTGGGCGGCATTCGTCTGATCAAGGTGTACACGGCCGAGGAGCGCGAGAAGCGGGTGTTCGGCGAAGGCGTGCAGCGACTGTTCCGCAACATCGCCAAGACCATCACCGGCACGTCACTCACGGGCACGATCGGTCTGGCGGTGGTGGGCGTGATCGGGGTCATCGCCATCTACATCGGTGGCCGTGACGTGATCCTGGGTCGCATGACCATTGGCAGCCTGCTCACCTTCGGCATCTTCATTGCGATGGTCACGGCGCCGCTCATCTCCATCGCGAGCATCGGCACCCAGATCACCGAAGCCTTCGCGGGGCTCGACCGCATCCGCGAGCTGCGAGAGATGGCCACCGAAGATCAGGAGGACGCCAACAAGCAGGCCGTGCCGGCCGTGGTCGGGCATGTGGCGTTCGAGCACGTCTCCTTCGGGTACGAGGCGGGTGTGCCGGTGCTTCGCGACGTGTCCTTCGACGCGCCGGCGGGCACCACGACCGCACTCGTCGGCTCCAGCGGCAGCGGCAAGAGCACCATGATCTCGCTCATCATGGCCTTCGCCCAGCCGCAGCAGGGGCGCATTCGCGTGGACGGCACGCCGGTGAGCGATCTCAAGCTGCGCGACTACCGCCAGCACCTCGGCGTGGTGATGCAGGACAACTTCCTCTTCGATGGCACGGTCAAGGAGAACATCGCCTTCACCAAGCCGGGTGCGAGCGACGAGGAGATCGTGCAGGTGGCGAAGATCGCCAACGCGCACGACTTCATCAGCCAGTTCCCCGAGGGCTACGACACCATCGTGGGCGAGCGTGGCGTGAAGCTGTCGGGCGGCCAGCGGCAGCGCGTGGCCATCGCCCGCGCCATTCTTGCCGACCCGCGCGTGCTCATCCTCGACGAAGCCACGTCCAGTCTCGACTCGGAGAGTGAGCATCTCATCCAGGAAGGGCTGCGCCGCCTGCGCGCCGGCCGCACCACATTCGTGATCGCGCACCGGCTCTCCACCATCACCAGTGCCGATCAGATCCTGGTGCTCGAGAAGGGGCAGATCATCGAGCGCGGCACGCATCAGCAGCTGCTGGCCCTCGGAGGTCGGTACCGCGAGCTGTACGATCGGCAGTTCCGGCTCGAGCAGGACCAGTTCATCAATCCCGGCGAGGAGATCGCGGCGACGGGGTGACGTCTGCCCGTAGCGGCCCGACCGCCGATGGGTGAGCTTTCAGGGATACACAACAACCCCAAAGACCAGACGTGACTGCTTCACCGACGTTCACCACGCTGCAACTGCACCCGAGTCTCCTGCAGGGCCTCAAGGAACTTGGCTTCGCGCGCCCCACGCCCATCCAGGGCGAGGCCATTCCGCCGGCCCTCGAAGGGAAGGACGTGCTCGCCTGCGCCATGACCGGCAGCGGCAAGACCTACGCGTTCCTGCTCCCGATTCTGCACCAGCTCATGAGCAAGCCGCGCGGCCACACGCGCGCGCTGGTGCTCACCCCCACGCGTGAACTCGCGGCCCAGATTCTCGACAGCCTCAACGACGTCACCGTGCACACGCCGCTCACCGGCGCAGCCGTGTTCGGCGGCGTGGGCATGGGGCCGCAGGAGCACGCCTTCCGCAGCGGCGTCGACGTCATTGTCGCCACCCCGGGCCGTCTGCTCGATCATTTCCGGCAGCCGTACGCAAAGCTCGACAAGCTCGAGTACCTCGTGCTCGACGAAGCCGATCGCATGCTCGACATGGGCTTCCTGCCCGAGATCAAGAGAATTCTGCGCCACCTGCCCACCACCAAGCGGCAGACGCTGTTCTTCAGCGCCACCATGCCGGCGCCGATTGCGGCGCTGTCGCAGGAGATGCTGAACAAGCCGGTCACTCTCAACCTCCAGCGGCAGGCGGCACCAGCCAAGGGCATCACGCAGGCCGTCTATCCCGTCTCGCAGGACCTCAAGAGCGCCCTCCTCGTGGCGCTGCTCAAGCGCGGCGACATGCCGCAGGCGCTGGTGTTCACGCGCACCAAACATCGCGCCAACCGTCTGGCCAGTCAGCTCGTGACCGCCGGCATCAAGGCCGAGCGCATTCACGGCAATCGCTCGCAGGCCCAGCGTACGCAGGCCCTCGCCGGCTTCAAGGACGGCGCGTACCAGGTGCTCGTCGCCACCGACATCGCCGCCCGCGGTATCGACGTCGAAGCGCTCGGTCATGTGGTCAACTTCGACGTGCCGGTGGCTGCCGAAGACTACATCCATCGCGTGGGGCGCACGGCGCGTGCCGAGGCGACGGGTGAGGCGTTCACGTTCGTGAGCCCCGAGGAAGAGGGCGAACTCAAGCTCATCGAGCGCGCCATCAAGAAGCAGCTGCCGCGTGTGACGGTGCCCGACTTCGACTACACCGCCAAGCCGCAGGCGAAGCTCGAAGTGCCGCTCGCCGAACGCATCGCCGAGATCCGCAAGAAGAAGGCGGAGGACCGGGCGCGTGCGGCCGAAAAGGCCGCCCGTCGCACGGCGGCGCAGGAAGCCGAGGCGGCACGCCGTGCCGGCAAGCCGGCTCCGCGCGCCAAGCCGGCCGCGTCGCCGCGGGCCGAAGCGGGCCAGCCCGTGGCAGGGTCGCCGCC
>JBEILM010000149.1:0-8999 GCA_040379205.1 Gemmatimonas sp.
ATCGGGCGTTCCTGTCATCGAAGAGGGGGAAAATGGTGCAGGCGACGAGGAACGTGACCAAGGCTGCGAACGCGACGGTTTCCACGGGCGATTCTCCTCTTGAAGTTCCGTGCCGAACTTGATCAGCACGAAGTGGTTGATTGCTTCGGCCACGACTTGAGACATGGGCACCGAAAGATCGGACGCCAGCCGCCTCGTCTTCTGGTAGGTCTCCGCGGTCATGGCAACGCCGAAACGTTTGTAGGGGTTGTTCGACATGCCCCTACCATAATCATTCGGCTAATCAACGGGGCGCGCTTGAGCGCAAGTTCCACATTTCCGTTGATTCGCGCTCGGCTGGAACGGCACCGCCGCGTTCATGGCGGTTTGCCGTTGCTTGCAGGCCTTGCAGCCCCGCCGCTGCAGCCGCACGGCTGGGGTCCACGACAGCAGCCACGCTACGGCATCGCCCAGCCCCCGCAGGCCGTTCCGATGCTGGCACTGCCCGCAGACACCCTTGGACGGTCGAGGGCCGTACAGGGGCAGCGCAAGGCGGTTGGTGCACCGCCCGTCAGCCATGTACTCACACGATGACGGGGAAGTTGAACCCATAGGAAAGTTCCGCGCGGCAGCAGTCGGAGGTGTAGTCATATCCGCCCGTGCAGACATCCTTGTGACTCACGCAGTTCAGCGCGATGGTCCACGGCCCACTGCTGCCGGGGAAGGTTCCGATGCTGGTCTCGTCGCACTCCTCGGGCTTTGGGTTTCCCCCGGTGAACTCGGCCACGACGTACGGGCTGAACGGGCCATTGAGCAGCGACTGCTGCACGGCAGTCGGAATGCACGGCCCGTCACCATCGGCCACCGCGCACGGGCCCGGTTGGATGCACGGCCCGATGGGGTTCACCTCGGTGTTTCGGTTGATGATGTCGAGGCACTTCAGCGGAGTGCGCCATTCGTAGGTCGCGCCACCGAAGCAGAGTCCGTAGCGGGCAAGCGGCAGCTCGTCGCACGAAATGCCGTCGATGCACTCCTGCAGCGTCGGGGGTGACGTGACCACTTGGATGTTGCCGTGGCAGAAGCCGCAGATGGTCAGCGTGTGTACCCAGCCGGGGCCGTTGTTGTACGCCAGCGGATCGCAGTAGGCCGTGTAGCAGAACGGAAGCGTGATGCTGCCCGTGGCGTTATCGGTGTGCGTGCAGACGGTTCCTTGCCCGATGCCGCAGCAGAACCATCGTTGCGTCAAATTGAAGTTGTAGGTGCCGTTGAACTCGCCGTATGCCTGATAGCAGCACTTGCCTACCGGGCGCGCCAGCGCCTGCGTGTTGCCTTGAAACAGCGTGATGTTGAGTCCGACGTACGTCTGGATGTTGCCGCCGTCGTACTGATCACACAGCGTGGTGCACGGCGCTACGTTCGTGGTCGATGCCTCGAAGGCGAGTTGCCCGCTCATCGCGGAGATGATGTAGGACGAATCGCATTCGCACGCTGGCGCGCACGGATCGCCCTGGTCGCCGCAGCAGCACCACTTGTAGAGGTTGCTCACTCGACCTCCTCCGGCGACACGGCGTACCAGCCGCGCACGTCGACGCGCTGGGCGCTGCGCACCCACTCGCCACCCTCGAGCTGAAACACGTAGACGGGCTCGGCAATGCGTACGGGAGAGCCGCTACGCACCAGAACCGTTTCGCCGCAGCCACTCGCGCACAGCATCGGCAGCACGAGCGCGGCGCGGATCATTGTCCGCATCGACGGCGCGCGGCCTTCGCGCGTAGTGCGCGAGGATGGCGATGGCGATGTTGGTGAGCAAGCGTTCAAGCACCCTTCTCGGCGTCCTTCGCCATGATGAGGCCCACGCCAGCGATGATCGCGGAGATCGCCGCCGGCCAATCGACGGCCTCGGGCCACCCGTTCAGGATGCCTGCCGCTGCCGTGAGGATGGCCGCGATGCCCGCGAACGTGGTCTTACGGTTGCCTTTCATGTTGCTTCCTTTCGAGCGCCGCGATGCGGCTTTCGTAATGGGCCATGGTCGCGCGCAGCTCGGCCAGCATCACTTCTACGCGCGTCAGCTTGCCGACAACAACCATCGTCGTGGTGACCACGGATGCGATGATGCCCAGTGCCCCGGCAAGCGTTCCCACGTCCATGGTGTCACCAGTTGAACTGGGCGCAGAGAGATCCGCCGCCCGACTCGGTCTTGATCCACGTTTGCGATGGATCGCAGTTGAACAGGTAGACGGCAGCGGCGGAAGATTCCATGCGCATGTAGATGCCAGCAGTGTCCAGCGCAGCGGCAGCGGTTGCGTCGGCTGCGGGTCCGACAACGCGGATGATGTTGCCCGTGCTGTTGATCAGGAGCGTGTTCACCTCGCCCTTGATCGTGTCCAGTGCCGTGTACGCAGCGGCGCCCGCAGTCGGGCGGCAGAACTTGTATCCCATGGTGTTACCTCGTGGCGTTCGGAGTGATGTAGTACGTGCCTTCGGCAAACCGCGTGGTGACTCCAGCGGTAGTGCCCTCGAGATCGTACACCCCGTACTGGGGTGCGGTGAAAGCCGCCGTAGCGGTAGCGGCGATGGTGACGGTGATGTGTGTTTCCCCGCCGCTGTGAACGGCAGCAATGTCGCCGTTCAGGGTCGAGAGATCGAACACGATGGTGGACGAGCCGTGCGATGCGCGGCCCTTCATGGCGAAACTCTGGCCCGCCACGTTGCCCGTCCACGTCACGACCATGGTGAACGTGCTGCCGCTCTCAATGATGATGTCCCGTTGTGGGGTGTCGCTTGGGTGTGCCATTATGGGATGCACGCTCCGTCGATGGCCTGCGTGTTCACGATCAGGAACACGACATCGCCTTCGGTTGTGTAGTGCGGGAAAGCCGCACAGTACGAGTTGTTGGGGATAGCCACGGCGTTGAATCCGCCGGGCACGTTGCCAGCGGTGATGCCGTACGCGTAGGTCGGCCCGGCGTTGGACAGTTCCGACACCGACAGGCCGAAGTACTGCGGAAGGTTTACCGACTGCGTCGGCGCGTAGGTCGGGCTGGCCGACACCACTGCCTCGCGCAGCGTGTAGAGGTAGCGCTTGTCGCTGCCCGTGATCAGCGTGCTGCTGATCACCTTCATCAACACCATGCCCTGTCCCATGGACGGGTACTGCGGCGACTTCGACGCCACCCGCTGGATGTCGAGTTGCTGACGGCGGATGTCACCTAGGAAACTCATGGGACCCAGAATCCCTTGAGGGTGCGGTCTTGCCATGCTGTGTCGGTGCCCGGCCCGGGGATCGCGGGGAACATGATCGGAAGGAACGCAGCGGTCGGCAGTTCGAGGCGCTGCCACTTCACTTCGTCCGGCCCGAAGCTGCTGTTCTGCCGGGGCAGCCCCGCTTCCGCGATGGTCGGCACTTGCTCGAAGTGGTACCAGCGGTCCCACACGAGATCGAACGTGACTTCGTAGAACTCGTAGCCCCCGCCGACTTTCGCGGCGCTCACGCCCTCGCACACCAGCGAGTACGCGGGGAATCCACCGACAGCGTCGGTGTTCCGCTTGCCCACGATGGTGTATCGGTTGCCGTAGACGGCGTCCATGTCAACGGCGTCGGCATCCAGCGTGGTCTTCACCCGAATAGCAACCTGATTCACCTGATCGGGCTTGCCGACGAATCCGCCACCGATGGCGTTACCACCGATGTCCGCAGTGATGTTGGCCGACGTTGTGGGCGGCTGCGTGGTCCACGAGGTGCGGTACAGCGTGACGGAGCGGGAACGGCTTGCGTAGTCAACGCTTGACGGCAGCACATACCGCTCGGTGGTTGCTGCCGGGTCGAGCATGTACATGGTCGAGTATTCAACCGCGGCGATGAGGATGCCGCGCGGGCCGCTGCGCCAGCTGTGGCTACGGCATCGCAGGAACGCTTCCCACGTCGCTCCAGCCGGAGGGGTGCTGAAATACAGGCCGTTGATCTCTGGGAGATGACCGCCCTCCAAAACGATGGCGTCCCACTCCTGATCCGGCTTGATCGGCGTGTCATCGTTCTTCTTGATCGTGATTTCCTCCGTGATCGTGGAGGGCTGACCAAGTTCCCCGACTCGGGCCGTGTATCCGGTCTTGTAGGAGGTGTAGATAGCGCCGACGTTCATAGATATTCCTTGATCAACTTGAGCGTGCCCAGAATCGGCACGAGCACGTCGATGGCGTTCATGCCGTTGGCCTGCCGGGCCTTCGCCATCTCGGTCTGCAGCCTAGCGGCTTCCGATTCCGACATCGTGCCCGTCAACTGCTCCTGCAGTGCGGCTTCCTTGAAGCTGCCGCCGCCAGCGAGGGTGCCGACGAACGCGCCGATTCCCTTCCAGCCCTCGGAGATGATCGCGGCTTCGCGGTCGAGGAACGAGGTAGCGCCGCCGCGGGCTGCGCCAACCATGAAGTTGCCCGTGAGGCTGGTCTGATCGCCCGCTAGCCCTTTGGCGCGCTGCTCCAGCTGCGCGTACTGCTGCAGCAGGGCGCTATTCGCCGCGTAGGTCTGCTGCCCGGACTCGTTGAACTTCATCAACGCTTCGGACGCGCCTTGGCTGGCCGTGGCCATGCTAGAAAGATACATCTGCGACAACTTGAGCGGTGCGGCAAGGCCCATCGCGCCCGCGCCAACCACTGCCGCGCCCGCGCCCGCGCCGCCGCCCAGCTGCGTGAAACCGCCCAGCATCGACGCGCCTTGGCCAAGGCCTAGACCGCCCAGGGCTGGCGTGATAGCACCTCGGATCTTCGAGATGCGCTGCGCGCTGTCGGCAACGGTCTTCTCCACGCCCTTCATCGCCGGGGCGACTTGGCTGGTGTTGACCGTGATCGGGATCTTTAGTGGTGTAATCGCGGTCATGCGGCCCTCGCTGCTTCGCGCAGCCCTTCCTCAATTCCGCGCACCACGAGGTTCGGCGCGATGCGCTTTCCGTGCTGCCAGCCCTTCCAGATGTAGTGCCGGGCGTATTGCGACTGGAATACGCCTTTGTGTCCGCGCAGGCCTTTCTTCCAGCCGCGCCCGCCGCCGCCTCGGGCAGTGCTCTTCGAGACAGCGCGCTTGCGCTCCCGCGTGGCCTGCACGATCACCTTGCCATTGAGCGTGCGCTTGTACTTGATGATGCGCGGGCGTCCAGCGTCGATCTCGTTATTCCGCAGCACTTGCTGCACGCGCTCGGTGTTGCCGCTCTTGCCCTTCGGCCATGCGTGCCAGCCGACTTCCATAAAGTGGGCCTTCCAGCCGACGTACGCGCTGTAGCGCCCGGGCCGGACGGCCTTATTCCCCCTGCGGATTCGGTCGGTCTTCACGCCGACGCCCGCCCAGATGGCGCGCTTGTACACCTTCACCTTCATGGTGATTTGCTTCTTGGTGCGCTCGGCGCGATTCCACGCAGCGGCCTTTGTCACGCGGCGAACTTGCTTACCCCATTCGCGCAGCGCGGTCTTGGCGACCTTGTCGCGGACCTTCTTGTCCACGGATTCGAGCTGGCGCGTGAGTCTGGCCAGCGATGACTTGTCCACCGTGGCCGTGATGTAGCCCGACCCCCTGCCCGTCGCCCTTCCGGGCGTTGATCCTGCGGCGGATGCCCTCCCAATCCGGGATATCAAGTTCAACATTGATCACCGCCACAGAAAGGGATTCAAGATCGGTGCTCGAATGATTCAGGGCGCAGCGCAGCACCGTGCGCTGGCCCTCCGTCAGTCCCGGCCTTCTCCGTACAGGGCTTCAATCTGCTGCCCGGCGCGCATGATCACGGACGCATCCGCAGCCAGCGCCGCTTCGAGCGTGTCAAAGACTGGGTTTCCCGCCTCGTCCAGCAGATGACGCCAGCAGAACCACGCCAGCATCTGCTGGGGTGTCTTCTCCGCGAACTGCAGCGCCTCAAGCAAGTCGAGCGCGCTTGGTCGGCGCAGCGCCACGGGCGCGCCCTCGACCACGCTGGGGACATTCTTGAGTTTGATGATGTCTCGGATGCTGCTCATGACACCGTCATTCCCGTGGCCATTTGGACCGTGATGTTCGCGCGGATCAGGTCGCCGTTCCGTGCCGTGATCTCATAGCCCGTCACGACGCACTTGCCTTCGTAGATGCGCACGGTCGGCGTGGGCGGATACGACAGCCCGAAACGTATCTCCGTTTCCGCCGCCGTTATCACGTCATTCTCGAACTTCGTATGGGTGCTGACCGAAACGTCCCAGTAGCACTCGAACTGCACCGTCGTGCGCGACACGCCGCGGAGGTACTGCGCGTCGTTGTTGTCCCACTCCGTCACTTCCTGCGCGCCGCGCTGGACGGAGATGGTCGCCGTGCCGACTTCCGCGACCGTGGTCCACGTGGACCCGATCTTGACGGAGAGGGAAGCTACCTTGGCGTTTGCGGCCATTTAGACGTTCGCAATGGTGACGGGCTTGGAGGAAGAGCCGGACGCGCTGGTGAACTGGATGGTGACATTCGCGCGCACGAGGCTTCCCGCCTGCGCCGTCACCTCGTAACCCGTGCAGAAACCGTTTCCGGTAAACGTCTCGCCAGTCTCCAGCGTGATCACAACAGCGACCGCAGCCGATGCATCGTTCAGCTGATCAACCATCGCCTTGTGGGGCGCGTTGTCGAGATCGTGGAAGATCTCAAGGCTTGCAGTAGCGCCACCGACTCCCGCAAGGAAACGCTGCGCGGCATCACCGATGCTGGTCAGTTCGAGCGCGGGGCGCTGCAGCGAAACGGTCGCGGTTCCACAGTCGGACACCACGTTGCCGTTGAAAGAGAAGCTGGAAAGAGCCGAATTGATCGCCATGGCGACTCCTAGTAGTAGATCGTGAAATAGCAAACCAACTGCGCGGGCTCGGCCTCGTCGCCGTCAGCCACGCTTGGTGGCTCGACTTGCCGCCCGGAGAAATCCACGGCCTTGAACGGAATGCTGTCGAACGTGCCAAGCCGCACAGCGCCAACGATGTCATCCTCGAACGCCAGCGCCGCCGTCGTGGTTTCCGCGATGACGCGCAGCTCCACGTTCGCCATCTGGAGCGGAGTCGCGCCGATGGTGATGTACTCCGTGCGCTCGACCTCGAAGGTGATCGCCGGTAGCGCGGTTTCCTGCAGACGGAATCCGTGGGTGATCCGCGCATCCGGCAGCGCGGCGATGTCTCCGCCCGTGGCGCTGGTAAGCATGGCGCGTACCGCGCTTTCTATGCTCGGCATCACGTCACCTCCGTGCAGTCGATGACGGCGACTCGGCCCGCCTCGTCGAGATCGCGGATGCCGTTTATCTTGAGCGTGCGCCCGCGCACCTGCAGCCGATCAAGTTCCGTGAGGCTCACGCGGGCGATGTTCGGCCAGCGCGTGCGGATCTCGACATTCTTGACGATGGCCACGCCATCCGCGTACTGCTGCTCGGTGGCCGCGTCGGTGCGCATGTCGCAGCGGAACGTGCCCGATGCGGTGAACGTGCCTGACCGCATGCCCAGCGCATCGGTCGCGCCGTTCGGCGTCAACCGCGTAGCCACGTGCATCAGTCGGCCACCGCTGATCATTCAGCGAATCCTCGAATTGGTGGACCAGTGGTCGAGGATGAATTCAACCGACAGCGGCACAGTCGCCAGGGCGATGGGCTGGATCGCCTCGGGGTTGTTGTAGTACGCGCCGACGAGCGAGATGACGCAGTGCACCAGTGGATCGGGAATGCTGTTGTATCCCGCCGTGTAGGTCACGGTGATCGCGGTGCCCTCGTAGATGGCTGGCGATTCGAGGAAACGGATGACGGGAATCGGGCCGTCCGTCTGGTCCAGCCAGTAGTCACCGCTCGGCATCGTGGTCTGCACGTTCGAGGTGTTCTGGTACCTCACGTGCGTGATGCCGTTGAACGGGAACGCTGGAATGAGCGTGGTCTTCCACTCCGCGAGGTACAGCGACTCGGTGCCCGGCTGAAGTTTCAGCTGCGTGCGCCGCTCCACGACCGATTGGGCGACTTCACGAAGGCGGATGAGATCCGCGTCGTCGTCGTCATAGTCGATCTTGAGTGCCGACTTGATGGTGGAGAGTGGTACTGACATGGGAAAAGCCCCGCACCCCCTTTCGGGGGCGGGGACCAAGGAGATGGGAAATCAGCCGCGGATGTACGCGAACGCCTCGGGCAGCATGATGTGGCTGTCCGTGCGCGAGTACAGGATGAGGTTCGTCTGGTGCGTGGCCGCGTTCGAGTACGGGTCGAGCATCGACGTGATGCCGGTGCGGTCGAAGATCTCGAAGTAGCTGAAATCGCCCACGACGGCGTAGATGGCATCGTTCGCGGTCGTGGTCGGCATGTACTGACCGACGCTGTACGGGATTCCCGCGATGGTCGCGGGCATGCCACCCACGAGCGCGTTGACGGTCGAGGTGCCCGGAGTCCAGATGTACTCCAGCTGGCCGGACGTGGTGACGGTGTTCTTCACCTTGCGGACAGTGCGGAGGAACGCATCGGAGATCAGCCAGCGGTAGCGCGGGCTGTTCCGGTAGACGGGCTTCGGGGTGTAGGCCGCGTCGATGAGGTTGTCCGCGGTCACCGTGGTCAGGGCTGATCCAGAGCCAAGATCGACGCCCTGCGCGATGCCCGCGGTCGCCGCGGTGATGCCCTGCGGCTGGCTGCTGCCAGTGCCGATGGTGTACGCCGACTCCTGCGCAAGCGCGATGGAAAGCGCGCACTTCGAGGCGACGTAGTCGAGCGCGCTGCCGGGTCCGCCGTTGCCGATGGCGTCCTCAATGAACTCCTGTGACATGAGCACGCGCGTGGCGTACTTGTAGGGCACCACGGCGATCGCCGCGCTGAACGTCGGATCGGACGCGGAGATGCTGGTGGTCTCGGTGGTCAGAGCAGTGGTCGGCAGCGCGTTCTCAACCGGGATGGTGCGCTTCGAATCGATCTGGGTCACCACGGAGATCTGGCGAAGCACGTTCGCATCCTGCAGCTTCTGCACGATGCGCCGCTCCATGTCGGTCGGGATGCCCGCGTTGGTCGCGGCCAGCGTGAGCACGCGC
>JBEILM010000150.1:0-8930 GCA_040379205.1 Gemmatimonas sp.
CGCCACGTCGGGCTTGACGTGGACGAGGGGATGTCGATCTTCAACATGGGCGGTGGCTCCTTTTCGTGGCCGGGATTCTCCCGGGGGTGATGGGCTTACCCGAGAAGGTGCCACCGTCTGCCGTTCATTTCCACACTTTTTGATTGTACCTCTCTCGACGCGCCGCACGACGCGCATCGGCCGCGCCGGATAGTGCCGCGTCAGGTGCCGGCGCACCGACTGATGGCTGCCGGTGAACCCGAACTCGCGGCGCAGCACGCCGTGTACCACCGAAGCCTCGATGCGGTCCATGGCCTGACCGCCGACCCGCGGATCATCAAACCGCGCCAACACCTCCGTGATCCGCGTCTCCCACCCATCCAAGACCGACGCCCGCTCGCGCCGCCCGTCCGGGGCATCCTCGGGCCGGGCCAAGTGCTACCGCAGCGTCGACTCATTGACGCCCAGGCTCCGCGCCACCTGTCGGACCGGGACGTCCCGGTCGACCATCGCTCGTGCCACCATCAGGTGCTCCTGCCGCAGCCGCGCCATCGTCTCCTCCGTGCCGGGGGCGTCGGGCTGCGCCGAGCCCGGTCACGAAGGGGGCCGCCGGGGGCGGCCCCGTCAATGGCGGCTGCGGGAATTTGCCTGTTCATCCCTGCGGGAATCTGGGTGTTCTTCTACACGCAGCGCCTGCACGCGCGTTACCGCGCCCTTCCGCCGCCCCGCCTCGCGCGGCATGGGCTCGCGGCCGTCGCCGTGGATTCAGAAAACGCGCCCCCGTATCGTGGACGCCCGCCTCTCAACACCTCGCGAGGCCTTCAGGGCAGACGACTGGCGATCAGCAGGTCCCTGATGGGGGTCGGCAGCTTCTCGAGGAAGAAGTAGAACCAGACCCGTTTGCCAACGTACGAGCGAGCGGGCGGGCGCTTGGCGGCTATCAGACTGGCAACCTTCTTGGCAACGACAAGTGGACTTGACCCGCCAACCCCCTTCACCTGCTGCTTCATGAACGCTGGAATCGCCGGATAAAGCCTCTTCTGGTCTTCACTCCATGCGCCGGTATCCCGATCGATCTCCTGCAACGCTTTCTCCCAGATCGCGGTCCTGATGTCGCCGGGCAGGATGTTCGAGACGTGAATCCGCCAGGGGCGCAGTTCAAGTCGAAGCGCGTCCGCGAACGCCTCCAAGGCGAACTTGGAAGCGCAGTAGGATCCGTTGAACGGCATGGAGCTCTCGCCTGAAATCGAGCTGATATTGATGACGCGCCCGTGCACTCGCCGCAGCAGGGGCAAGAAGCAACGAACGACCTGAACGACGCCGAAGTAGTTCACCTCCATTTGCAGCCGCATCTTCTCCAATTTCTCGACCTCAAGCGGAGACCCGAACGCGACGCCGGCATTGTTGACGAGGACAAAAGACCAACCGTCTGGCATCGAGCCTTCGATCTGCGAACAAGCCCGCTGGATCGACTCGGCATCCGTGACATCGATATCGACGATCTGCACACGACCCGTCAACGAAGGCACAGCAGCGAGGTCGGCGAGCTCCTGATCGCTGGCGCGATACGCGCCGGCGAACACGGTGTACCCGAGGCGTGCGAGGTGCATGGCCGTCGCCTTGCCTATGCCTGATGTCGCTCCCGTGACGAGGACCGCGGTGTTGATCACTGTCTTCAGCCTCCTGCTGTCGTCGCGTGGGCCCTGGCGTCAAGGAGCGGCTTGGGGCTCGGCGGTTCCCTGTCGAGCGGCACGCCATGCTCTCGAAGACCCTCTGGCCTTGAACACACTCTTGACATGCCACCATGCGTCGGGGGCTGACGAGGTGCACTCAAAACCTGAGTCAAGATCGCCTCCCCCGAGGCCACGTCAAGGCCGACGTGGCGGTCGCCCGAGACCTTCATCCGGCCCGGATGCCCCAGCGCGCGGCACGTCATGTACCCGGCCCTGATCGCCGTCGACTGCAACGGTGATCCGAACCCCATCAATCCCCTCGATCAGCGGGCGCCCGAAGAACGACGGCGGCGTGAACCCGGGATTGACGTTGTTCCGGACCAACTGGTCGATGATCCGCCCGATCGCCTTCACCGTGAAGACGTACGCGTGAGGACCCTTGATGACCACGCTCGCACTCCCCCCTCGCGCGTTCTCCACCTGCGCCCACGCGTACGTGTGCTGGCTCTCGAGCTCCCCGTCGGACGGCCCCAACGCAAAGAACCAGCGGGCATATCGATTCAGGAACACCCTGAGCCAGTTCAAGCGCCCCTTCATGAACTGCACCAGGATCCACGGGTAGTACGAGAACGCAGCGATGTCTCGGATACCGGTGCTCCAGAAGCTGGTGATGACATCACCCATGGACGCGTTGCTGATCAGCGAGTAGTCCTTGCCTTCGGCCCGGAATGTGCGCCGCTGCAGGGCGGATCGTGCGTCGACGAGCTCACCCGCGCGCCGCGTGTAGCCTGGTTCGGTGGCCAAACTCAGCAGCGACCTGATCGTTCCCCTCGATGCCTTGCCGAACGTGGCAAAGCCCAGACACAGCCTGGTCGGCTCAGCCAACGACTCGGACGCGATGACGCCAGCGATGTCGGTCATGATGACATTGAAGCCGGCTCCCGGTATCAGCATGACCCCACGGGCAAGCGCAGCATCGTGGTGCTTGAGTACCTGGATCATGTCCGAGCATTCCGCCGCGAGATCCACGTAGTGCGTCCCGGTCTGTATGCACGCGTCGATCAGGAACCTGTTCACGCCGTAGCTGATGCTCGCCAGGTTCACCACGGCCCGGATGTCTGAAAGGCAAGCCGCGATGCCTTGCGTCTCGCAGATTTCGAAGACCCGATAGTCCAGCCCGATCCGCTGCGCTACCTCGCTCAGCTCCTTCTCCCTGGCGCCGAGGACAATCGGCAGGCTCCTGTCAAGCGCGCGCTCCAGGAAGAGGTTGCCGGTGTACCCCAGCACTCCGTACACGAGAATCTTGGTCTTCATGACGAGTCAAGTCATCGGTTCTTGCGATCAGCGCGACCTGCGGGCGCCGACCGGTCCATCCACCAACCTACCATCACGTTCGACGTGACGCGTGCCGTGGGTCAAGCTACGCGGCGCCCGCCAGCGGGATCGCGGTGGTGGCGCGCCGTTCCGCGTCTCCCTGTCATGACGATGGTGCCGTCGAGTGCGACGTCTCAGGCCGTCGCCGGACCGGCGCGATGAACGCCACGCTCGCGAGGACCGCGCACCAAAGCGACGATCGCCCTCGCGGCCGGCTCGACGTGCGCCATGGCATCGTCTCCGATCGGGGCTCCGAGATCGAACGTGCGCCCGCGCACGGCCACGGCCCAGATCGGAGGGGCCGGGCCGAAGCTGCGTTCGTACGCACTGAGCAGTGCGGCCGGGGACATCATGTGCGAGAAAGGCGGGGGGACGTCGTCCGCCGCGATCCGGGAGATCGCCAGCGACTCGGCGGCGACCACGCTCGCGTCCACGATGAAGACCGTCTCGCGTCCCGCGATGTCGAGGGTATGCTCGACCTGAAGCTGAAAGTCGATGAGCGTTTCGACATGGCCTCCCGCGATCTCCGCCGCGAGCAGCTCCTCGACCCGCGCGACGACCGCCGGGCCCAGCGCATCGTCTCCCCGCGAGGGGTTCCCGATACCGATGATGAGCACGGGGGCCCGACTCACGTCGAAACGGTCGCGTCTCGTCGTGCCCGCCCCACGACCACGCCATCGGCGTCGATCACTTCGACCACGAGTGGCATCTGGCCGAGCGCGTGAGTCGCGCAGGACAGGCACGGATCGAACGCGCGAATCGCCACCTCGATGTGGTTCAGCAGGGCGTTCGTGGGCTCGTGACCGTCGAGGTGGACTCGGGCCACCTCCCGGATCGCCTCGTTCATGGCCTGGTTGTTGTGCGTCGTCGCCACGACAAGGTTGCACCGCTTGACGAGATCGTCATCGCCGATCTCGTAGTGATGGATCAGCGTACCGCGAGGCGCCTCAAGGATCCCGATCCCCGTGCCGTGCCTGGGACCGGTGGCGGTGAGCGCATCGCCGAGGAGTTCGGGGTCGGCGAGCAAGCCCTGGATCACCTCGGCCGCGTGGAGAAGCTCGATGAGGCGCGCCCAGTGAAACGCGAGCGGCGCATGCACCACGGCAGGGCCGAGGGTCGCCATGAAAGCCTGCCGTTCCGCTTCCGCGAGTGGTGTGGGGATGATGTCGCAATTCTGGAGCCGGGCGAGAGGCCCGACCTTGTACCAGCCGTCGTCGGGGCCGAGTTCGGCGAAGTATGGGAACTTCATGTAGCTCCACGAGCGCACCGTCTCTCGGAGCTTCTCGCCGTAGCAGTCCTGGGGGACGCCGTCGAAGCGGATGGTTCCGTCGGCGTGTCGTGCCCGGAGCACCCCGTCGTAGAGATCCATCTCGCCGCCGCGGCCTACGAGCGAAAGCAGCGCAGAGGGCACCGTTCCGAATGGGACATAGAGGTCACGGTTCCGCTCGAAGAGGGCAGACACCATGGCCACCCCTGCCTGTGCCCAGGCGAGCACGTCCGGGATCGGGCGCGCAAGCTCGTCGCGGTCCTGTGCGGTGAGGCCTCGGTTCATGCCCCCGGGGATGGACCCCGTGCCATGGACGCGCTTGCCGGCCGTCTTCGCGATGACCTCCTGCCCGTACTTGCGGAGCAGGATGCCGTGCTTGGCGATGTCCGGGTAGTCCCCGAGCACGTGCACGATGTTGCGCTTCCGAGGGTCGGCATCGAACCCGAAGAGCAGATCGGGGGAGGCCAAATGGTAGAAGTGCAGGGCGTGCGACTGGAGGATCTGCCCGTAGTGCATGAGGCGGCGCAGGAGCTCGGCAGTCCGCGGCACCGGGCGCGCCCCCACAACGGCATCGAGCGCCTTCGAGGCGGCCAGAAGGTGGCTCACGGGGCAGATGCCGCACAGGCGTTGAACCATCACGGGTACTTCCCAGTAGGGCCTTCCCTCGATGAAGCGTTCGAAGCCGCGGAACTCGACGATGTGGAGGCGAACCTGGTGCACCTTGTGGTCGCCGTCGAGCAGGAGTGTGACCTTGCCGTGCCCCTCGACGCGTGTCAGGGGCTCGATGACCACCCGGCGCAAGTTCCCGGGGGCGTTCGGGGCTTCGAAGGGAGAGGGCATGGTGGGTCGTGTCAGTCGTAACGGATCAGACCGTGCCCGAGGCGGGGGGCTCGTCCAGCGGCGATGTCTTCGAAGAACGCCCAGAACGCATCCGCTGACGGCGGGCAACCTGGCAGCGAGAAGTCCACGTTCACGACGTCGTGGATGGGGTGGACCTTATCGAGCAGGAGCGGCAGTTCCCGATCCCGTGGAATGGTTCCGCCCTCGAGGCCGACGCCCGTGAGGTAGACGGACTCGAGGCAATCGCGCACATCAAGGGCGTTGCGCTGCGCGGGGAGGCCGCCCGTGATCGCGCACGCACCGACCGCGACGAGCACCTTGCACTCTCGTCGGAACAGCAGCAGGGTGCGCACGTTCTCGGCGTTGCAGAGGCCCCCCTCGATCAGTCCGACATCGCACGCCACGGGGGTCTTGAGGTCCGTCAGCGGGGAGGCGTCGAATTCGACGAGCTCGATGAGGTTCGAAAGGCGTTCGTCGATGTCGAGCAGCGACATATGGCAGCCGAAACACCCGGCGAGCGAAGTCGTGGCGACCCGGAGCTTGGGGGAGGGCATGGCTACGTGCCTCCGGCACGCCGCAGGGCCGCGACCCGGAGCGGCTCCACGTCGAACTTGCGTGCGCCGAGGGGGGTGCGAAACCCCTGGCCACGAGGCAGGAACACGCCGACGGGGCAGACCTGGGCGGCAGCATCATCGGCGGAGAAGGACGTGTCTGCGAGCCTGCCGGACTCGGCGCTCACCACGAGGTGTTTCGTGGGGCCCCGACCGGAAAGCGCGAAGACGCTCTTCTTGTCGACGTTCGCACTCGCACGCACGCAGAGCTCGCACAGGATGCACCGGTTGAGATCCAGGAGCATCTCGGGGTGCGAGGCGTCGAGTGGCCGCGTCGGCGAGAAGGGCGGATAGTGTGGTGTCGTGACGCCCAGCTCATAGCCCACGGCCTGGAGCGTGCAGTTGCCGCTCGCTTCGCAGGCGGGGCAGAAATGGTTCCCCTCCGTGAAGAGGAACTGGACGATGTCACGGCGCATGGCCACGAGATCTTCCGCGGTCGACTCAACGTCAAGCCCGGCAGCAGCCGGGGTGGTGCAGCTTGCCTGCCACCTGCCGCCCACGCGGACCATGCACACACGGCAGCTCCCGTGGGCCTCGTAGCCCGGCTTGTGGCACAGGAACGGAATGAAGAGCCCCGCAGCCAGGGCCGCGTCGAGCACCGATTGGCCCGCTTCGAAGGGGATGTCGTGGCCGTCGAGCGTGAAGGTGCGACGATCGGTCGTCATGGGCGAGCTTCTTCGGTGAGGTGGGCCTCGCTGTCGTCGCGGCCGGTGACGTCGCGCGCCTTGTCGAGCGAGGCGTCGAGGTCGAAGGTCGGGAGCGCGTCGTCCGGCCGCAGGCGGGCGTCGAACACGGGACGGAACTTCTCGATGCCCTGGAGCACCGGGTTACCTGCCATGTGTCCCAGGCCGCAATGGCTCGTCTTCGCCATGACCCTCGCGACACGCGCGACGTCGACGAGATCCCGTCGTGCTCCGTGACCCGACGCGATGCGACCCATCGCACGAGCGACGAGCGTCGTCCCCACACGGCACGGGGTGCAGAATCCGCAACTTTCGTGTGCGAAGAAGCGCGAGTGATGCTCGATGATGGCCAGAAGGTCTCGCCGGTCATCGAACACCGTGAACGCCCCGGCGGACGGGACATCGTCGAAGGCAATCGTGCGGTCGAGTTCACGCGCGGAGAGCAGCGTCCCGGCGGGACCGCTCACCTGCACCGCCTGAACCCTGGACGCCCCCGCCTCTTCGAGGACCCTCTGCACTGTCACGCCGAACGGTAGTTCGTACACGCCGGGCCGCTCGACGTCGCCCGCGACGGAGAGGATCTTCGTGCCCGAGGAGGTGCGCGTGCCGAGGTCGCGCAACACCGGTGCGCCGTCTCGAGCGACGAGGGCGGCCGCCATGAAGGTCTCGACGTTGTTCACGACCGTGGGGCGCTGGTCGTAGCCGTGGGTCACCGGAAAGGGTGGCCGGTTCCTCGGGATTCCGCGCCTGCCCTCGAGCGACTCGAGCAGGGCGGACTCCTCCCCGCATACGTACGCGCCCGCCCCGCGTCGAAGCTCGATGTCGAACGAGAACCCGCGGATGCCGCACGCATTCGGGCCAAGGAGTCCGGCGGCCCGCCGAGCGGCGAGCGCGTTCGCGATGTGCGCGAAGAGAAACCGGTACTCGGCGCGCACATAGAGAAACCCGTGGCGCGCAGCGACCGCAAAGGCCGCGACGGTCATGCCCTCGAGCACGAGATCGAGGTGGTCGGCGAGGAGATCCCGGTCCTTGAACGTGCCGGGCTCGCCCTCGTCGGCGTTGCACACGACGTAGCGGGGCTCCTGGGGCGCCTCCGCGCACGCCGCCCACTTCGCGCCGGTGGAGAACCCGGCGCCTCCTCGACCACGCAGGCCGCTGCGGGCGACTTCGGCGAGCGTGTCGTCGCGGCCGCGGCGCGCAGCCGCGGAGACGGCGTCTCCCGGTCGGATGGCCGTCGCGAGCAGGAGGTCCCTCCGCCGGATGTTGGAGCGCACGGCGAAGAGCTCGCGCGGCCAGGCGGCGAGCGGAGCCTCTGCGCGGATGAGGGCCATCACGTCGCCGAGGCGGGCGCTGTCGAGGCCCCCGATGGCGTGCCCGTTGACGAGCAGGGCGGGGCCTTGATCGCACAGCCCGGTGCAGCTGGTCGTGCCCACCGAAAGCCGCCCGTCGCGCGAGGTCTCCTCGCCCTGAAGCCCGAACGATGCGCGCATGCGCTCGATGAGTGCGATACTCCCGCCCATCCGGTCGGTTGTGCCGTCGCTGAAGAGAACGCGGTATGCGCCGCGAGGCTCGTGGGAGAAGAACGCATAGAATCCCACCACGCCCTCGACGTGACCGCGGGGCACAGCGAGCATGGACGCGAGCTCGGTGATGGTGCCCCTCGGAACGAAGCCGTATGCCTCGGTGACATCGTGGAGGATCTCGACGAGCCTCGTCGGGTCGTGCCGGTGACGTCCAACAATCGCCGCGAGTGATTCGGTCATGGCTTCGGCTGAGTACTCACATGCCGCAGGTCGCAAGTCCAGAACTCGAAACAGGACGGTTGGGTGGACAGCGGTCAGGGTCGGTCCGACACTGTCTACGTGCTTACGAAGGCGGGAGAAAACGTACGGGACCGAATGGATCCTTGACATCGTACGGCTCGCTCGTCCAGCCGGCAAGAGAAAGGTTGGAGCTGCCCCCAAACCGTCCCGTTGCCCCCGAATTGCGTGAACGTGCCGTCCGTATGGTGGTCGGGCAGCCGCCTGTGCACGACTCGCCTTAGTATTACTAGGCTAATAGTCTATTGACATGTTGGGGATCTGGCCGTACCGAAGCGCATGGACACCGCGCGCCCAGCGCGCTGCGGATGGACGGTTGCGGAAGTTTCTCGCCACCCTGACGCCGCTGCTCGGTCGGGCGGAGCGGCAGGTCCACGCGGGCGCGTATGTGCGCGGCTTGCTGCTCGATGGGGAGCGGAAGTGCATCAGTCCGCTGGTCGACCGGCTGTCAGGTGGCGGTGAGTGTGCATTTCGGCACCGAGACGACCAGTCTCCCGCTGACGTGGCGCTTGTATCTCCCGCAGGAGTGGATCGACGATCCTGCGCGCCGCGCGCAGGCCAAGGTGCCCGAGGCGGTGACCTACGCGACCAAGAACGCCTTGGCGCTCGAGGCGCTGGATACCGTGCTCGCGCGGGGCGTCGGCCCCCGGGTGGTGCTCGCCGATGCGGGCGACGGGACGCGC
>JBEILM010000151.1:0-8753 GCA_040379205.1 Gemmatimonas sp.
AACGCTCCATCTGCGTTGCGATCGGGACCGACATCCCGGGTGAGTTCACCTTTGCCATCAACCAGCCGCGCGTCGGGCGCGGCTGGCGGGTCACCGACGACGACGTGCTGCGGGCGATTGCGTTCGCGGTGCGTGAACTCAAGCTGGTCGTGGAGCCAGGCGGCGCTGCGGCGCTGGCGGCGCTGCTGTCGGGGCAAGTCGAGACGGCTGAGCGGACGACGCTGGTGGTGGTGACTGGGGGCAACATCGATCCGCAGCTCTTGGCGCGGGCGGTGGGCGGCAGATAGGCGGAAAGGCATGCATGTACAGCGGTGAACCGCGTGATGGGGCCAACGCCAACCGAGTAACAGACGTGGGCACTGCGCTTCAATGCTGGTATTGGGTATCGTCGATGTCTCAAGCGGAAAAGCGACGCAGAAGAATCCTTCGCCTGAGCTCGCTTGCCGGGTAAGGTGAAAGCGGGTGTTGACAATCTCAGGCGATGATCACATGCTCGCATTAGTGTCCGATCGGAAAGTGTCCGATCGGAAAGTGTCCGATCGGAGATGACACGCCGGCCTGAATCCGCAGTCGGCGTGTGGGTGTCCCTTGATCGGAGGCACGACGTATGCTTTCCACATTTGGAAGAGTCGCTGCGGGAATCGTTATTGCTGGCGGAGCCGTTTTGCTGCGGCCCCAAGCGGCGCAGGCCGCCGAGGAACCCTACTGTACGGCCATGGAGGAGTCGCTCGCGTGTTCTGCCACGGCCTCCTACAGCTTCTTCGACGGTAACCTCTACTGGTGTGCGCATTACGCCGGTGGGTGTACGTCAGGTGAAGGCGGAGTGAGTTGGAACATCACCTTCCACTCACAGGCAACTCCCTGCCCCGACCAGGATCCTTGCTGAACTCGCCATGGGGCGCGTCCGACGTTTGGGCGCGCCCCCTGCACTCCGCAACCGCGAGCCCCCCCACCAATGAAAACGAATGCGTCGGCAACGTTCTTGAACGTCTGCTTGGGTACATCGGCCTTACTCGTGACCGCGATGCTCGTTCGCTCGGAGATAACAGGAACACGCCGTCTTCCCCCTCCACAGGCACGGCGGCTTTTCCTCGACAGTGTACCCGCTGGGGTCGACTATTTCGCGGGAGGCCATCGGATCGGTCCCGCCCACAAGGCGCCATCCATGGCGGTCTTCTCCGACTACCAGTGCCCTGCCTGCAAGTTGCTGCACCAGGAGCTGGAGACGCGACGAACTCGAGGCCAGCACGACCTGACCATCGTCTATCGGCATTGGCCACTTTCTCGGCATCCGCATGCGGAGCGCGCCGCGATCGCGAGCGAGTGCGCAGCACCACAAGGGCGATTTGCGCAAATGCACGACTCCCTGTTTGCCCGCTCAGGAAATCTGGAGGGCGTAACCTCGGAGCAACTCGCCTCGGTCGCCGGCGTTGCCGACATCAATCGATTCCAACGCTGCCTACGCAGCGACAGCGTCGCTGCCGTCGTCAGAAAGGAGGCCGAGTTCGCTCGCTCGATCGGGTCGGAAGGCACGCCCACAGTGGTGCTTCGTGGCGGAAGAGCCTTCTTTGGTGTTCCCTCACCTCGCACACTCGATTCGCTCATCACGGCGATGTCATCGTTGCCCTGAACGATCCATGACCCGGCATCATGTGCCGACCGTTCCCGGTAACACGAAATCGGAGATCACGCGCCTGAATCGGTTCCCGGGAGGCCCTGTGCCAGCAGCATTGGCTGGTCTGCTCTGCGCATTGTTGATCGCGCCAAGGACTCGTGCTGAAGCCCAGCCGTCGGCCACGCCCGTCGATCGAGAGAGGCTCGATCTGGTGGTGAGCGAGTTTCAGGCGGCGTGGCAGCGCGCATGGCGGGACAGCGAGGAGTATCGCCGCCTGCGCATTCCGCAGGAGGTTTACCGCCAACGCTTCTACACCGTCCATTGCCATTCGGACTACTGGGACCCGGCCTTCTGGCAACGCTGGAACTTGATTGCACCGCCTCTTGTGCCCGACCAGGTGATCATCGATCGGCGAATCGCCGGACATACGTGGTGCCCGCGCTGGATGGTGGACCCATCTCTCATTGAAGCCGACGACGAATCGGTGTGGCGTGACCTGTCGCTCCGTCCTGCCTACCGAGCCGGTATTGCCGCGAAACGAGCGCGGCTGCTGTCCGTGCTCGACTCCGCGTACCGCATGGCGCCGCAGGACCCTTGGCTTGCCGGCCAGTCCGTGCGGTTTCATCTTGAGGCGCTGGATGTGCCGCACGCGCTCGAGGCTGCGGCGACATGCCGGGCAGCGGCGGCCTGGTGTGCGGCGCTTGCGGGCCTCGTCCACACCCGTGCCGGCGCCATCGTGAGCGCCGACTCCGCCTTTACCGTGATGCGGCGCGCCATGTCGGACAGTGCGCGTTGCGAATGGGACAACACGGTGGAGTTGCTTGCGCAAGCGGAGCAAGAGCCCTACCGGACCATCGGCTGTGGGCAATGGATCGTCATGGCCGAGCGGCTCTGGTGGCTCGCGGATCCGTTGTGGCGTGACCCCGGTAATGCGCGAAGGGCGGAGCATGATGCCCGACGTACAGAGATCGCGCTTCGGCTCACGACCGCTCAGGATGAACGACTGGTCTTCGACCGGGCCCGAGGTGGCGAGAGTGTCGCGGCGATGCTCGTACGATACGGGTGGCCGACCTATCGGGCGTGGCTCGGCAAATCTTGGGACCAAGATCATGATTCCCACGTCCAGCAGGGATTGCGCGGCGTGCCGACCCCGCCCTACACCTCCTTCGAATACGCCCTCGACCGCGCGCACACCGTGCCGACGTGGCGGGCGGTCGAAGACCCGTTCCGCGCTGTGCCGAGCGACTGGCAGCTCGCGGCGGAGGACAGTGCCGGCCGTCCCTCCTCCGCCCAATGGCCAGCCGAGCACTTCAAGCCGGCACGACGCCTTGTCGCCCTGCCGGACGGACAGACCATCACGGTTCGCCGCCAGTCGTTCGTGGAGGTGGTCAGCGCACTCACGCTCAGCCACCCGGCGCAGCTTCGGTCATCTGAGCGGTTCGACGTCATGCTGCTGGCTTCCAACGGCCCGGACAAGGTCGACTCACTGGATCGGCAGTGGGCCGCCGGCGGTGATACGGTGCGCCTGCGCGGGCGCCTGGCCGGTGGGGCAACGCTGTTGGCCATAGAAGCGGCCGGCCCCGCAACGACGCCGCTGGACGCGCGCACGCGGTTCGGGTACGCGGCACCGCAGCCCTTGTCGGCCTTGGCCGCCGACGAACCGGCGATGTCCGATATTGCGCTGCTCTCGACGTTGGATCCCGGCCTTCTGCTGGCGCCTACCGACACGGTCCTCCGCTATCTGCGGCCAACGCGCACGCTTGTGGCTGAAGACCGTCGACTCACGGTGTACTGGGAGAGCTACAACGTGTCGGCCGCTGACAGTGCGCAGGTGGCGCTGCGCGTCGTGCCCACCGAGAAGGCGGGAGCGTTACGAGAGCTTGGCAATCGGCTGCGACTGCTCGACGATCCGACGGCGGGGGTGGAGGTCCGCTGGAACGACTACGAGCGGCGTGACGGCCAGAGCACCCTCGCGGGACCCATTCCCGCACAGATGCGCGCCGTGGCTCTGGACGTGGGTCAACTGAGGCCGGGGTCCTACACCATCGAAGTCGAGATGCGACGAAGGGATGGGCGCAGTTCGGTACAACGCGCCACGATCAGGCTGCTACCGTGAGCATCGCACCCGTGCCCGGTCGCTGCAGAATGCGTCGAGTCCTCTACCCGGCGCTGGCACTTGCGATGCTCGCCCCCTGTGAGGCCGGCGCGCAGCCCCGCACCAGCGGATTGTATCGTCCCTGGAACCCCGTTCGGAACTACGATCGAGAAACCGAAGTCTGGCGGGAGCGAATCCGGGTGATGCTCCTTCCGACCTACTTTGGGATGCGGAGGCCCGAGCCTCCAATCCGCGGGTTCTACGCGTGGAAGATGACATTCGATGGCGCGACTCCGGTTACGCTGGTCCTCCGGCCGGACTCGGCGATGGCCGCCACGGATGACCGGGCCGTTTTGCGAGCCAGCCGGCTCTATCGGTGCCAGGACGCCGATCAACCGGTGTTGGAGTGCGACGTTCCGGTGCGCGCGACCGCTCGGCGAGCACGCGAGCATATCGAACTGACGATCGAAGACGGCGCGCTCGCCGCAACGCTCCGCGCGGGTAGACCGACTATTCTGTATCGACAGCTGTTCGAACCGGGCGGGCGATTTCGGGTAGACGAGGTGGGCGTGATCGTGCGGTGAACCCATTGAATCGGTCGGCATTGACACGCGCGACGCTGGCGTGACACGATGCCGTGTCGAGCCCTCCAGTCGTCGCTCGGGTACGATCGCCTCCGGTATACCAACATCCATTCCAGCTTCCGTGCGCGCGCGCGTTCTGCTGCTCCCCGGCCTCTACGACTCCGGCCCCGACCACTGGCAGAGCCATTGGGAACGCACGCTCGGCCCCTCGCACGCCACGCGGGTGCACCAGCGGGATTGGGCCGCACCGGTCTGTGCCGAATGGGTAGCCACCCTCGATGCCGCCATCACCACCGCACGAGCGCCGGTGGTGCTCGTCGCCCACAGCACGGCGTGCCTGCTGGTGGCGCATTGGGCGCAGTCAGCATCGCTTGCGCAGCTCCTGCGGGTGCGCGGTGCCCTGCTCGTCGCGCCGTCCGACCCGCTTGGCCCGTCCTATCCCGCGGGGCCAACGGGCTTCGCGCCGGTACCCACGGCGCCGCTGCCCTTTCCATCGGTGGTGGTCGCCAGTCGCACGGATGACTACGTGGCCTTCGACACGGCGGCCGCGTGGGCCAAGGCCTGGGGCAGCCGCTTGGTAGACCTCGGCGACGCCGGCCACATCAACGCCGACGCGGGCTTCGGCCCGTGGCCCGAGGGGCTCGCCCTCGCCGAGCAGCTGGTCGCCGAACCCACGGCCCGGCTCGCACGACGCGATGACATTCCCGCGCTCAACGCCCTCATCGACGCCTCCGTGCGCGGGCTCAGCACTGCGGTGTACACGCCGCAGCAGATCGATAGCGCCATGCGCCACATGTTCGGCGTCGACACGCAATTGGTGGACGACGGCACCTACTTCGTGCTCGAGGCCGACGGACACCCCGTGGCCTGCGGTGGCTGGAGCGGGCGGCAGACGCTCTTTGGCGGCGACCAGCACAAGTCCGGCGAGGACACCCCAGTCGATCCGTCGGTGATGCCGGCTCGTATTCGCGCCTTCTTCGTGCACCCGTCGTACGCGCGTCGCGGGCTCGGGCAGCGCCTGTTTGTGCTCGCGGCCCACGAGGCGCGCCGGGCCGGGTTCACCCGCGTGGAGCTGATGGCCACCCTCCCCGGGGTCCCGCTCTACCGGGCGCTGGGCTTCGCGCCGCACGAAGAGGTGGCGGTCACCCTCGCCGACGGGGTCGCGGTGCCTTGCGTGCGCATGGCGCGGCTGCTCTGACCGTTGCGCCGGTCCGCAAAGCCCTGCGGCGCCGGGGAGGCGTCGTCTCAGTAGGTTCTTGTGTGCGCGACGCGCAGCACACGACCGCTAGAGCACGTTCCAACTCCTGAGCCCCTCAGACCATGTCCATGTCGCTGCGTCTTTCGGCCGCCCTGGCGGCCACGGTCTTGGCGATGCCGTCGCTGTCGGCACAGCCGAACAAGCCGGTCCAGCCCGACTACGCCGCCGCCATGCACCGCGAGCACGCAGCTGAAACCCCGTCGGCGTCACCCGCGGCGCGCGTCGCCCCGCGCATGGCCGTCACCGGCGAGTCGGTCGTCTACGCCACCATCGGCGGCCAGCAGATCACGGGCTACCTCACCAAGCCGGCCAACTACCGCGGTGGTCCGGCAGTGGTCATGGTCCACGAGTGGTGGGGGCTCAACGACAACATCAAGGCCATGGCCGATCGCTTCGCCGGCGAAGGCTACGCCGTGCTGGCCGTCGACCTGTTCGGCGGTCAGGTGGCCACCACGCCCGACGCCGCCATGAAGCTGTATCAGGCCGGTATGCGCAACATCGCCGCCGGTGAGGAGAACGTGGCCATGGCGGTGCGCTACCTGCTGGCCAACGGCGCCACCACGGTGGGTACGGTGGGCTACTGCTTCGGCGGGCACTGGTCGCTGCGCACCGGTCTCGCGGCCGGCGTCAATGTCAAGGCGGTGGTCATCTACTACGGCGCGCCCATCACCAACGCGCAGGACATCGCCCGCCTCAAGGCGCCCGTCCTCGGCCTGTTCGGCGGCAAGGACACCGGCATCCCGCTCGACAGCGTGCGCGCCATGGAGACGCAGATCAAGCAGACCGGCAAGGCCGTCACGATCAGCGTCTACGAGAACGCCAATCATGCCTTCGCCAACCCGAGCGGGCGGGCGTACGACAGGGCAGCCGCCGAGGATGCATGGACGAAGACGCTGGGCTTCTTCAAGGCGAACCTGAAGTAAAGTGCTCGCTCGGGGTGGTCGACCTTGAACAGCTCACACGGAGGGCGCGGAGGACGGTGAGGGCACGGAGGGGACCCAAGCAGGTCCTCCGTGCCCTCACCGCCCTCGGCGCCCTCCGTGTGGGCGGTACTGCCGTCCGCCCGCAGAGAGACGAAGGTGTTCGAACGGACCGCCGCGCGTCGACGTAAACTCCGCATATGACCACCCGTCGCGATTTTCTCGCCACCGGCGGTGCGGCGCTTGGCGCCCTCGCCGTCGGCCCCCGCCTGCTGCAGGCCTTTCCCGCCCCAGCGCCGCTCCCGGCCCTCTACACGGACCCCGCCACGCGCGAGCTGATGATGGAGGCGCTGGACGCCGCCAAACGGGCGGGCGCCTCGTGGGCCGACGTCCGCATCTCGCGCAACCGCAACAACAGCGTGCAGACGCGCGAGAAGCAGGTCACCGATGTCGTGGACGCCGACACCATGGGCTGCGGCGTACGTGTGCTGGTGGACGGCTGTTGGGGCTTCGCCGCCACGCAGGACCTCACGAAAACCGGGGTCGGCCTCGCGGCGCAGGAGGCGGCGGCGATCGCCAAGGCCAACGGGCTCGCGCGCGACCGGCGCGTGGAACTCGCCCCCGCCCCCGCTCAGGCAGACAAGACCTGGCGGTCGAGCTACACCCTCGACCCGTTCACGATCGCCATCGAGGAGAAGGCCGATCTGCTGCTGCGCGCCAATGCCGCGGCGCTCACGGTGGCCAACGTGCGCTTCGTGAACAGCGGCCTGTCGTTCGTGAAGGAAGAGCGCAACTACGCCAACACCGACGGCACCGTCACCACGCAGGATTACGTGCGCAGCTGGGTCACCATGAGTTGCACTGCCGTGGCCCCCGATCGCAGCGGGACTGCCGTGCGGGGCCCCGAGGTGGTGCAGCCGGCCGGCCGCGGCTGGGAGTACGTACTCGAAGCCGACATCGTGACCAACGCCAAGGTGTGGGCCGCCGAAGCCGCCGAGAAGCTCACCGCCAAGCCGGTGGAGCCGGGGCGCTACGACCTCATCCTGCATCCGTCGCAGCTGTTCCTCAACATCCACGAGTCGCTGGCCCATCCCACCGAGCTCGATCGCGCAATGGGCTACGAAGCCAATTACGCCGGCACCAGCTTCATCGCCCCGCCGCAGAAGGTGCTGGGTTCGCTCAAGCTCGGCCCGCCGATGATGAACCTCGTGGGCAACCGCAGCGAAACGGGCGCCCTCGCCACCATCGGCTACGACGACGACGGCGTGGTGCCGGAGGACTTCCACATCGTCAAGGACGGCATCTTCGTGGACTACCAGACCAACCGCGAGCAGGCGCCGTGGTTGCGCGAGTACTACGCGAAGACGGGCAAGCCCGTGCGCTCCCACGGCTGTTCGTACGCGCAGAGCTGGGCCGACGTGGCCTTCCTGCGCATGCCCAACGTGTCGCTGCAGCCGGGCGACCAGGACATCGGCTGGGATGATCTCATCGCCGCCACCGACAAGGGCATCGCCATGATCGGTCGCGCCAGCTACTCCATCGACCAGCAGCGCTACAACGCGCAGTTCGGCGCCCAGCTCTGCTACGAAATCCGCAAGGGCAAGATCGTGGGCCAGGTGAAGGACGCCGCCTACCAGATGCGCACACCGGACTTCTGGAACACGCTCGACATGCTCGGCGGCAAGCGGAGCTACATGCATGGCGGCACCTTCAACGACGGCAAGGGGCAGCCCGGCCAGAGCAACGCGGTGAGTCACGGCTGTCCGCCGGCCCGCTTCAGGAATGCGAACATCATCAACACGGGGCGTGCGCTGTGAGCCACCACCAATCGCCCGACGCGCCCAGGTCGCTGTTCGCCATCGGGCGCTCGCCCCGCGCCGCCGCCAGTGTGCTCTCGCGCGAGGACGCGCAGGCGCTCGTGGAACGGGCCGTGAAGCTGAGCACCGCCGATGCGGTCCGCGTGAGCGTGACCAGCAGTCGCGAAACCAACCTGCGCTTCGCCGACAACCAGCTCAGCACGAGCGGCGTGACCACCAACACCACCATTCGCGTGCAGAGTGTCTTCGGCAAGCGGAAGGCGAGCGTGGTGACCAACGACCGTAGCGACGAAGGACTGCGTCGCGCCGTGCAGCAGTCGGAAGCGATCGCCCGCCTCGCTCCCGAGGACCCCGAGTATCTCGGCGAGCTCGGCGCGCAGCAGTACGGCCGCGTCGATGCCTGGAGTGATGCCACCGCCGATCTCACCGCCGACGATCGCGCCAGGGCCGCGCTCACGGCGCTG
>JBEILM010000152.1:0-8594 GCA_040379205.1 Gemmatimonas sp.
CGGCGCTCTGGAGCCTCCTCGAGGGACTGATGGGCAGCCACGGTCTCGGCGCGACGTTCGTTGCCCCCTCGGATTGGGTGCTCGATGAATGCACGGTCGTGCAGCCCGATCTCTACGTCGTCCCGCTTGTCGATGGACGCCATCCCCGCACGTACGCCGAGCGGGGCGCGCCGCTGCTGTTCGTGGAGATCCTTGCGCCGAGTACCGCGCGGTTCGACCGCGTGGTCAAGCGCCACCGCTATCTGCGCGCAGGCATCGAGTACTGGATCGTGGATCTCGATGCCCGCACGGTGGAGCGCTGGGTTCCCGGCGACGAGCGGCCGAGCATCCACACCGACGACCTGCCGTGGCGGCCCGCCGGGGCCAGCGCGCCGTTCGTGATCGCACTCGAGCCGCTGTTCACCGAGGTGCTGGGGCCGGTGTAGGTCCAACGGGCCGTCGTCCTCGCGCGCCTGGGCCATCCTTGCTGGTGTACGTGCTGGAGCGCGCCCGCCGTTTCCTTCGCGATGCGGGACGCATCGTCGAGCGGGAGTTGGCGTTCGCGCTCGAGGCGGGCGGGCAGCGTCTCGTCGCGCGCACACGGCACGAGGTGGTACCTTAGGCCGTTTGCCGCTCAGCGCGGCACCGAGGTCCGAGCAAAGACCGTGAAGGCCACGTCGCGCTCGTGCCGGATGTCGTGCGCGAGGTAGGCGGTGGCCATACCGCCGGCGCCATCTCGCGCTCGACGCCGCTCACCGCCGCGGCAACGCCTCCAACCACGCCATCCCGCGCTGCACGCCGCGGCGTACCATCAGCGTGTGCCCCTCGCTGGCCAGCTCCTCGTAGCGGCCGCTTGGCGTGCCGTCGGCCGCCGTCTTCACGCGGGCAGCCGGAATGATGGGGTCGAGCTGCGCGCCGATGAACAGCATCGGCGGGGCGCCGGGTACGGACACCGCCGCGCCGCCAGCCAGGCACACCACGCCGGCAAGCTGCGACGGCCGTAACCGCGCCAGACTTGCCGCGGCACCCGCACCCATGGAGTGCCCCATCACGAACACGCGCGTGGTGTCGACGCGATACTCGCGCCGCAGCATCGCCATGAGCGAGTCGAACGGCTCGGCTGACTGCACGAACGGCGTGGTGGTGGACGACACGAGGATGAGCCCCTGCGCCGCCGCGAGCCGCGCGACTATGCCCTGCCCGTAGGCGTCGATAAACATGTTCTCGTCACCGCCGGCGCCGTGCAGCGCCAGCAGCACGCCCACCGGCCGCTTCGACGTCGCCAGCGCCGGGGGCACCACCACGCGCATGGGGATCGCCGCCCCGTTTGCACCCGTGAGCGTACGACGCGAGTCGCCCGGGAACGCCGACAGGGCCGGCACCGCCACCGCTGCCGGCGCGGCCACGCCACTCGCAACCGACAGCTGCTGCACCGATGAATCAATCGACGCCACCGCGGCGGCAAAGCGCCCACCGAAGAAGCTCAGGGTGGCGCGATCGAAGGTCCGATTGACGCGCGCCCGAGTGGAATCGCTGATCGCGCCGAGCGAGTCGGCCGCCGCGTACGCCTTGTCCATGCGCAGGTACGCCTTGGCGAGGTCGTCACGCGTGACCGCCGCGGGTGCGGCGCCCGCAGCGGCCGCCCCCTGCGCGACCGCATCACCCCACGGCGTGACGGCGAAAGCGGCCAGCCCCAGCGTGGTGATGCCACGACAGGCCCACCGGTTCGTGTGGGCCAGCATCGCCCCGCGAGTATCGCACTGTGTCGTCATAGCGGAAACAGCCCGTCGATTGAAAGGTAGCGCTCACCCGTATCGTAGCAGAACGTCAGCACCCGCGCCCCGTCGGCCATGTGTGCGCGCTGCTGCGCCACGGCGGCCAGCGACGCGCCGCTCGAGATGCCGATGAACAGCCCTTCCTCACGCGCGGCGCGCTGCGCATACGTGAACGCATCCTCCTCGCTCACCTGGATCGCGCCGTCGAGCGTGTCCATATGCAGGTTGGCGGGAATGAACCCCGCCCCGACGCCCTGGATCTTGTGCGGGCTCGGCGCGCCGCCGCTGATCACCGGCGACTTGGCCGGCTCCACCGCGTACGTGCGCAGCTGCGGCCACTGCGCCTTGAGCACCTCGCTCACCGCCGTGATGTGCCCGCCCGTTCCCACACCGGTGATCAGGTAGTCCAGCCCCTCCGGAAAATCGGCAAGAATCTCCTGCGCCGTCGTCTCCATGTGCGCCTGGATGTTGGCGGCGTTGTCGAACTGCGACGGCGTCCAGGCATGCGGTGTACTCGCGGCCAGCTCGTGCGCTCGTGCAATCGCCCCCTTCATGCCCTTCTCGCGCGGCGTGAGGTCGAAGGTGGCCCCGTACGCCGCCATGATGCGCCGGCGTTCGATGCTCATGGACTCGGGCATCACCAGCACGAGCCGGTACCCCTTCACCGCCGCCACCATGGCCAACCCGATGCCGGTGTTCCCCGACGTCGGCTCGATGATCACGCTGTCGGCCGTGAGCAGCCCGCGGCGCTCGGCGTCCTCGATCATCGCCAGGGCGATCCGGTCCTTGATGCTGCCGCCGGGATTGGCCCGTTCGAGCTTCATCCAGACCTCCACGCCCGGATCGAACAGGCGCCGTACCCGCACGTGCGGCGTCCGGCCAATGGTGTCGAGGATGCTCTCCGACTTCATGCGATACTCCCCCTCAGATGTGAAATTCGATGCCGTCGTCGCCGCCGCGCTGCTCCACCCGACTGCTGAACTGCACCACCGACCGCGGCGGCACCGACGAGGTGAGCCACACGTTGCCGCCGATGATCGAGCCGTCACCCACCACCGTGTTGCCGCCGAGGATGGTGGCGTTGGCGTAGATCACCACGTCGTTGCCGATGGTGGGGTGGCGCTTGCTGTTCGCCAGCGTCTTCTTCACCGCCATCGCGCCCAGCGTCACGCCCTGGTAGAGGCGCACTCGGTCGCCGATGTGGCTCGTCTCGCCGATCACCACGCCGGTCCCATGATCGATGGCGAATCCCGACCCGATGCGCGCCCCGGGATGAATGTCGATTCCCGTCTCACGGTGCGACCACTCCGACAGAATGCGCGGAAAGATCGGGACCTCGAGCCGGTACAGCTCGTGTGCCAGACGGTGCACCGCGATCGTCAGGAATCCCGGATACGCCACGATCACCTCCTCGAGGCTCTCGGCGGCCGGATCGGCGGCGGTGATCGCTTCCGCATCGATCAGCAGCGCGGCGTGCACGTCGGGCATCCGACCGAGGAACGCCACGATCACGGGCTCGGCATCGGCCACCAGCGGCGTGATCGCCGCGCGCAGCAGGGTCTCGAGGCGCGACGATTCTTCGTCCACCCCTGCCGGCCCCAGCCGCGAGGGATGCGCGAACTGCGGAAAGAGCAGGGCGAGGGCGCACTGTGCGAACTCCTCGGCCAGCGCCCGTAACGGACGTGGCGCATCACACGCCGCGCGCTCCGCCTTG
Source organism: Gemmatimonas sp. (assembly GCA_040379205.1). Taxonomy (GTDB): domain Bacteria; phylum Gemmatimonadota; class Gemmatimonadetes; order Gemmatimonadales; family Gemmatimonadaceae; genus Gemmatimonas. Next base: position 3,469 of record JBEILM010000152.1, read on the forward strand.
AGCCTCGCCCGCAACGCCTGCCAGCGATCGGCGGCCGCGCGTGTCTCGTCGAACGGTCCGCTCACCACCGCTCCAGCGCCGACACCCGATTCTTCGAGGCCGACGGCACGTAGCACTGCATTCCGATGGGCCACAGCCCCGCCTGCTGCATGAGGTTCCGATACCATGGCGCCGACTGCGGTGCCGGCCAGTCCGTATCTCCCTCGAAGGCGTCGTCGCGGGTGAAGAGTTCCAGATACGCCACTCCGCCGGTGCGCCGCGCCACCTGCCGCACCCCGCGCTCCAGCGCGGGCCGCTCGAGATAGTTGAGCATGCCGCAGCACACCACCAGGTCGTACGACTCGCGCAGCGGCAGCGCGTCGAGGTCCTCGATGCCGCCCAGCCGAATGCCGCGCGTGGCGCCGTACCGGGCCACGGCGTACGTGCTCGGGTCCACCCCGTCGTACACCACGCGCGGACGATGTTTGCGCAGCGCCGCGCGCCACTGTCCCTCGCCGCAGCCCACGTCGAGCACCGTGCGCACCGGGCGCCCCAGCACGAACTCCGCGGTGCCCAGCACGAACGCCACCTGGCGCGCCAACTCCGCTGGCGACTTCACGCGGTGACGCGGATGCCGGTACCACTTGTCGAAGTACGCCTGGTCGTAGCGCGCGGCGACGGTGTCGTTCAGAGCATCCCCCAGAAGCTGCGGTCGATATCGATGGAGAAGCGCCACTGCCCGTCGCGCAGACCGCGCGCCACGTCGGCGCGCAGCAGGTCGTAGAAGAACAGCACACCCATGCCCGCCGACGTGTACAACCCTGCCGCCGTCGGGCGATCGATCAACCCCGACGTCACCCCCAGCGCCTGCACGTACGGCGCCAGCGTTACCCGCGGCGGTGACTTCCCGAAGCGGCCGAGTGGCACGGACGGCCCCGGCACCGGCACCCGGAACTCCACCCGCTGCGACACCAGCCCGAGCGCCGTGAAGGTGAGATAGTCGTAGCCCGGTGCCGTCCACGGCCCCCCGGCAAAGACCCGCCACTGCGGCGGTACCTCGCGCCCGACGCTCGCTCCGGCCATGCTCTGCAGGAACAGCGCCCGGTCGCCGCCGAGCGGCTTGGTGACCTGCAGCAGCCACTGCGCGCGCAACACGATGGGTCGCTGAGCGCCACCTTCCCACTCCACCGTCGGCGGCGTCGTGATCGGCCGCGGGCTGTTCTCGCGCAGCACTCCCAACCCGCCCTGCAGCTGCCAGACGCCGCGGGACGCCTTCGCATTCGCGCCCACCCAACCGCCGCTCCCGCGCACCTCGGCGCGCCAGCCCCGCAGGTGCCACGCGCCCAGCGTCGGCGCAAAGCGCCCGGACAGCGGCGTGGCCACCACCGGCAGCGGCCGCTCCGATTCGTACGCCAGCCGCCACGTGTACGCACCGCGCGGGGTTCGTCGCCACTCCAGCCCCACCGCCCGCGTGTCCACTTGATTGGTGAAGTCGCTACCGAAGAGCCCCGCCGCCGCCGAGTTGGTCACCCCCGCGCGTTCGGCAAAGGCGAGATCGCGATAGTCGCGCTCGGCAAAGAGCTGCAGCGTGGGCGTGCGGCCGAACGCCGGCGACCGGCCGATGGCCACGTGCCCCTTGAACTGCTCGTCGGCCACGCCGTAGCGCACCCGCCCAGTCACCATCACGCCGAGTTTGTTGCGATGCGCACCGCCGATGCCGAGGGCCAGCCCTTCGGTGCGAGAGAAGCGCACCAGGTCGCTGATGCCCCGCCCCGTCACCGATGCCGTAGCCGGCCGCGCCAGCATCGCCGCGCGCACGGCGGCCTCAGCCTGCACCCGCGCCTGCACCACCTCTTCGCTGCTGGCGATCTGAATTTCGGGCGGCAGCACATCCACCACGCGCCCCTCGAACGGATGCGCCCGCAGCGCATCGCTCGACACCGCGCTCCAACGCGGCAGCAGCTGGGTGGCGGGGGGAATGCGCTCGTTCACCGTGTAGTTGGCGATCTCCCAGCGTCCGCGCACAATGCCGCGGGCCGGAATGTCGAACCACGTACTGCCGCGGGCCACCTCCACTTCCTGCCGGCGCGGCAGCCAGTAGCGCTCGCGCACGAGGCCATTCTCGAGTGTCACCACCAGCGTTTCGATGCGCTTGTCGATGATGGCGGCGCGCGTGAAGGTCATGGACAGGCGCACCACCGCGCCCGTTTCGTGGTCGAGGTACACCGATCCCACCGCGGCCGGCATCGTGGCCGTGCGCGGACGGAACTTCACCTCGTCCACGAGGATCTCGCGCCCCGGGATGCTGATGCGCAGCGGCCGCCCCATCGCATACTCGTACAGCCCCTGGGCGCCGGCGGCCAGGGGATGCGGCACATCGCGCACATCCTGCCCGTCGCCAAGGCGGATGCGATCGGGGAGGTTGTCGAGCACCACGCCGTAGCGATCGCGATAGTAGCTCACGTCGGCGGGGAGCAGCGTGGTATCGCGGCGCCCCACCAGACGCTGCGCACTGCGCCCCGGCTGCCACCACGCGATGGACAGCGCGAGTTCTTCGCTCTGCACCACCTTGGGCGGAATGATCACCCCCTCGCCGAGTTGCGCGAGGAAGGCCAGGAACCCGTGCGCGTCGGCCTGATAGCTGAGCAGCGTACTGTCGGCGAGCTGCAGGCCGCGGCGCGCGATCGCGCGCGCCACCAGCGAGTCGGCCGCCGGGCTGCGCCAGACGGCAGCACCCGCAGGTGCCGATGCGGGCTGGGCTTCCACCGGCCGCACCCACGTGATCGCATACAGCACCAGCACGGCGGCGGCGTGCCGCGATATCAGAAGATGCCTCATCGAGAGCAGCAGGTCAGGGACGCGCGCCCGTCCGGCGCCGCGGCACCGGCTCGCGCGCAGCGAGCAGCGTCCACCCACGATAGCGCCCAGGCGGACGCCCTTCGACATGCGGGACGGTGACAAGATAGGCCCAGCCGTGCAACCAGTCGGCATTCGACGCCGCGTTCGACGCCGCGTTCGACGCCGCATTCGACGCCGCATTCGACGCCGCATTCGACGCCGCGTTCGACGCCGCGTTCGACGCCGCGTTCGACGCCGCGTTCGACGCCGCCGCGCGCGGGGCACGCGGGGCGCGGAATGGCCGTCGGCCCAGCACCTGCACGGCGAGCGGTGAGAGCGTACCGGTGGGGCCGGCCAGCGCCGCACGGGTGCCCACGGTGAGAATGGCGGTAGGGCGGGTGCTGCCGAATTGCACCGCGAGCAGCGTGTCCACCCGCCGTCCCTCGCGTACCGACTCGATGCGCGGCGCGGTGCCGGTGCGCACCAGCGGCGCCGGCGCCACGGCGGAATCGGGGAGCAGCTCGGCCCCGCGGTAGCGCGCGGCGATCCAGCCATCGAGCGACGGATCGGGAGACCGTTGTGCCACCGCCGGTGCCGACATCACGAGCAGATCCCACGCGAGCGCGATCACGACGAGCGCGATCGCGACGCCCGCGCCACCAGGCCCGCGCCTCACGGCATCGTCGGCGTCCGGCGTCCGGTCAGGGCCGGCAGCGCCGTGGGCACGCCCGACGCAACGTCGGTGCCCGGCGCGAGCACATCCAGTCCGGCGCGCAGCGCCGCGTCATGGCGCGCCCGGTAGCGTAGCAGGGCCTCGCCCTGCTGCTCCATCTCCAGCACCTGCACCGTAGCGATGCGCATCGTCTCCGTGACCCACTCGGCGCGCGCGGCCGCCTCGCGCATCGAGCGCGGCGCCACCGGAGCCAGCGCCGACTGCAGGCGGGCCTCGAGCAGCGACAGCGGCTGCGTCGTCCAGCCGTCGCGCACCGCATGCACGGCCACGGAGTCGGCGATCCGCCGCATGGCGCGCGTCGCCTCGAGGGGCCACCCCGACGGCGTCAGTGCCACATCCCGGCGCCCGAAGTCATCAAGGGTGACATCGGGGAGCAGCCCGCCACGGGCGCTGTCACCGCGCCCCTGCCGGCGTTCGAGCGCTTCACCGCGGGGAGTCAGCCAGCGGGCCGTGGTGAGGCGCAGCGACAGCTCCGGTGACAGGCGCACCACGCGCTGGACCAGCCCCTTGCCGTAGGTGGGCGTCCCCACCAGCAGCGCCCGATCGTATTGGTGCAGCGCCGACGCGACGACCTCGGCGGCACTCGCGGTGTTGCCGTCGACCAGCACCGTGAGCGGCAGCAGCGGCCACCGCGACCGGCGCCCGCGGAAAGGCTGCGGCGCCTCGCCGCCGCGCCCGGCCAGCGAGGCCACGACCACACCGCGCGGGAGAAAGAGTCCCGCCGCCTTCACCCCTTCCTCGAAGAGCCCACCGGTATTGCCGCGCAGGTCCAGCACCAGCGACCGCGCCCCGCGATCCACGAGCGCCTCGACCGCCGTCTCGAGTTCGTCCGCCGACTGTGCCGACATGGTGGACAGCCGCACGTACCCCACCGAATCGGTGAGCAACCCCTGCTCGGCGACGGCCGGCGCGTGCCACGCCCGCCGCGTCACCACCAGCTGCAGCGTATCCGCGCCCGTTGCCCGCCACACCGTGAGCTGATGTTGCGTCGGCGGCGCTGCGGTGCTGTCCGCCGGCCGGCCCCAGCGATCGTCGGTCGGCACGCCGTCCACCAGCAGAATGCGGTCGCCCGCCCGCACGCCGGCGACCGCCGCCGGCGATCCGGGCACGACGCTCGCTACGGTCGCGCCGTCCGCGGCCCGCCGCAGCTGCAGGCCCAGCCCCTTCCCCTCTCCCTGCAGTGAGCCGCGATAGCGATCGTACCCATCGGGGCGCAGCAGCGCGGCGTACGGATCGTGCAGTTCGCGCAGCATGCCGGCGACGGCGCGACGGATGAGTTCGTCGCTCGGCAGCGAATCCAGCGCATGCACGCGCACCGAATCCACCGCCGACGACAGCAGCCGCGCGTCGGCCCACTCGTTCCGGCGCTCGGCCTCGCGCCGCTCCACCCAGCGCCCGCCGGCGAACGCCGCGGCCATCCCGCCCGCAACCAGCGGGAGCACCCAGAGACGGCGGGATGACGTGGACGCCATGACACTTGAGGGACTGAACGTGGGATGAAATGGGGCACGGGAGCGCGAACGCGTCCGTTGACCCGTCTCCTGCATACAACACGCACGACGTCGATGATCCGTCA
>JBEILM010000153.1:0-8442 GCA_040379205.1 Gemmatimonas sp.
GACAACCGGCTCTATAGCCTGACGGGCTCCCCGGGGTCGAGTTTCATCGAGTCGCACGACGTCGGCAGCGACACCGAAGTGACGCACATCGCCCGCGTGACGCCGCGTTATCTGCGCCGGCCGACGACTGCACAGGCGACCAACTTCCACAGGGACAGCCCGCGCGAGCTGAAAACGCAGGACGCTACCTCGACCGAGGCCCGGGGGCGCTTCGACTTCCGCCGCGCAGCGCGCTGGCACAGCGTCCGCCTGAGCTTCACCGGGCCGGCGACGGTGGCCGGCATGGACGTTGACCTAGCCCCGGACTCGCTGGAATGACGCGCCTCGCCCAAGACCCGCGCCTGCCCTTCACCGGCACGCTGGCCGACCTCGTGCGGGCGCTGTCGACGCTGTTCCGCGAGCAGGCCGACCAGATCAACGGCCTCGCCGAAGGGCGCGCCGATGCCTTCTACAACGCCGCCAGCGGGCCGCCGACGACGGGCACCTTCCGCCAGGGCGACTTCATCCGCAACGCCGCGCCGGCGGTGCTCGGCACGGCTGGAAGCCAGTACGTGATCCACGGCTGGCAATGCGTCGCCTCGGGCACGCCCGGTACGTGGGCGCAGTGCCGATTCCTAACGGGCACCTGACCGATGGAACTCCGCTACATCGCCCCTGGCCAGCTTCGGGCGGTCTGGCCGCGCGTGCGCGCCGGCCTCGAGGAGGTGCAGGACGCCTCCCCCGAGCCGTGGTGGCCGGAGGACGTCTATCACGCGATCAAGTCCGGGGCCGCGCAGCTGTTCCTCGCCGGCCCGGTGTCGTGGGTCGTCGCTGCCGTCGACACCGAGGCCTACAGCGGCCAGCGCGTGCTGCACCTGTGGGCCGGCTACAGCGCCCCCGGAGCGGATGTGGTCGAGGACGCCATGACGCAACTCCAGCAGGTCGCCCGCGCGTCGGGCTGCACCGCCATCCGCTTCGGATCGGCCCGCAAGGGCTGGTCGAAGCGCTACGCCATCCACAGCATCACCTACGAGGTTCCGGTCCCATGAGCCGATCCCCGCGCACGGTCACCCAGACCAGCACGACCGCGCCGCCGTCGTGGCTGCAGGCGCAGCAGCAGGACTTCCTGGGCCGCGCGAATGCGCTCAGCCAGCAGGCGTATCAGCCCTATACCGGCCAACTCGTCCAAGGCCTCACCGCCGACCAGACGCAGGCCCGCCAAATGCTGCGCGACCGCATCGCCTCGGGCGGGTCTCAGCAGTTCCGCGACGGCCGCGCCGCGCTCGACGGCATCATCGGCGGCAGCAGCTACACCGCGCCGGGGCAGGTCGGGGTAGGGACGAACGACTACCTCGGGCAGACCACCAGCTTCGACCCGTCGAATCCGATGGCAGGGCGTCGCGCCGCGCTGGGCGGAAACGCCTTCCTCGGTCAGACGACCGGCGTCGGGGCGAATCAGTTCCTCGGCCGAGAGACGGAGGTCGCGCGCAACCGCTTCCTCGACGAAAACAACCCGTACCTCGGGCAGGTGATCGACAACACGCTCGGCGACGTCACCCGGGCTTTCAATCTGCAGCAGGCGCCCCAGCAGCTCGCACAGTTCGCCATGGGCGGAGCCTTTGGCGGATCGGCGCACCTGCAGGCCATGGGCGAATCGCAGCGCGCGCTGGCACAGGAGCTGGGCCGCACGGCGACCGGGCTGCGCTCGGACGACTTCAACGCCCGCCGCCAGCTCGCCGAGTCGGAAGCGGAGCGCCTGACCTCGACGCGCCTCGCCGACATCGGGCGCAACGCCGGACTCGCTCAGGATGGAATCGCGCTGCGTGCCAACATCACGCAGGCCGACCTAGCGCGCAACGCCGACCTCTCGCAGCGCGGCCTCGAGTTCAGCGCACAGATGGACGACAGGGGTATCAGCCGCGACGCCGACCTTTTCCAGCGGTCGAACGAGTTCGGGGCGAACCTTCGCCAGAACGACCTCGCGCGGAACGCCGGCCTCGCGCAGGAGCTTCTGGGCCTGCGCTTCAACGCCGACACCGGCAACCGAGACGCCGAGCAGCGCGCCCGCGAGTTCGCCAGCGGCCAGCGATTGCAGGCCCTCGGAATGCTCCCGGGCTTCGAGGATATGGGCATCCGCGACATCCAGGCGCTGAACGCCATGGGCGCCGAGGAGCGCGACTACCTGCAGCAGCTTCTGGCCGCGCAATACGGGCAGTTCATCGACGCCCGCGACTGGGACGCCCAGCGCCTCGGCATCTACGGCAGCGCGCTCGGCCAAGTGGCTCCGAGCTACCAGAGCAGCACCAGCACGGGCGCGAACCCGAATTATCAGAGCATGGGCTCGCAGATCTTCGGCGGCGGCCTCGCTTTGCTTGGGCTCGGCATCTGATCGTCCCGTCGTTCCACGAGCCGCTGCGGGACATCGCCGCGCAGATCGATGTGATGCTCTCGGGCGAGACGGCCCGCGATGCCGTCTACATCGAGGGCGGCACCCCCGGCGCGCTGGGGCTGCTGATGGCGGCAGACGGCCCCGGCGTGTACATCGTCGAGCGCCGCGAGGGCTGGCTGGTCACGACCAGCGGCCACAAGGCACGCGCCTTCGCCGAACTGAAAACGGACGTCGAGCTGGGCGACCTGCTCGGGTTCCCACTGCCGAAAGAGGCGGCGGCGGCGTCCGGGTGCTGCCTCGTCGTCGTCGGGCGGCGTGCTGATGGCGCCGTCCTCTGCTCCATCGCCACATCGCCGGCCTTCCTCTCGGCCACCCATACCGCTGCTCGGGCGCTTTGCCCGGCCGGCACCACGTACACCGTCGAGCAGCCGTTCGACGTCATCACGGAGCGCGTGAAATGTTCGATTTCCTGAGGGGCCGCATGAGCGGCATGGGCGGCGGCCAGCAGCAGGGCGGCGGGTTCATGGGCCGCCTTCGCCAGAACTTCCAGCGTCCGCAGTTGCAGCAGGCGGCCGGCGCCATCGGCGCGCAGATGCTGGGCTTCGACCCGGCGCTCGGCATGGCTGCGGCTCAGGGCATGCAGAACCACCGCCTACAGCAGGGCTTCGATCAGGCGATCAAGCCCATCGAGCGCATGAGGATGGACCCACAGCGCTTCCTCGGGGGCCCGGGCCGTGACCCGAAAGCGCCCATCGCGCCGGGTGTGCCCGCTGCGCCGCGTGGCCCCGGCATTCCCGGCCTCGGCCGGCCCGACTACCTGAGCAATGCGCTGGGCGGGAGCGGCGGCTGGCAAGACCCGCGCCTGCGCGCCCTCTCCCTCGGCCGCACCAGCGGCCCGCTGTACTGAGGCCGCCACATGGGAATCCTTGATCGGTTCGTCGGCCGCCTCACGCGCGGCCAGAGCGCCGGCCCGTATGCCATGACGGACGAGGACCGGAAAGACCTCAAGCGCCAGGGGCTGCTGCAGGCCGGCCTGACCATACTTGCCACGCCGTCGAACGGTATGCAGGGCATCGCCCGTGGCCTGCTGGCCGGCGTGCAGGGCGTGCAGGACGGGGCGGGGCAGCTCGTCAACGACCGCTATCGCACGGACGTCATGCAGCGCACGCGCTCGCAGATGGAAGCCAACACGGCGCGCGAGCAGGCGGCGCGCGGCGTGCTGAACCCGGATGGCACGCTGAACCTCGACGGCTGGCGGCAGTACGCCGCGCTGGACCCCATCGAGGCGATGCGCCTCCGCGATCAGGTGAACGCGGCGAACGCGCCCCAGCCCGTCGCCCCGCGCGAGACGCGCAAGCTGCTCGACGGCGGCTTCAACATCACGCAGGAATTCGACCCGACGACCGGCCAGTGGACGGAAGTCGCTCGCGCTCCGCGCTGGCTGCGCGGTGCGGGCGGCGGTGGCACGGCCAGCCCGAGCCCCGCGCCGCGCGCTTCCGGTGGCGCTCCGCAATTCGCCGACACTGGCGCCCCGGCGCCGCCTGTCGTTGATCCGCTCGCGGGCTACAACGACAAGCAGCGCGCCGGCGCCGCCGCCCTGCAGTCGAACATCCTGCAATACGCCTCAGCCGTCACCGGCCGCCCGGTTTCGGAGCTGGCGCTGATGAACCCGAGCGACATCGCGAAGGCGGTCCGAGAGGCGCCGGAGCGCACGCTGGAAGGGTCAACGGCCCGATGGGCCGCCGCGATCCCCTTCGTCGGCGACAACATCGTGGCGACCGCGAACCCCGACCTGCAGTCGTGGTCGGAAGGTGCCGCCTCTGGCCTCACTGCGATCAACAACCCGACCGGCGTGTTCTCCGACAGCGACACCGCGTCGTCGCGCGCCCAGGTGCCGAGCGCACTCGACCCGCGCGACGTGCAGGCGACGAAAATCGAGGCCTTCCTCCGGCAGACCGGCTTCCAGCCGCAGGGCGGCGCGCGCACTCCGCCGACCGCTCCGCCGCCGTCAGCGCCCTCCGGCGCTCCGCGCCCCGGCGAGATTCGCAAGGGGCACCGATTCAAGGGCGGGAACCCCGCCGACCCGAATAGCTGGGAGAAGGTTTGATGTCTGGCCCGTGGGAAGACTTCCAGCAGCAGGACGGCCCGTGGTCGGACTTCGCCCCTGCTGCTCCGGCCGCCTACCAGCGCCCCGACGTCGCGTCGATCAAGACCGGCGACCAAGCGCGGAATGCGTTCGTGCAGGCCCGCCGCGCCGGCGATCAGGAGGGCGCGCAGGCGTTCTCCGCGCTGGCCGAACGTCTCGACCGCGAAGCCTACGACCCCGCGCGCCAGATGGACGAGGAGGGCGGCTGGCTCGGCGAGCTGGAAGGGCAGCTTGCGTCGGCCGGCTCGACGGTGGACAGCACGTGGCGCGGCCTGAAGCAGGCCTTCTTTGGCGGCATCGGCGCCGGTGCTGCGGGGTTCTTGCCCGGGCCGGCTTCCGCGCTGCAGGGATTGATGCCCCGCGCGGACGCTTGGCGCGAGTACGACCGGCTGAAGCAGGAGCAGTCGGAGGCGGACAAGATCAACGAGCCACTTAACAGCCGCTTCCGCACCGGGCAGGTGCTCGGCTATGCCGGACAGGCCGTGGCGCCGGGGATGGCGCTGAAGGGCGGCGCCCACGTAGCCTCGAGGTTCCCGGCGCTCGCCGAGGCCGCCCCGGCGCTCGCGAACGCCGCGCGCGCCTTCATGCCGACCACGCTCTCGGGCGCGGCGGCGAACGGCGCTGTGCTCGGCGCCCTACAGCCGGTCAACGCGCGCCAGGGCGAGGGCGAGCGCGTCAAGAACGCCATCATCGGCGGCGGCGCTGGCTTTGTCGGCCAAGCGGCAGCCCCGGCTGTCGGCGGCCTGCTGCGCACCGGCCGCAACGTCCTCGACTTCTTCACCGATGCCGGCGCAGAGCGCGCGGCGGGCGGGCTTCTCCGGCAGTTCGCCGACGACGAGGCGCGCATCCTCGCCCCGCAGGCCGACGCGATCCTTGGCCGCGCCCCGACGCTGGCCGAGGCCACGCTCGACCCCGGCATCGCGCAGCTCCAGCGCGCGGCGCAGTCGCAGTTCGAGGGAGTCGGCAACGCGATCACGAACGCCCGCTCGGCGGCCAATCAGGCGCGCGTGAACGCGCTCGAGGGGTTGGCCGGCACTGAGGGCCAGCGCGCGGGCATTCTCGCCAGCGTCCAGAACGCCGAGCGTTCGGCCTACGGCGCCATCCGGCCGCTGGATGGTGTCGACGTCGCCCCGGTCGCCCAGCAGATCGACAACGTGCTCTCTGGCGGTGCCGGCAAGCGCGACGCCGTGCGCTCCGCGCTCTCGTCGGTGCGCGACAAGCTGTTCAAGGCCGACGGCATGCCCGAAACGTCCGTCGATACGCTGCTCGGTGTCCGCCAGCAGATCGGCGACCTGCTTTCGGGCATGGGCGACAACGCCTCGGCGAAGCTCGCCTCCACGGAGCTGATCGCCGTCCGCGACGCCCTCGACGCTCAGATCCGCGGCGTCACCGGCGACGGCCTCGACGCGGCTCTCGACGCCCGCCGCATCGGCATGCGCCCGCTGAACGAAATGGACACCGTGGCCGGCCTGCTTCAGCGGGCGACCGGCGATGTCGAACTGCCCGGCGGCCAGGGCACCGCGCGCGGCTTCCGCGTGGGCGAATTCCTGCGGCAGACGGACGATTACGGCTCGAACAGCCTGCTCGACCGCACGGCGCAGCGCGGGACAGGCTTCCGCCGCGCCAATGCCGAGAACACGCTGTCGCCGGAGGCTCTGGAAACCATCGGCGGCGTCCGTGGGGGCCTGCTCGCGCAGAACTTCGCCGAGACGGCGGCCCGGAGCCCGGGGTCGCCTACCGCGCAGCTTCAGGCCGGGCAGCGCGCCATCGCGGGCGCCGGCGTGGACGACAACGCGGTGGCGAACATGGTTCGTCAGGCCGTCGGCGGACGCCTCGGCATCCTCGGCCAATGGTCTGGCGCTGACGACCGGCTCGCTCGCGTCGTGCAGGAAGTGCTGACCGACCCGCAGCGCGCGGCGGAAGTGCTGCGTCGCCTGCCGCCGAAGGATCGCGTCTTGATCGAAGAAGCCCTCGCGCCATACGTGCGCACCGGGCTGCTTGCCGGCGCCGCGTCGGCGAATCAGTAAGCGGTGTTGTAGGCGTAGACGGCCCAGATCAGTAGCGCAGCGCCGCCGTAGAGCGAAACGACCCACACAGCCTCCCGCCGCCCCCAGTAATCGGGCGGCGCCCCGGGCTGCGGCTCTTGCGCGCTAAGCACTCGCTTCAGCGGCCCATCCGGCAGCCGGCGCAGTAGCGCCACACACGCGAAGCGCACCACGACGAACAGGGCTGCGAGCCCTGCGACGACGAGCGCCTTCGCGCCCAACCACATCAGCAAACCTTCCACGGGGAGCCCTCTCGATGCCCGTTCCTTCGTCCATGCGCGACCTTTCGACGGTCGCGGGTTCCAACTCACCCCCCGGATCGGAGGCGGTCGGCACCAGCCTAGACGACTACCTCCGCATGATCCAGTCCATCATCCGGAACCAGTACGCCGTCGGCGCCGGCATCGCGGCCGCAGCCACCACCGACCTGAACAGTTACGACGCCGAGTCGAACCAGGTCACGGGCGCGGCCACGATCACCGGCCTCGGCACGGCCCCGGCCGGCTTCCTGCGCGAGGTGCGGTTCGCCGGCGTGTGCACGCTCACCCATTCGGCGGCCCTGCTGCTTCCGGGCGGCCTGAACATCACGACGGCGGCGAACGATGTCTGCACGTTCCGGTCGCTCGGGTCGGGTAACTGGATTCTCGTCTCGCGCGTCTCTGCCAACGCCGCCCCCGTCGCGGCGGGGTCCAACGCCAACCGCGCCGCGACGTGGAACTCGTCGCTCGGCCGCTGGGAGCAGGGCGCCGAGGTCGAGGACTCGCGCGGCAACCTGCGCGACATCCCGCTCAACACGCGAAACGCGGCCTATACCGTCGCCCTGTCGGATCGAGGCTCGTGCGTCATCAAGACCGACGCGAACGCCTACACCTGGACGATCCCGCTGGAGTCGACGACCAACTTCCCGAACGGCTCCGCCATCACCGTTTGCAATGACGGCACGGCCGGCGCGGTCACGATCTCGCCCGCTGGCGGTGTGACCCTGCTGGATGGCGCAACGTCGGGCAGTTTCAGCCTCGGAGGCAACAACACCAAAACGCTGATGAAGATCGGCACGAACAGGTGGCGCATCCTGTGACCATCATCCAGACGCTTATCAAAGGGGGCGCGGTCCCTTCTGCGCCCACCGTGACGCTTGCGGAAACGGTTAGCCAGGCGACGGCGAACGTTTACTTCAACCCGCCATCCGTCGGTGCGCCGATCCTCGACTACACCGTGACCGCGTTCCCATCTGGCGTGCAGGCCACCGGAACTTCGTCGCCGATTCAGATCAGCAGCCTCGGAATCAGGCAGGTGACGACGTTTTCTGTGCGCGCCAGGAACGCCGCTGGCTCCGGGCCGAGCTCTGCGGCGTCGAACGCGATACAGCCGACAAACGGCGCCCTCACCCCCCGCAGCATCGCCCGCGTCGGCGTCGACGGAGGAATCGTGCTCGGCACAGACGGCCAGCTCAGTGCCTACCAGAACGGGGCAATCGGCTCGGCCATTGCTGGGGAATGGAGCGCGGCAACGGCCACCGGAATCGGCAATTACTACGAGGTGCAGATCAGCAGCGTCACCGGGACGGTGAGCGGCAATAGCACCCTGACCGTCGGGCCGTGGAAACTGATCAACACGCCGCAGACCTTCGCCCTCACCACGGCGGGTAGCTTTGGCGTGCTGATCCGGTCCGTCGGTTCCTCTGGCTCTATTGCCGGCGCCTTCATCACCATCACCTGACCGGAGTCACCAATGCCGAACGCACGCATCCGCGCGGTCAACGCCGCCACAGAATCCGAATCACTCGCCCCGCGCACCATCATCGACTGGAGCCCGACCGACAACACGGGCGGCGTGACTTTCGAGTGTGCGCGCTTCTACCGCACCGCAGGGACGGCCGACTA
>JBEILM010000154.1:0-8408 GCA_040379205.1 Gemmatimonas sp.
GGGACGACTCGCAGCTGGTCGCCAAGCGCGACGGTCGCGCTGAGTCCGCCGTGCCCCGGCGACGGGGGCACCGCGCCGTCGCCGCTCAGACGACCCTCTGCTTGACACTCACCGGCCTTGGCGCCTACGGTTCCGATGGACAATGGCTCTCCTCCGCGACACGAGACTCCCTCACACTCCCCCCATGGATCAGGCGGTGTTCGCTCGCTGCGGATGGGGCGTGCCGCCCATGCCGCACCGCGCGCCAGCTGGAGCGGCAACGGTCACTCGTGAGTGCCGGGGGCGCAACGTCCGGTCAAGTGTATCTTGCGATACGCACATCTGATGCATCAGTGCCGCAGCTTGGATTGGGGGGCAGGTCATGTCATCTCCCGGTGACGGAACGCGAAACGCTTCTGCGGCAACGCCATGGGCCGCGCAGAGGCTGGTCGGAGTTCGATGGCATGGATGCTGCTGTACGTACAAGAGGCGTTTTGTTTCGGACTACCTTTACTCATTAAAGCCATGAAGATCCGCATTCCGCTCCTCGCTCTTTCCCTAGGCCTCACCGCCAACGTGGCCGAAGCGCAGTATATCAACCGCGGCAACGGGATGATCTACGACCCCACGCGCAACCTCACGTGGATAGCGGACATGAACCTCGCGCTCACCACCAACTACACGGCGCCAGGGGTCAGGCCTGACAAGAGCATGAGCTGGGGTGCCGCTGTCCAGTTCGCGGACAATCTTGTCTATGGAGGTTTCAGCGACTGGCGCTTGCCCACGCTGAATCTTAACGACCCCACCTGCAGCGATACGTATCTTTTCGGGGCTGTCCCCGTCACCGCCGGTTCTGGCTGCACCGGTGGTGAGCTGAGTGGGTTGTTCGGCACCGGCCTGGGCAACCAACCGTGGTCGTCCGTGCTGGATCAGGTGGGCGATACGCCTGATCAGCTTGCCAACTTCGCCTTGTTCACCGATGTGAAGCAAGGCCACTACTGGGCCAGTAACTCGACGCCTTTTGGGGGGCTCACTTATGTGTGGCAGTACAGCACCTTCTGGGGCACAGTCTGGGCCGACAGCAAGGAATATTCGGCAATATCAGGCGGCCGCGTCGTACTCGTGCGCGATGGCGATGTGATGGCCGTGCCGGAGCCGTCCACCAGCGCCCTCATCGCGGCGGGGCTCGCCGGCCTTCTGGCGGTCGGCCGTCGCCGGCGGGCCGACGCCTGAGTCTGGAGGCCTCGCCGTGGGCGGGGACAGGTGAGTTGCGCGGCGCCCTTGCTCCAGCAGCGGGGGCGCCGTGACGTTTGCCACTCAGCCGCGTGCCGTTTCGCCTCGACGGAGAGCCCCGCACCGGCATCGCTCCCCCCAACCGCGACCGCCGTTGCGACGACCCTCAAGGCGCACGAACGTGTCGGCGGGCCTGACGACGCCCGCCCGTCGGTGCTCGAGCGGTCGGTGACCACGCCCCGAATTCGACCGGTACTCGGCGGACAGTCGACCCGCCCCGCTTCGGAGCCGATCTCGACGTGAATGCGTGAGTGTGCACGGAATGCTACCGCGTGTCGTATGCGGCGCGTCACCGATACGGAGTGGGACCGCATGCGCGATCTTATCGCCGAGGAACCTCGTGCGGCGGCCACGCCCGGGCGGAAGCCGGTACCGACGCGCGACGTGCTGGACGCCGTGCTCTGAATTCCCAAGGCGGGCGCGTAGTGGCACATGCTGCCGCAGGCGTTCCCGACCTACAAGACGGTGCATCGGCGCTTCCGGCAGAGGTGTGAGGAGGACGCCGGGATAGGAATTCCAGTCGGGGTGGGGGGACTATCCCTCCCGCGTCCCGCGCGATCGCCGACCTCGCCAGCGCCTCGTCGCGGGAGGCGGCGTGCCGTCGAGCTCGCTCGGCCCCGCGTCGCTGGGGGGCGCCGTGGCCCGGCGTGCGATGTTCGGGCGGCGCGAGGCGGGGCGCGGGGACGATGGCGGGTGGCCCGTCCGCGGCGGCGGGCGCCGCCGTGTCCCGCCTGCCCCGGGGGCGGCTGGCAGACCAGCCGTCGTACCGCGTCGTGACGTGGCCCGGGTCGGGGATGTGCCCGGGCACCTGGGCCAGGAACTCGAGCGGGGTGGCGGTCTCGGTGCCCGACGTTGGCCCCTCCGGCTTGTATCTGGATGCCCGCGTGAACCGAGGGAGCTTACGGCAGGTCCGGATGTACCAGCTTCGGTAGCGCCAGTCTCTTCCACGACGGTCACCGGCCGCACGGTGCCCGTGGGCGCGCGATCGAGAGGGCGGACACGCTGCCGTCCATCAGTCGGTGATCCCGCGATAGATTCGAGCGACGTCACTCGCAATTCCCGTTGTGTTGGGTTCCTGGCTCGTCACCGGAGGAAAGGACACGTGAAGACCGGATTCCGCGCGCGCCGCTGGTGGCCGCGGCCGACGTTCGTTGCGGGGGTACTCGCGGCCATGCTGGCGAGCTGCGGCGGCGAGCCGACTCAGCCCTCCGGGACCACGCTGGTGTTCCGCATCCGTGGTGAGCCGCCGTCGCAGGAGTTCCGGTACGTGACCTCGTCGCCTGCGCTGATCGCCCAGGCCCGGGAGCAGTTGGCCCTGCCCATTGAACAGCGATTCCTGTTCGCCTCCGGCGCGATCGCGGCCGGCAATGGCGGTCACAATCAGCCATGGAGCTGGCACTTCACCGACCTCGCGCTGGTGGAGTTGGCCATCGAGTTGTGCGATGGCCGACCGGGCCTCATCGAGCCCGACCTCGAGTACTGGCTGACTACCGTAAAGAGGTTCTGCCCTTGGGGCTCCTACGTGCACGCCGTGCTGCCCTGAGCGGCCACGCCAGTCGGCCCGCTCCCAGGGTGGCGTGGCGAGGCACTCAGGGGGGCGGGACGCTTCCGATCGTGAGCGGACCGTTCTCGAGCGCGCCGGAATCAATGCACGGAAGGTCGGGGGCGCGGCACTGCGTGCACATGATCAGGTAGCCTCCCGGCCGCCCGATCCTCGGCTATCGATGACGGTATGGCTACCTGGTGTCAGCGCATCGCAGCGAGCGACGGCCCTCGCAACTTCATCCTGGCGCTCATCGTCCTCGATGCCGTCTTCCTCGGGCTCGAGACGAACGCCGCACTGCTTGTGCGTTCTCCGAATTCTGTCACGCGTTTTCTCCAAACCCTGCCACACCCGAGTTGGGTCAGTCATGCCTCCGGCGGCTCAGCCGGACGGTCCTTCAGGTGGCGGGGGCGGTAGGAGCTGCAGCAACTCATTGTCGCGCGGACCCGCACGGAAGCAGCCGAGCGCGACCAGCAGCGGGACGCCGCCGGGAAGGGGCGGCTCGCCGAGTCCGAGCGGCAGGCCCTGGTGGTGGGCAGCCTTGCAGACGGCCTGTGGCGCCGGACCGAGCGGCAGCGGCCTCGCCGGAAGACACGGCGGCGGAGCTGAATGAGATCACGGCGACCGTGAACCGCGCCTCCTCAGGGGCCAGCCAGGCCTCGAACGTGGTCCAGGCCACCCGCGGCAACGCGGAATCCTCCGGCGTAGTGGTGCGCGACACGGTCACCGCCATGGACGCGATCGAGAAGTCGGCCCGGGAGAAGTGCGAGATATGCTGTGGTGGATTCAACCGGCCCACCAACCGGGAGCGGATCAAGCGGAAACTTTGGGCAAGTGCCACCGATTGACATATTGGAGCAAGTGGTATAATATCTCCCTGTGCGCCCCAAGCTCTTCGACCCCGACACCGTCATTGCCAGCGCGCTGCCCCTATTCTGGCGGCAGGGCTACGAGGGAACGCACATGCCCGAACTCCTGGACGTAATGGGGCTTGGCAAGGCGAGCTTCTACAATGCTTTCGCTTCCAAGCATGCGGTGTTCCTCACCGTCCTCGACCGCTATTTCAGCGCGGTCGATCTCGTACTGGCCAGAGCGCTCGAGGGCGTGAAGCATAGGGACGAAGCGGCTGCCTGCCTGCTGGACGCGATCTTGACCGTAGCACGCGATCCAGAAGGAAGGACGGTCGGTTGGCGCGGCTGCCTGATTGGCAACACGGCCCTCGAGATGGGCGCGCACGACGAAACTGTGCGCAACCGCCTCAATCAGGGCGTGCGTCTCCTGCGAGGCCATTTCGCCAAGGCGCTCAGCCTCGCCGATAGCGACGGACGCGTCCTGCCGGATAGCGCCGTATCCGCGCTCGCTTTGCATGCCGTCGCCGGCATACAGGGGATTCTGGTGCTGGCAAAGGCCGGAATGCTCGAGGAGGAGATCAGGGCAGCAAGGCAGACGCTGTTGCTCACGCTTCAAACATCCCCACCGATCTGAACACTGGGTACGGCATTAGGGAGCGTATAGCCTTGCCCAGTACTGTACCAAACGCTCCACAACGGAACGACGACCATGAAAGTTCTCAACGCCTCGATCCACGGCATTCTCGACTATGCCACGGTCATCGCCTTTGCTTCCGCACCGACCCTCCTCGGGCTCTCGGGCGCACCGGCCATGCTCGCCTACCTGCTCGCAGCTGTTCACCTGACAATGACCGTCCTGACCGACATGCCGCTTGGCCTCGTGAAGATCATCCCCATGCGCGTGCACGCCCTGGTCGAAATGCTCGTCGGCCCCACGCTGATTGCTGCAGCGTTGTTGGCCCCATCACTGGTCATGGGAGCCCAAGGGTTCTTCGTCGCAAGCGGTATCGCGATTTGCGCCGTTTGGTTGCTCAGCGACTATGCATCAGCGACACAGTCCGCCTGAATGCGGGCGCTACGCGCCTGTCTCGCAGGTGCGTTCAGCCAGATCATCGAGATTGGAGGGGATGCATCATCAGCAGCAAGATCCGGGTCTCTCCACTCAACCGCACTGGCCGGTACACTGCCGTTGATGGACCACCCGCGCGCCGGGGAGCACTACCCAAGGTCACTCGGCGAGTTTCACGCATTGGTTTCGAACCAATGCCGACTGCCTGGACTACGTGGGGGGCCAGCCGCCGCTTCATACCAACTATCCCGATGGTTGGTCTCGCGATGCTGTTTGCACTTGGAGTTACCAGACGTTCGTGGAGAGTCGGGTGACCCGCTTACGCACTCGCACGACGTCGACCCCGCATGTGGGCCGCCTCAAACTGCTCGGGGCTGACGCCGCCAAGGCGGCAATGCCGACAGGTACGATTGTAAAACGTATCGATGTAGTCCGCGATGTCCGCCAGCGCGACGTCATGGCTCGGCTGGAAACAACGCTGTCCAGTTGACCGGAGGGCCGTCGTGACCACGACTTCGCGGGTCGATGGCGAAGGATGATGTGGGGCGCGTGGTGACAATGGGCCGTGCGCTGTGGACGGCGGGGGCGTAACGGGAAGTTACTCATCGTGCGTTTCACGCCGCGCGGGACGACGCGGCCGCGACTGGAGCTGACGACCGGGTGCCGGATCTCCGCCACGACCTGTGGGCGCGCGCGCCATGCCATGTGCCTATCGGCGGAACAGGTAGGCCAGCTTCACCGTCAGCTGACTGTCCTCGCTCGGTCGGCGAGCCGCCGCCAGCCCGTCGACCGCGCGGTTCCCGTTATAGATGACATAGAGGAAACTGAGCGGGGCGAGTTCCCACGAAAGCCGGACGTTGAGGCTGCCGCGCCGCGCGGCCGTGTTGACCTGATAGAACGTGGCGAGTTGCCGTTGCGGGCTGAGGGCGAGGCGGAGTTCGGCGGCGAGCAGGTGCGTGGTGGCCACGGTCCGGGTGCTGTCGAAACCGCCAAGGCGGTTGGCGGTGTAGGACGTGCGCATGGCAAGTCGCGGGTCCGGGCTCCACTTGACGTCACTCTCGATCGTCGTGAGCCGCCCACTGAAATAGGGCCCGGTGCTGGCGAAGGCGCTCCACGCCACGGCCTGCGCCGGATTCCCTGAGACACTCGCCGTCCACCTTCGGTAGGCATAGGTGCCTGGTCCCGAGCCGACCCCGGGCACGAAGGTGAAGGGGCCGTCGAGCCGTTGCCAGTTGAACTCGACGCCGAGATCGGCGGAGGCCGCGTTCTGCCAGCGCAGGGAGAGCGGACTGGCCTGGATCTGGGCTTCCAGGAATCCGCGCGTGGAGGCCTGACGAACGAGACTGCCGTACAGGTATGGCTGCAAGCTGCGCACGGTGGTCGGCAGCCAATCCGGCCGCAGGTCGAGGAACGCATTGCTCGACACCTGCGCGTAGTCCTGCCGCGAGACGAAGCCTGCCTCCGGGACGAAACCGGCGCTCACGAACTCTGCGGTGAGGTCTCCTTGCAGATACGAGGCACTCTGCGACAGCGAGATGTGCCCCGCGTAGCCATCGCCGCCGGAGACCGAGCGCCGGGTGGAGGCGAGTGTTCCGCTCAAATCGAGCGTCGGCGTGAGCTGAGAGAACCCATCGAGCGCTACCGTCCCGTGCCATCTGGCGGAGGCGTCGTGCGCCTGGTCGTGCCGGCCGACCAGCAATGCCCCGCCGCGCGATCGCGAACCGAGGTTGACCGATCCTCGCACGACCCCCACATCGGACGCGGCATGAGTCTCGCTGGCCCCTTGCCGCACCAGCAGCAGTCCTGCGCTGCTGGCGGGGGTACGACGAATGGCACGTCCGCCATACAGGAGCGGGACGGGCTCGCCATTGTCTCCCAACCCGATCCGGCGGGAGAAGAACGGCTGCAGTCGCCCTTCGATCCCGGCGGTGAACAGGGCCCGATTCTCAAGGAAGAACGGTCGACGCTCGGGAAAGAATGGAGAGA
This sequence comes from Gemmatimonas sp., assembly GCA_040379205.1. Classification (GTDB taxonomy): domain Bacteria; phylum Gemmatimonadota; class Gemmatimonadetes; order Gemmatimonadales; family Gemmatimonadaceae; genus Gemmatimonas. The sequence continues at coordinate 6,722 of JBEILM010000154.1, forward strand.
AGCGCGTAAGGTTCACCACTTGACGATCGACCTCTGCCTGTGCGAAGTCGGTGTTGACCGTGACATCGACCACGGTACTCACGGACGGTTGCCACTTGACCTCCCCTCCGGCCTCCCAGTCCCGGCGTTCAAGGGGTACCGCCGCCGGCCCCCCGCTCTGGACTCGCAGGTAGGGCTGCAACTGCAGCGGTGTGCGTGAGCGCGGTGGCTCGAGCCCTTCGACGACGCCTGCGAAATCGGTGCGGACCACGGAGATGCCCCGCGGCACGGGGGCCCAGCTGCTCAGTTCGTCACGACGACGCAGGCCCCGATAGAAGTTGATCCGCCACGGCCGCCCCCCGTCCGGATAGCGCAGTGAGCTCCAGGGAATCGCCATCTCGGCGGTCCACTCCTGTGCCGAGACCGTGGTACGCACCCGCCATGGCACATCCCACTCCTGGTCGATGCCGAGCCCGGTGAGGAATTGGGCGTCACGCTGGTTGCCCGCCGCCGTCGTCTGAAAGATCTGTCCCGTGCGCTGATCCGCGAACGCGTCGAACACTACCGCCACCACATCATTCTCGTCGAAGCGGAAGTCCCGCTGCAGGTTCCGCACTCTCGGCGGTGGGGCCCCGACACTGTCGTGGGCCACGAACGCGACGTAGAGGTTGTCTGCATCGAACGCGATGCGTGCCTCGGTGGCCGCAGTGGCCGGTGCGCCCTGGTCCGGATCGTTCTGTCGCCACCCGCCGGCCACGGGGGCGAGGCGCCAGACGGGGTCGTCCAGCCGCCCGTCGACCACCACCGCGGCGGACGAGCGCACGGCGACGATGCGCCGCGGCTCAGGTGGGGGCGCGATCGCGCCGGCCACCTGGAGCCACAGCCCGAGCATCATCGCGGACGCCTCAGGACCAGACTGCCGCCGCCTCCGAGCGCGATGGCCGCGAATCCCACCAGATAAACGAACGCCAATTCGCCGCTGTCGTCCCCGGTCAGCGCGCCGCCGTGGATCACGAAGAAGGCCACACCCATGGTGGCCGCCGTCAGCGTCGCGGCCCACCGGGTCGCCACGCCCAGCAGCACCAGCAGCGGCGCCACGAACTCACTGGCGACCGCCATCAACAGCGTCGGAGTCGCGCCAAGCCCCAGCGGATCCGCGAACTCGACCGGTCCCGCCGCAAAGAGCAGCTGCGCCTTGCTCCAACCATGCAGCAGCACCATGGGGCACCCCAGCAGCACCCGCAGCAGCAGCCACCCCCGATCGCTCCAGCTGGTCATCCGCGCCTCCCTGCCGCCGCGCTCCCGTCGTCGCTGAGGTGGAGGGTGAGGGGGCGCGCGCCACGCACGCCCTCACGAACGGATGGAGGTGTCATGGCACCGGCGCGCCATCCGCCAGAGGCCAGATGCACTGCAGGTCGCTGAAGCATGTCAGAGCCGCGAAATGGGTTCTGGACCACACACCGGGGTGTATGCGGGCCGTCCCGAAGTTCACGGCACGCGCTGGCTCAGCGTGAGCGGCGTCGCATGACCGGCCGCACGACCTGACCAGCGGCATGTACGGTCGACAAGCGGTCGTTTACCCGAGGCGGGCGCGAACCCGCGCGGCGAATCGACGGCGCATGATCAGCGGGGGTGCCATACCGCGCAAGTATACCTGAAAGCGGCCATGGCTCCATTCGTCGACGCGTTGCACTTCATTCACATTCAC
>JBEILM010000155.1:0-8189 GCA_040379205.1 Gemmatimonas sp.
GAGCGGGGACGTCCCCGACGCCGCCAACGCCCGGTGCTCCTGCTTGCGCACCGTATCGACGGCGGTGAGCACGTGCTGCATCACATGGAACTTGTCGAACACGATCTTGCGATCCGCCTCCGGCACGTGAACGCGAAGCGTCTGGCGATAGGGCTCCCACATATCCATCGCGACCGCGGTGATACCCGTACGTTGCGCCTCGCTCAGTCCCTCGAAGAAGGGCGCCAGACTGACGGCTTGCCGATCATCGGCGACATGCAGGATGCGCGCCGCGTCGAGGTCGACCACGACGCTCACATACTGATGGCGCTTCAAGAAACTCTTCTCGTCGATGCCGAGATGCGGCACCACCGCCGGCTGCCGGCGGGCGAGGCCGCGCCGCACCGCCCGCGCCATGATCCCGCGGGCTTCGTCCCACGACAGCCCCAGGCGCCGCGCCACGGCCGTCGGAGTGGCCTCGCGCAACCACGCGATCGCCAGGCGCTCGAAGAACCGCGTGAACCGCGAGCCCGGCTCCGCCCACGGCACGCGCGTCGTGCGGACCCCATGCGCGGCACAGTGGACGCGCGGCACGCGGGCACAGAGCACGGTCCGACACTGACAGGTGTCCAAGTGGCGCCAGCGTCGCTCGACGTGGTCGTGGATCGGACTTGGGGCCGCGCACTCGGGACAGCCGAACGGCGTCTCCGGCACCGCCGCGACCCACACCTCCACCTTCCCCGACTCCATCCAGAGCTCAACCTGCTCGACCTGCCACGGAGCCTGCAGCCCCAGAATCGCCTGATACCACGCCCATCATCCTGTTCATCGACGAAGCGCACACCATGATCGGGGCCGGCGGTCAGGCCGGGCAGAACGACGCCGCCAACCTGCTCAAGCCCGCGCTCGCGCGCGGCGAGCTGCGCACCATCGCCGCCACCACCTGGAGCGAGTACAAGAAGTTCTTCGAGAAGGACCCGGCGCTCTCGCGCCGCTTCCAGCTCGTGAAGGTGGAGGAGCCCACCGAAGACGTGTGCTGCGTGATGATGCGCGCCGTCGTGCCGTCGCTGGAGAAACACCACACGGTGCACATCCTCGACAGCGGCATGGAAGCGGCCGTGCGCCTCTCGCATCGGTACCTCGCCGACCGGCAGCTGCCGGACAAGGCGGTGAGCGTGCTCGACACCGCGTGCGCCCGGCTCGCGCTTGGCCAGAGCGCCACCCCGGGCCCGATCGAGGACTGCCAGCGCATCCTCGACGATCTCGCGCTGCAGGATCGGGTGCTCACGCGGGAGCAGGTGGCCGGCGCCGATCATCGCGAGCGGCTGGCCTCCATCGCCGAACGCCGCACGCAGGTCGAGACCCAGCTCGCCGACCTCGAAGGACGGTGGCTCAAGGAGAAGGATCTGGTGGCGAAGATCCTCGAGATTCGCGCGAAGCTCGTGGCCGAGGCCGACAACGCCGACCAGACCGCCGCCGACGCGCTGCGCACCGAGTACACGCAGACGGTGGGCGAACTCGAGGCGCTGCAGGGAGACACGCCGCTGGTGCGGCCGTTCGTCGATGCCTCGATCGTGGGCGAGGTGATCTCCGGCTGGACCGGCATCCCGGTGGGCAAGATGCTCAGCGACGAGCTGGGCACCATGCTCGAGCTCGAGAAACATCTCGGGGCCCGCGTGATCGGCCAGGATCACGCGCTCATCGATATCTCGCGGCGCGTACGCACCTCCAAGGCCGGCATCGAAGACCCCAACAAGCCCAAGGGCGTGTTCATGCTGGTGGGGCCCAGCGGCGTCGGCAAGACGGAAACCGCGCTGGCGCTCTCCGACCTGCTGTACGGTGGCGAGCGCAACATCGTCACCATCAACATGTCGGAGTTCCAGGAGGCGCACACCGTCTCCACGCTCAAGGGCTCGCCGCCGGGCTACGTGGGGTACGGCGAGGGTGGCGTGCTCACCGAGGCGGTGCGGCGGCGCCCGTACAGCGTGGTGCTGCTCGATGAGGTGGAGAAGGCCCACCCCGACGTGCTGGAGCTGTTCTTCCAGGTGTTCGACAAGGGCGTGATGGAAGATGGCGAGGGACGACAGATCGACTTCAAGAACACGATCATCATCCTCACCACCAACGCCGGCACCGACACGATCATGAAGCTCACCGCCGATCCGGAGACGCTGCCGTTCCCGGAGGCGATGGCCAAGGCGCTCAAGCCCGAGCTCGACTCGGTGTTCAAGCCGGCGTTCCTCGGCCGCATGGTCATCGTGCCGTACTATCCGGTGCGCGACGAGAATCTCAAGCAGATCGTACGCCTCAAGATCGGGAAGATCGCGCGCCGACTGCGCGAGACCCACCGCCTCGAGATGCAGCACGACGAGACGCTGATCGCGCAGGTCGCGGCCCGCTGCACCGAGGTGGAGAGCGGCGCCCGCAACGTGGACAACATTCTCAGCAACACGCTGCTCCCGGAGATCTCGCGCCTGCTGCTGTCGGCCATGGCCGAAGGGCTGCGCCCCACCGCCTTGCGGGTGGGCGTGAACGACACCGGCGACTTCACGTACGAACCCGTCGTCACCGCGTGAGCGCGCGACGCCGGGCCCCTTTGCTGCGCCAGCACGCAGGAGGCGCCCCATGACGTGGTCGGAAGCCAATCGTCCCTTTCGCCTCAAGACGCCGCTCGGCGCCGATGCGCTGCTTGTGGCCGACTGGGAGGGCGAGGAGCGTGTGGCCACGCTCTTCCGCTTCACCGTGCGCGCCTGGAGCGCGAATGCCGGCATTGCCGCCAAGGATCTGCTGCTCAAGGCGGTGACGCGAAGCTCGTGCTCGCCGATTCGGTGGCGTCGGCGCAGCCGGCCTGGGGGGTCGACACGCTGCGCTACGCTGTCGGTGAGGCGACGGACTCGCAGCTCATGGCGCTGCGGGTGGAGAACCAGCCGTTCGTGGCCGAAACACGCGTCCGCACGGCCAGCGAGTTCCTCACCACCAGCAACGTCGGCAACGTGGTGAACAGTGGCGGCGTGTTCAAGCCGCCCGCCGATCTCAAGGCCTACGCCTTCGAGCAGCAGCTCACCGCCCATCGCAGCGGCATCTCGCACAGTGGCGGCGAAACGGCGAGTGACATCAGCAAGCTGCCGAACGACACCAAGGTGTACGCCCGCATCCGGCAGGAGGCGGCCGAGTCGCAGGCCGTGCTGTATCGCGGGCAGAGCAGCTATGCCGGCCTGCAGTGCGGCGCCAAGACCACCGTCGCCGAGCATCCCACCGCCGCACTCAATGTCGAGCTGTTCGTGCTGGGGGTGCACCACTTCGGCGCCAATGGGTCGTTCATGGGCGGCGACGACGCGGCCCCGACGTACTCCAACCATTTCGAGGCGATTCCCGCCGGCACGCCGTATCGACCACCCCGACGGACGCCGTGGCCGCACGTGGGTGGGTCGCATGTCGGGACCGTGGTGGGTCCCGAAGGCGAGGAGATCTACACGGACAAGTTCGGGCGCGTGCAGGTGGTGTTCCGCTGGGACGTGGAGAACGCCACGACACTCGACCGGTCCTGCTGGATCCGCGTGGCCCAGCCGTTCGCGGGACAGTCCTTCGGTGCGGTGTTCCTGCCCCGCATCGGGCACGAGGTGCTGGTCGAGTTTCTCGACGGCAACCCGGACAACCCGGTCATCGTGGGCAGCCTGTACAACAGCGCCAACATGCCGCCGTGGACGCTCCCCGACAACAAGACGCAGAGCGGCGTGCGCACGAAAAGCTCACTCCAGGGCGCAGCCGACGCCTTCAACGAACTACGCTTCGAGGACAAGAAGGACGCTGAGCTGATCTACGTGCAGGCCCAGAAGGATCTGAGTACGCTGGTCAAGAACGATGAAACCCGGCAGGTCGGGAACGATCGCACCACCACGATCAAGAACCACGAGCTGCGCATCGTGGAAGAGGGGAACGACACGCACACCATCGAGAAGGGCGAGCAGCTCATCGAAGTCAAGGACAACAATCGCACCCTCAAGGTCAAGAAGAACCACACCGTGGTCGTGGAGGGTGAGGAGTCCATCACTGTCACCAAGAAGCGCAGCGTGGTGGTGAAGGACGAGCAGAGTCACGAGATCACGAAGGACAACACCCTGAAGGTGCAGGGCAAGCAGACCAGCACCATCACGGGCAACGACAGCACCAAGGTCGAGCAGGGCAACGCCGTGCTCGAAGTGAGCATGGGCAACATCACCGAGCAGGCCAAGCTGGGGAACATCACCGTCAAGGCGGACATGGGCGCGATCACCATCCAGGCGATGCAGAAGATCGAGCTCAAGGTCGGCGGCAGCTCCGTCGTCATCGACATGTCGGGCGTCACCATCAAGGGCCCCATGATCAAGATCGAGGGCCAGGGCATGGCCCAGATCAAGGCCCCGATGACCCAGGTGAACGGCGACGGGATGCTGATGCTCAAGGGCGGCATCACCATGATCAACTGAGGCCGCCGCCATGACGACTCCTCCCGTGATCGCTCCCGATCCCCTGGCCGCTTGCCCGCCGCTCATGCGGTGGGTGCTCGAGCGCGCCCAGCCCGACGACGAGGCCGCAGCGTTCATCGATCCGCGTCAGCCCATCGACGCCCTGTACGCCACCTGGATGGCCAGCGAGCAGCTGCCGTCGGCGCTGCGGCTCATTGCCAGCGTGCTGCCCGCACGCGAGAGCGTGTGGTGGGGATGGGTGTCGGCCCGGTACGCTTCACAGTTGGCCGGCGCGGCCCCTCCGACGGCGGAGGTCCACACCGCCCTCACCGCCATCGAGCAGTGGATCGTGCGCCCCGAAGACGATGCCCGCCGGGCCGCATGGGATGCCGGCAACGCCGCCGGCCTCGATACGCCCGTGGGCATGGTGGCCACCGCCGTGTTCCTGAGCGGCACCACCGTCGCACCGCCGAACGTGCCACCGGTGCCGCCGCCGCCGGGCGCTGCCCTGCCGCTGATCACCGGCTCCATCCTGCTGTCGGCCGTCGCCTCCGGTGACCCCGCACAGGCCACGCCCACCATGGCCGCATTCGCCGCCCAGGGCTTCGAGATCGTGAAGCGGCTTGGTGGCTGGAACGCCGCGATGCAGCTCGCGTACGACACGCACCAGCGGCTGGCGCAGGACTACGCCCGCGCCACCGCCCCCCCACCGGCCGCGGCCGCGAGGTAGTCCAACATGTCCAAGCCGGCCGCGCGCCTCACCGACATGCACGTGTGCCCCATGGTCACGCCCGGGGTGCCACCCATTCCGCACGTCGGCGGCCCCATCCTCTCACCCGGCGCACCCACGGTGCTCATCGCCTCGCTGCCCGCCGCCACGGTGGGCAGCATGTGCCTGTGTGTCGGTCCGCCGGATTCGGTCGCCCTCGGCTCGTTCACCGTGCTGCTTTCCAACAAGCCCGCCGCGCGCATGGGGGACATGACCGCCCATGGCGGGTCCATCGTGCTCGGCGCGCCCACGGTGCTCATCGGCGGGTGACCTCGGCACACGCCGAGCTCCCCCGGGCAATCATCAGTTCGCGATCGTGAACGCGAACGTGAGATCGATATCCGTGTCACCGGTGCACGTCGTCGCCGCCGCCGACTTGGTCGAGTCGTCGTAGTGACACAGCACCACGCGCATGGTGCCACCGGTGGCGCTCTGCGCCACGGCCTTGGTGAAGCGCACGCCAAGCGGACGCCCCTGCGTATCGGTGTCCGTGGTGGTGACCGTCACGCCGGTGCCGGTCACGGTGTAGAACACGCGATGTTCGTTGGACTCCGCCTGCACCTCGGTCGTGATGTCCTCGGGCGGGTTCACGAGCCGGTTCTCGAACTTCACCGTGCCCGTGTAGGTCACGCCGCGCGCCAGCGCCAGCGTACCCACCTGAGCGGCCGGCGACTGCGGGCCATTGCCGTCCGGGTCATCGACGTAGGCCGTGAGCGCCGCGCCGGTGGTGGGCGTGAGCGTCAGCGTCACGCGCGAAATCACCTCCGACTCACCTCCGGGCGCGGTGGCCGAGTCGCCGCAGGCAGCGAGCGTGAACAGCAGGGCGCTGCCGAGCGCGAACGGACGGCACAGTGCAATCTTGGACATCGGCGGAGCTCCATCAGGTTGGCGAGGGATGCATCACACGGCGGCGCGCGTCCCTCGGCGGCGCGCCTCCGGCCCACGGACCCGTGGGCAATCAGAACGGCATGGTGACCCTTACGACCACATCGCGGCCGGCGTCATTCACGAACAGGCGATAGCGGCTCAGGTAATCGCGATAGCGCGTATCGAGCGCGTTATTCACCGACATTGACACATCGGCGCGGCGTCCCAGCAGCGAGACGCCCTGCGTGCCCGCCTCCAGTTGCAGCAGGGCGTATCCGGCGGTGGGCAGCGTGTAGATGGTGCCGTTGGGCACGCCATCCTGCTGGCGCACCAGCAGCGTGCCGGCGCCCACGAACCACGCCCCGAGGCCGGCGCGCTCCCCCGTGGTGCGCGCACTCAGCGTGACGCGGTCGGCGGGCATGTCGAACAGCGGCTCGCCGTTCTCGCGATTCGTACCGCGCACGAGGGTGCCGTTGGCGAGCAGTCGCAGCCGCCGGATGGGCATCCACGAGGTCGCCAGCTCCAGGCCGCGCAAGCGTGCGTCAGCCTGCGCATAGCGGAACCCCGGGAACGCCCCGCGGATGGTGAGCACCGGCTGCGCTGGCTGCAGATAGATGAAGCTGGCGACGGTATTGGAATACGTGGCCGCGTCGACCTGCCAGGTGGCCGAGCGGTAGCGCAGCGAGCCCTCCACTCCCAGCGAGGCTTCGTGGTCGAGCGTCGCATCGCCAAGCTCGTACTGCGCCGAGCCGTGGTGCACCCCCTGGGCGTAGCGCTCGTTCACCGTGGGCGGACGCCAGGCACGCGCCACGCGCACCGACACATCGAGCCCGTCGCGCAGCAGGTACGCCGCACCGAGCGACCCCGACATGTTGCGCCACGCGCGCGTACCGGCCGGGCTGCGGATGCCGAGGTCGGCATACGGCAGCGTGGTCTGCGAAATCGCGTCACCACGCAGGCCGGTCATGATGGAGAGCCGCCCCAGCGCCAGCTCCTCCTGCGCATACACGGCACCCTGCCACAGGTCGTAGCCGGGAATGAGAAACGCCTTGCCCAGCGTCTGGTTGCCCTGGGCCAGCGCGCTCGTGCCCACGGTGCCGCGCCATCCGCGCCAGCGCGGGTGCGTCCAGCGCACGTCGAGCGAGTTGCTGAACAGCTTGAGGTTGAACGCCGGCTCATTGCGGAAACGCAGCGGCCCGTGATTGTCGTACTCGCGGCGGTGGTTGTACTGGAAGCCGTACACCACCTCCAGCTCCTGCTGGTCGCGCAGCCGGAACACCGAGCGCGCGCGCAGCGTGGTGTGTCCCACGCGCTGATTCGGGCGCCCGATGGCATACGAGAACGCCGAATCACGCGGCTCGGTGGTCATCGAACGCTGCAGGTCGTCGGCGTTGCCCACGTGCGCCTGGCGCAGCACGCCCAGCTCGGTGCCGAAGCGGCTCAGCACCACATCGGCGTGGCCCCATGCGCGCCGCACACCCAGCGCAAGGCTGCCGTTGAGTTCACGGAAGCCGGTGTTGGACAGGAAGTAGTCGGGAGCGGCGCCGTTACCGGCCACGCGCGATGAGAGGCGGAGGCGATACCCCGTGGTGCCGATCCCCGGCAGCGACAGATCGGCGCCCTGCACGCCCAGCGACAGCGCGCCCTGGCGGCTGTTCGAGAAGGTGTTAAGCGCGATGTCACCGTGCGCGCCGCCGGTATCGGGCACCGCCGCACGGTCCACACGCACCACGCCGCCCAGCGCGTCGGGACCGTACAGCACCGTCGCGGCGCCACGCACCACCGTCACTGCGTCGGCGTCGAAGCTGTCGATGTTGGGCGCGTGCTCGGTGCCCCACTGCTGGTCTTCCTGACGCAGCCCGGCGTTCATCACCAGCACCCGCTGCGAGTTGAGCCCGCGAATGACCGGCTTGGCGATGCTCGGTCCGAACTGGATCACCGCCACGCCGGGCAGATTCTTGATCGTCTCACCCAGCGTCTGCCCACGGGTGCTGGCCAGCGCCGCCGCGTCGAGCGTGTTGGTGGCCATCACGCGACCCAATCGCTCGGCCAGCGTGTCGGCGCGCACGGCCACTTCCTGCAGCACCGTGGTGGCGGTCACGAGGTGGACGGTGAGCAGCCGGTCGGCA
>JBEILM010000156.1:0-8102 GCA_040379205.1 Gemmatimonas sp.
CAGACCTTGCGCACGGTGATAAGCAGCCGCGCGCCGAGCTTGCGAAACGTCAGCCGAATCATCTGGCACTGCGCGGTCGCGAGGCGCGTGCCGGCGAGACCGAGGCGACGGAGCGCCGCGAGGAGCGCGTACGCGATGGCGGCACACGTCAGGCGCAGCTGATTCGCGCGGAGGGTCGCCGCGCTCGTGCGATCCGCGATGAGCATCTGCGGCTGCTCCTCGATCCGATTCTCCATGTCGCCGCGCGCGAAATAGAGGATCTCGTAGCGCGGTTGGGCGTCGAGGACGTCCGCCCCGAGCGACGTGACGACGAAGCGCAGATTCGCCTTGGGCCTGACGAGCCCGTGGAGCGCTTCGGCCTTCGCGATGACGCGGCGTTCGCGGCTCCAGCCGCGCCGCGTGCGATACGGGAGGCCCGCAAAGGCGCGCGTCGGCGCGTCTGTCGTCACACACGTGGCCGTGACCTCGTTCGGCAGTGGCCGAACGCATCGACCAGCCGACGGTTGTGCGCCAGCCCGATGACATAGTCGACGTCATGGGTCTCACACCACGTCAGCAGGTCGTCGCGGCAGAAGCCGGAGTCGGCGCGGACGGTGATCCGGACGTGGGGCCAGACCGTGCGGAGCTGCGCCACGAGACGATCCACCTCGTCCGTAGCGCCCACACTCGCGTCGACGCCCCCGCCACGTAGGCGCGCACAGAGCAGGTGGTCGCCAGCGACGATGTAGGGTGGGAGGTAGGAGTAGTACCCGTAGACGTCCTGGAAGAAGCGCCCCTCCTGCTGCCCGTGGAACGGATCATCGGTCGCATCGAGATCGAGCGTGATCTCGGCCGGCGACGAAGCGTGCGCTTGCACGAGGAGCCGGTCGACCGCGTCCGGATCCCCGGTGATCTTCTTGTACCACTCGTTGCTCGCGGCCGTCGGCCCCGTCAGCTCGAGCCGGTTCCGTGTACTCGTCCCCGCGAGCGCCTTGCTGGCGTCGCGGGCGTGCCGGCGCTGCTGTCCCGCGGGATCGGCGCTCCCGGCCCACCGCCAGCAGTGGATCCGCTCGGAGCGCGTCGTGATCCTTCAGATCTTCATGGCCGAGCGCCAGACCGAACACGCACGGCGCCACGAGCGTCGCCACGGGATGCTCGACCCGACGCAGGTCGGGATGATCGATGAAGCAGGACGGGAACTGTCGGATAATCCCCGTGGCGCGTTCGACCTCGCGCAACCGGAGCGCCTCGCCATCGGACGTCAGCGTGCCGCCATCGAAGCGGGCGACGACCTCACGCCCGCCCGTCGCTTGAAAAACCACCGATCCGGCAGTACGCTCTGTCCGCATAACGGCCGTCGCCTCGTGCGCGCAGAGGTTGTTCTCAACAAACACCTGATGCCGCACGGAGCGGCCGTTATGCACTAGCCTGGTGAGAAATCCGGGCCAGGCTGTGGACCGATGGATTCTCTATGCGAATCAGCCGTTGGATGACTGAATTTGCTGAGGAGGGTTGCCATGGCAGAAGGTGTTCCTGGCTGAGCGAAGTTCAGTTCGAGCGGATATCAGTGTAGCCCGTCGTTTTGTTCCGGTTGACGGGTTTCGAAAACCCGGTCATCGAGGGATCGTGTCGTGAACAGGCTTACGACGATGAATGCCGCCGGCGTTCGCGGTCGAGGAGGAAGCGTGAGGGCGACGGCCCTGCTCTTGATTCTGGGAATTGCGGCGGTGGCCGGAACCCTCGGCTATTTGCAATGGGCGGCGCTCGCCAAGGCGCGCGTGCCAGAAGGGCTTGCGCGCGCCAATGGCCGCATCGAGGTTGCTCGCGTCGATGTCTCGACCAAGATCCCCGGCCGCATCGCCGAGATCCGTGTACGCGAGGGCGATTTCGTGCCGGCGGGAAGCCTCGTCGTGCGGCTCGACGCCACTGAACTGCGCGCCCAGCACGCCGCGACAAGAGCGGCAGTCCTGCGTGCGGGGCAGGGCGTCTTGCAGGCCGAGGCGCAGGTTACCAGCCAGGAGGCGAGCTTGGCCCTCGCAGAGATCCAACTGAAGCGGGCGGAGGTATTGCTTCAGCGCGCCGTCGTTCCCATTTCAACGGTCGACCAGCGCCGGGAACAGCGCGACGTGGCGAAGGCGGCCGTGCAGGGGGCGTGGGCAGCAGCGGGCAATGCCCGAGCCGCGCTTGCGGTGGCGAAGGCGCAGTTGGCGCAGAGCGAAGCGCAGCTCACCGAGACCGAGATCGCCGCGCCTGTTGCCGGCCGCGTCGAATACAAGCTCTCACAGCTCGGCGCTGTGCTCGGCCCGGGCGGGCGGATTGTCACCTTGCTCGACCTCTCGGATGTCTTCATGACGGTCTTCTTGCCGACACGGGATGTCGGACGCATCAGCCTCGGCGATGAGGCGCGGATCGTGCTCGATGCTGCGCCCGAATTCACCATCCCGGCGCGCGTTTCCTTTATTGCGGCGGAGGCGCAGTTCACACCGAAATCCGTCGAGACCGCAAGCGAGCGTGACAAGTTGATGTATCGGGTCAAACTCGCTTTTGATCCGAAGCTGCTCGAGACCTACCGCGATTATGTGAAGGCCGGGCTCACCGGTAACGGTTATGTGCGCGTCCAGCCTGAGGCCGCTTGGCCCGATCGCCTAAAGCCCCGGCTGCCGGATGCCCGCTGAGGCGAGCGCGACCCGAATGGCCGCGGCGGGGGTGGCCGTCCGCGTCAAGGCCGTCTCGCATCGCTACGGCGCGAAGACTGTGCTCGCCGGGGCGAGCGCGACCTTCCCCTCCGGGTCGATGACGGCCCTGGTCGGGCCGGACGGGGCCGGGAAATCGACGCTTCTGTCGCTGATTGCAGGCTCGCGCCGCCTGGTCAGCGGTGAAATCCACGTGCTTGGGGCAGATATGCGCCAGGCGCAGGCGCGGGATGGCATCACCTCGCGCATCGCCTTCATGCCGCAAGGACTAGGCAAGAGCCTCTACCCGACGCTTTCGGTGGTCGAGAATATCGATTTCTTCGGCCGACTCTTCGCCCAGAGTGCCACGCAGCGCCGGGCGCGGATCGAGCGGGTGCTCGCCGCCACCGGGCTTGCACCCTTTCCCAATCGGCCTGCAGGCAAGCTTTCAGGTGGCATGAAGCAGAAACTCTCGCTTTGCTGCGCCTTGGTCCACGAACCCGATCTGCTGATCCTCGATGAGCCGACGACCGGCGTCGATCCCCTGTCCCGGCGGCAATTCTGGGCGCTGATCGATGCCCTGCGCGCCGAACGACCGGATATGACCGTGATTGTCGCCACCGCGTATATGGAGGAGGCGGCGCGCTTCGAGCGGCTGGTGGCGATGGACGAGGGGCGCATTCTGGCGGCCGATTCCACGGCGGCCATTCAGGCGAGGAGCGGCGCGGCCAATCTCGAACAGGCGTTCGTTGCGATGCAGCGGCCGGAGCGGCGTGGTTCGGCCGAGCCGCTGGTCATACCGCCGCGCCGGGAGGATGGCGGCCCGCCAGCGATCATGGCCGAGAAATTGACCCAACGCTTCGGCGATTTCGTGGCGGTTGACCACGTTTCTTTCCGCATTGAGCGGGGCGAGATTTTCGGCTTCCTTGGTTCGAATGGCTGCGGCAAATCGACGACGATGAAGATGCTGACGGGCCTGCTTCCGGCCACCTCGGGGCGCGCCGAAATGTTCAACAAGCCCGTCGATGCGCGCGACATCGAGACGCGGCGGCGGATCGGCTATATGTCACAGAACTTCTCGCTCTATGAAGAACTGAGCGTGGTCGAGAACCTGCGGTTGCACGCCCGACTATATGGCCTGAAGCCGGACGAGGCATTGGCCCGCGTCGCCACGACCCTGGAGCGCTTCGACCTGTCGGATGTGGCGGAGGCCCGCCCGACCAGCCTGCCGCTCGGCATCCGCCAGCGCCTGCAGCTTGCGACGGCCTGCCTGCACCGGCCGGAAGTGCTGATCCTCGACGAGCCGACCTCGGGGGTCGACCCGGCCGCGCGCGAGTTGTTCTGGCGCCTGATTGTCGGTCTTTCCCGGCAGGAGGGCGTGACGGTTTTCGTCACCACGCATTTCATGAACGAGGCGGAGCGCTGCGACCGCATTTCGCTGATGCATGCCGGTCGGGTGCTGGCCGTCGGCACGCCTGAAAAGCTGGCGGCGGAGCGGGGCGGGGGTTCGCTGGAGGAGGCATTCATTGCTTATCTGCAGGCGGCCGATGGCACGCCGGCCGCCCCCGTCGCCAAAACTGCCGCCGCCGAGGCCGCATCGCCGCCACGCTCGCCGCCCGCGCGAAGCCCGCTCGCGGCGTCCATCGGGCGCATCCTGGCATTTGCTCGGCGCGAGACGATCGAATTGCTGCGCGATCCGGTGCGGCTCGCCTTCGGCCTGCTCGGACCGCTGTTCCTTCTGATCACGCTGGGTTACGGCATCTCCTTCGATGTCGAGCGCATCGCCTTCGCTGTTCTGGACCGCGATCGCAGCGTCGAGAGCGCCACGCTGACGCAGGCCTTTGAAAGCTCGCGCTATTTCCGGGCGGCAGAGCCTCTGGGCGGTGATCGCGAGGCGGAGGCGCGGCTCAGCGCCGGCCGGCTGCGGCTGGCGATCGACATCCCCCCCGGCTTCGGCCACGATCTTCGACAGGGTCGCGCGCCCGAAGTCGGGATCTTCATCGACGGCGCCGTGACGTTCAGCGCCGAGACTGTCCGTGGCTACGCGAGCGGCGTGATCGACACTTTCCTTCGCAGCCTCGCCCGGCAGGAAGGCTCACCGCTGCCTGAGCCGATCATCGATGTCGTGCCACGCTTCCGCTATAATCAAAGCTTCCGCTCCGTGGTCGCCATCGCGCCGGGTGTGATCATGATCCTGCTGGCGATGATCCCGGCGATGATGACGGCGCTTGGTGTGGTGCGCGAGCGTGAGATCGGCTCGATCATCAACCTTTCGGTCTCGCCGGCGTCGGTGGGGGAATTCCTGCTCGGCAAGCAGATCCCCTATTTGTTTCTCGGTTGTGTCAGCGCCATGATGCTGGTCACGCTGATGATCGGGCAATTCGGGGTACCGATTCAGGGCTCGCTGTCGGCTTTCGCGCTGGGCGCGCTGCTCTATGTCTTCGCGATGACGGCCTTCGGGCTCTTGATCTCGGCCTTCGCGCGCAGCCAGGTCGCCGCCATCTTCGCCAGCGCCATCATCACCACCACGCTCTCGCTGAATTTCTCCGGCTATCTCTACCCGCTTTCCGCGCTGACCGAATCCGGTCGGATGATAGCCAATGCCTTCCCTGCGGCCTGGTTCCAGAAAATCAGCCTCGGGACGATCACGAAGGGTCTGGGCTTCTCCGCCCTCACCTTGCCCTATCTGGTGCTCGGCGCCTTTGGCCTTCTTTTCGTAGCGGCAGCCGGGCTTTTTCTTCGCAAGCAGGAGCGCTGATCCAATGCGCCGCTCGCTTGTCGCCATCTGGGCTCTCGGCCTCAAGGAACTGGCGAGCCTTCGGCGGGATATCGTTCTCGTGCTGCTGATCGTCTGGGCCTTCAGCGGCTCGGTCTATTCGGTGGCGATCGGCCTCAATTCCGATCTGGTGAATGCTGCGGTCGGCATCGTCGATGCCGACCGCTCGGCCTTGTCGCACCGGCTGCGCGATGCTCTGCAGCCGCCTCTGTTCCAACCGCCCGCAGACTTGGCGGCGGACGAGGTTCAGGCCGCCTTCGATACCGGCCGCTTCTCTTTCATCATCGAGATTCCGCCAGGTTTCGAGGCCGACCTGCTGAGGGGCCGCCGGCCGCAGATCCAGCTCACTGTCGATGCGACCGCGATGAGAATCGCCGGCATCGGCACTACGGATATCCAGATAATCGTCCAACAGGAGGTGGCAGCCTATCTGGCGGCGCGTGGGGTAACTCTTGCGGGCGAGCAGGTCAGCGCCGTGGCGCGCGTGATGTTCAACCCCAATCTCGAAGGCGTCCGCACAGTCGCGATCATGGAGATCCTGCAGAACATCACGATTCTCGCAATCATCCTTGTCGGCGCGGCGGTGATCCGCGAGCGCGAGCATGGCACCATCGAGCATCTGCTGGTGATGCCGGTCCGGCCCGCGGATATCGTGCTGGCGAAAATCTGGGCGAACGGGTTTGTGATCCTCCTGGCCGTCTGGCTGTCGCTCGAGGTGGTGATCCGCCGGTTCCTCGCGGTGCCGGTTGATGGGTCGGTGGCGCTCTTTCTTCTCGGTACGGCAATCTACCTCTTCGCGGCAACTTCGCTTGGCATCCTGGTGGCGACGACTGCGCGTTCGATGCCGCAATTCGGATTGCTCGCCATTCCGCTCTTCATCGCGCTGAACCTCCTCTCGGGCGCGACGACCCCCTTGGACAGCATGCCCGAGGCGCTTGTGCGGATCATGCAGTTCTCGCCTACCACGCAGTTCATCGCCGCTTCCCAGGCCATTCTCTATCGTGCGGCCGGGCTCGAGGTCGTCATCGGCCGGTTCCTGGCCGTCGCGGCGATAGGAGGGCTCTTTCTGACGCTGGCTCTGGCGCGCTTCCGCGCGATGCTGACAGCGCAAGGGTAGAGCATCTCCAAGCTAGTTGGACACCAGGGCTGCTCGCTTCCCGAAGGGTTCGAGTTCCCTGAAGGGCGGGCCTCTTGTGTCACTCTCCGAGCGGGCTCCCAAGAACAGCACAGGCCTCCCCGGCGGTCGCGTTCATGTCTTCGCCTCGATCATCGAAGAGATCGAGCTCTTTCGAGGTGACATCCAAGGAACAGCCTGGAATGAGAGCCCGGGGCGTAGGATCGGTTACAGAGAATCCGACCGATCCATGGCTCGCAGGGCGCTGTCAGAGGAAACTCGGCTTGCCGCCGACGGAGTGGGTGACAAGCCGGACCGGATGAGCAACGCCCGCACTTTCGGCTATCTCAAGACGTCGCCCGAGAACTGAATAATGAATGCCACTGCAACCGCACTGCTGCAAGCCGGCAACACGCTCGCCACAGGCACCGTCCTCATTCGCACGCCTGGCCCGGACTCCCTATCGCGCACAGCCCCGGCAAGCGCCTCAAGGATGGCGCACGGAGTGACAGCCTCTGCCGCTCGATCGTGCGGTAGCCTTACTGAGGAGGCCGCGAAACAGTGCGTAGTCTCGTTATGCCGCGTAGGGGACGTGACGTTCCTGGAAGAGGTTGCGAATGATGTGGGGCTGCTTCTGTCGCCGATGGAGCTGCCGGCGGACCGCGGTCAGCATGTCGGCGCGAGTCTGTGGGCGACTCTTCCCCAAGGCGTTGGTATTGACGTCCTGGTTGAGCAGTTCATCGGGATGGAGTTCCGGACCGTACCCCGGGAGCTGAATCAAGCGGATCTCGTCGGGGTGGGCGGCCACAAAGTCCTTCGCGACGCGCGAACGATGCACCGGATGCCCGTCGACGATGAGCGAGACCTTGCCGCCCGCTTGCTGCCGGAGCCGTCGCATGAAGTCGACGAAGTGGGGCATGCGGAGGG
The DNA here is from genome assembly GCA_040379205.1 of Gemmatimonas sp. Classification (GTDB taxonomy): domain Bacteria; phylum Gemmatimonadota; class Gemmatimonadetes; order Gemmatimonadales; family Gemmatimonadaceae; genus Gemmatimonas. Next base: position 7,469 of record JBEILM010000156.1, read on the forward strand.
TCCCAAAAAAGACCCTGCGGATTCAACCGGTCCGTGCAACAGCTACTCGTCCGCCAGGCGCTCTTCGACGAGGTCCAAGCCGCCGGCATGCTCACCCGGCCGCAGTCGGGGTTTCACGTCCATACGGCCGTGTGGGTGCCCGAGGACGATCGCGCGTTCGCGACGCGGCTCGCGCGGTACGGCGCGCGGAATCCAGTCGCGCCGGAGCGGCCCACGTACGACCGCGCCACCAAAGCGGTGACGTGTCGCTCCGACAAGTCCGAGGGCCCCACGGCGAGCACCGAGACCGTGGACCCACTGGAGTTCCTTGCCCCGGATCTCTCACCAGCGTTCGAGCGTGACGCGTTGCTGCGCGCGCGAAGGCGTCGGGGATTCCATCGAGTAGTCGAGGCGAAGTGGAGTCGCGCGGAGCGTCGCCGGGCTCGTGCGGTCCGCGAAGCGCATGCGCTTTCCTCGAGGGCTCCGGCGCGGGCAGCGCGATCCGCGGGCCGCGGGCGCGCGCACAGCAGGTGCTCGCCCGCGACGAGGGAGAGCGGCCGATGGCAGGAGTGGCCGTCGTCGCCATGGAAGCAGCGGCCTGCCTGCGCGCCGTGCACGGGATCCGCGGTGGCATCGAGATTCAGGATGAGTTCGG
>JBEILM010000157.1:0-8029 GCA_040379205.1 Gemmatimonas sp.
CGTCACCGTTCCGTTGCGCGATGGACTGTTTCGACGCAACGTCCACGCGACGCCGGTCTAACGATGCTTGCTGCAGACGGACGTCGCTTCGGTAGCTCGCTCCGCTCGAGACTTATTCGACCGCCCGCTGCAGAAGCCCGCCTTCGCGCCAAGAGTGCCCGCGCACGCCATCCTCACGCACCGCGCCCCCGCCCCCCCCGATGCCCATCATCCCCACCGTCCGCTGCCGCTGGATGCGCACGTCCCTCGCGTTCTACACGGGCATCCTCGACTTCACGCGCGCGGGCGACGAGCCGATCGACGATCCCGCCTTCTGCGCCCTCAGGCGCGACGGGGACTGGCTCTTTCTCTCCAGCCACCGCGGCGACGGCACGTTCGGGCAGGCCATCGTCGTCGTGTCCACCGACGTGGACCGCCTCTTCCAGTCGTTCCTTGCCCGTGGGCTGCGCACACCGGGCAACCCGGACTCCCCCGCACACGAGGGGCCCACCGACCAGACCTGGGGCACCCGCGAGTTCTACGTGGACGACCCGGACGGCAACACCCTGCGCTTCGTGCAGTGGTAGGCATGCACCGTCATGCCACTACTGCCGCAACCGCAACACCTTGAGCTTCGGGTCCGCCAGAATCTCGCGCTCCGTGAACGGCAGCGACACAAGCTCGCCGCGTGCGTACACCCGCGTGAGGTCACCACCGTGCGGCGCGTTCGGGTCTTCGTGCTGCGAGTAGGTGAGCACGCCGCGCGGCTGCACGGCACCATCGGCGCTCCACCCCACGATCTGGATGTAGCTGTTGCCCGCGACGATCGGCGTGTAGCCACGCGGCGTGAGATCGGCGCTGATCACGCTCCACATACCCGCGATCCCGTCACCACCGGGAATGGGCACCCGCTCGCCGTTGCGCAGCTCGTACTGAATGGCGCCGAGGGTGGCATTCGGCGCAATGCCGGCCTGGGCGAGCCGTTGCTGCGCCTGCGCGAGCGCCCGGCGGACGACATCGCGCGCAGCGGGGGCATCGAGCGCGATACCGCGCGGCGTGCGCACCGGGTCCTTCACGTCGAAGGGCACGGCGAAGAGGTTGGGCACGCGAATGGCCAGTCGCCAGAATTCGCGCCACACCTGGGCACCACGGCTGTCGACACCTTCCTTGCGATCCCACGTCCGCAGCGCATCGCACGACGCCTGAATGTCCACTGCCCCCGCGGGCGTGGTCACCGGCGCCAGCGGCGCGGCACATGCGGCCAGTACGTCGTCGAGCAGCAGCTCGGCGCCGAAGTGCCGCTGGCTGAACAGCATGGCCTGCAGCGCCTCGGGGGTCACCTTGCGACCGCCCGCGGTGGCTTCCGCGATGAACGTCAGCCCCGCCCGCGTGCGCAGGCTGCGCGCCGTGCGTTCGGCGCCGATGATCGGCGAGAACCCCTCGAGGGGTGCGGCCGGATTGGTGAGCCAGTAGCTGTCGTTGGCGTTGGAGACCACGTCGTCGCGTGTCAGTCGCGGCATGTCGCGCGGCGGCATCGCACCGGCCACCGGCGCAGCCGGATCCTGCGTCCATTCACACCGCGGCTCGGCGCCGTTCAGTACGACGAGGGTGGGTGGCACACGCTCCACCCGTACGCGGCACTGCTCGAGCTGCGCGGCGCTGAGGTTGGGCACCACGCTGATGTCGGCATAGTATGCGGCCCCCGCGCGATCGGCGGCGATCGTGTTGGTGAAGGCGACACCACCGAGACTGATGGCCGCGTCCACCTCCTGTACCGAGCGGGCGCGATTGAGCGCATCGTACGTGGCGGCGCTGCGATCGTTGGCGAGGTTCGCGTCGCGGATGGCATAGGCGCGCGTCGCGCTCCACGGCAGCTGTGCCGACGTGATCACCGGGCCGTAGTGCGTCGTCCACACCGTACGCACTTCCCTGGTCTCGGCGCCGTTCGGCCCCTTCACCGGCAGCGTCACCTCGACCTTGTTCATCGCGCGCCACCCGGTGCCGTAGCGATAGCGGGTCGGGTCGGACGGATCGAGATCGAGCGCATAGGCGGTGAAGCGCGTGCCGGTGGAGACCGTGTGCGTCCAGGCCACGTCCTTGTTGAAGCCGATCACCACCCGATTCGTGCTGTACAGGCTCACGCCCATCACGTCCACGACCCCGGGAATCGTGGTGTGAATGAGGTGAAAGCGCGACGAGCCCTGCCACGGATAGTGCGGATTGCCAAGCAGCAGCCCGCGCCCGGATGCGGTCACGGCGCGACCCATCGCCACGGCATTGCTCCCCTCGCCCACCGAGGTCTCAAAGTCGCTGGTGAGCGACGCGGCATCGGGCGCCCCGGGCGATGGCGACGCCCCCGGCGGCGTGGCCGCCGCCATCTCCCTGGCGAAGCGGCCCGCGCCGTAGCGGATGCCGACACTGAGGTTGAGCCGCGTGACATCGTCGACGGTCACGGGACCGACCCATGGGGCTCCCTTGCACGCCGGCGACAGATCGGCGGCGTGCTCCTCGAGGTACCGGTTGTAGCCGGCCACGTACCCGTCGGTGAAGCGCCGACTCGAAGCGCTCTGCCGCGCGGTGAAGGCGCGCACCGCAGAATCAGAGAGCAGAACCCGATGGAACACATCGCTCTCGCGGTTGCCGCTGTCCGGACCGAAGGTGCGCGACAACGTACCACGCACCATCACGATGTCCCGCGCCAAGGTGCACGCCGCATCGGTCATGGTGGCGTAGGCGAAGCCGTAGCCGAGTCCACCCCAGTCGTTGGCCTTCACATGCGGAATGCCATAGCTCGTCCAGCGAATGGTGGCATCGTAGCGGGCCGGCGACGCGGCAGCGCGCCCTTTCGGCGCGGCCTTCGTGGCAGCTGACTGGGCCGCCGACGGCGAGGCCGCAGCCATGATGAGCAGGGACGCCACGGCGCACGCCGCGCGCGACCGGACATGGAGGACAGACACGGAAGGACTCCGGTGCGTGAACGGAAGGACGCGGGCGGGATGGGACATCGCATCCAGTCTGCGCCGTGTGGCGAGGAGACGCCAGTAGCGCCCGTCGTCGATGCCGATGTCCTGCGCATGCCGGTGCACACCTTTCCACGCGCATCCACACCTGCGCGCAGCCGTGGGCGCAGCTGTGGACGCAGCCGTACATTCCGCCCATGCCTGCCACTCCGTCGCCCCACCGAGCCGTCACACGATCCCTGTCGCTGCGGTTGCTGATGTTGACGCTGCCGCTCACCGCCTGCGCCACCGGCACCGAGCGTCACTCCACGGCCGATCTCGTGCTGCACCGCGGCCGCGTGTACTCGTTCGCCTGGCCCGATCCATCGGCCGACGGGCGGCCGGCCCCGCAGGCCCCCTACGACTCGGTGTCGGGTTGGCGCCACGACGCCACCGCCGTGGCCGTGCGCGAGGGACGGCTGGTGTACGTGGGCACCGACTCCGGCGCGCTCGCGCTCGCCGGGCCGGACACGCGCGTCGTGGACCTCGGCGGACAGGTGGTGCTGCCGGGACTCGTGGACGCGCACACCCACGTGGCCGAACTCGGCGAGTCGCTCGACCGCGTGAACCTCACCGGCATCGCCACCGAGGCAGAGGCGGTGGAAATCATCGCCGAACGTGCGGCACGTACCCCCAAGGGCGAGTGGATCCTTGGCTACGGCTGGGACGAGGGCGCGTGGGCCAATCGCTACCCCGACAAGCGCCTGCTGTCGCAGCGCGTGCCTGATCATCCGGTGGTGCTGCGCAGCCTGCACGGCTTCGCATCGTGGGCCAACGAACGGGCCCTCGCCATGGCCGGCATCACCCGCGACACGCCGGTTCCCACGGGCGGCGAGATCCGCCTGGACGCGAACGGCGAACCCACGGGGCTGGTGCTCAATCGCGCCGTGGCACTGCTCGACAACGCGGTGCCGCGCCCATCGCCGGCACAGCGCGATTCGCAGGTGGTGCGGGCACTGCGCGTGATGACGGCCGCCGGTTACACCGGCGTGCACGAGGCCGGCGTGGCACCCGATGTCATGGAGAGCTTCGAGCGGTTGGCCGAGCGTGACGCGCTGCCGCTGCGCGTGTATGCCCTGCTCAGCGCGCGCGATTCGGCGCTCATTCGCCGCTGGATCACGCGCGGGCCGTTCACGTCGGCCAGCGGCCTGCTCACCGTGCGCGCGGTCAAGGCGTACTACGATGGCGCCCTGGGCTCGCGCGGCGCCCAGCTGCTGGCCGACTACGCCGACCTGCCCGGCCATCTTGGCGTGAGCGGCGGCACGTACGGCTTCGACCGGCAGCTCGTGGCCGATGCCATGAGTGCCGGCTTCCAGGTGGGCATTCACGCCATCGGCGACGCCGGCAACCGCGCCACGCTCGACTTCATCGATTCGGTCACGCAGGCGGCCCCCAAGGCGCGCGGCCTGCGCCACCGCGTGGAGCACGCGCAGGTGCTGTCGCCGACGGACATGGCGCGCTTTGCCGGCCTGGAGGTGATCGCGTCGGTGCAGCCGCCGCACGCCGTCGAGGACAAGGGGTGGGCCGAGACACGACTGGGCGCCGAACGGGTGACGGGCGCGTACGCGTGGCGCGCGCTGCGCGAAGCGGGGGCGGCGCTGGTGTTTTCGTCGGATCTGCCCGGCTCCGACTGGAGTCCGTTCTACGGGCTGCACAGCGCCATCACGCGGCAGGACACCAGCGGGGCGCCGCCGGGCGGCTGGTATCCGTCGCAGCGCATGACCGCCGAGGAAGCGGTGCGCGGCTACACCGTATGGGGCGCGTGGGCCGGGTTCGACGAGCAGGAGGCAGGCACGCTGGCGGTGGGCAAGCGCGCCGACCTCACCGTACTGGACGTGGACCCGCTGCGCGCCGAGCCCAAGGCGCTGCTGCGCGGTGGCGTGGTGCTGACGGTGTCGCGCGGGCGGGTGGTGTTCCAGCGCTGATGCGCTGCCGTACCCACGGGCTCCGCAGCATGATCGGACCGACGTGAAGCGAAGCGGGCGCACTGGAGAGGGTCGGATTTCCGACGGCAGTGCGGAGACCGAGGTGAGAACCCACATGTCGCTCGAGGTGGGAGAACGGAGGGTGCACACGACGAGTGGACCCGTCGGTACTCCCACCTCAAGTGCAGTCAGGCATCCCACCTCCGTCTCCGCCCCGACCGCCCACATCCGACATCGCACCATCCGCCCTCCCTCCGGCCCACCCTGGGCTACCACGTCACGCCGGACACGCGCTGCGGTAAGGGGCATGAGCGGCGAGGCTACGCCACGAGCTCGCGCAGGTGCACGATGTTCCCCTCCACGTCGCACACATTGCGCACCCGCATCCCCGGGCCGGGCCACACCGGACCGCAGAGCGCGCCCCCACCCTGCACCACCATCGCCTCGGCGTCGGCCAGGCTCGCCACCGTGAAAAACGGCTTGATGGTCTGATCGTCGCGCGGTACGGGCGGCACGGCAATCTCGATGGCGTCGGCGAAGGGCGCCGGGGTGGCGTGAATGAGCAGTTGCCCGTCGGCGAAGCGCAGCACGTGATGGTCGTCGTCGGCGTGCACAACGCGCGCGCCAAGCAGTTGCTGGTAGAACGCCGACAGCGTGGCGACGTGCTTCGCGTAGATCAGCACGCCGGTGCGGGCGGGACCCGTCATGGACAACTCCCGTGGTGGTGTGTGCAGCCGGAGATGTCTTCGGCCGCGCCGCGCAATGTACGCCGCGGGGCGTGGCGCAGGGGGCGCCCCCGACCGAACCGTCGCGCGCAACGGTCGTGCGCGGGCGCGTCGTGCGTCCCGCCGGCGTCCCGGTCATCGGGGCCACCGTTGAACTCTTCGAGACCGAGGAACGCGCCACCAGCGACAGCACCGGCGCCTTTCTCCTGCGGACCACGTGGACGGGGCCGGCCACGCTGGTGGCTCGCTTCGTGGGCGATCCGCCGGTCGCCGTCGAGCTGCGCCTGCCCCTCGACAGCGCGATCACGCTCGTGCTGCCGCGTGGTGTCGTTCGGCTTGCCGAGTTCACCGTGCTGCCCCCGGGCGAGTTTCGCCTGGCCAACGCCACCCGCACCGAGGCGCTCACGCCGCTGGACGTGGTGCAGACGCCGGGCGCCGCCGGCGATGTCGTGCGCGCCCTGCAGCTCGCTCCCGGCGTGGGCAATGTGGACGAGGGCAACGGCCTCTTCGTGCGCGGAGGCGACGTGACCGAAACGCGCGTGCTGGTGGACGACGTGGTCATGTCGTTGACCCGGCCCGGCGAGAGGCGCACGATGGTCGGGAGCGCGCCGCGGAGATCGAGCACGGTGTGCAGCTTGATGCCCACCGTCGTCTGCCGATACGTCGCCCACGGAAGCACGCTGCGACATAAGCGAATGAGCGGCGCATCGAGCGCGTACACCGATTCTTGCAGCGCGAGATCCAGCGGCTCATTCGCATACAGGGGCCGCGTCTGCGCGATGACGAACTCGGCGAAATCGCGGAAAATGCGCCAATCGCGTCGCTCATTCGCATCCGCCAACGTGCTGCGCTTGACCGGTGCGCGCAGCCCCATGTGATAGCGCTTCCCCCCCAGCGCCTCAAGGCAGACGCACACATCGCGCAAGCTCTCGCGGTACGTCAACTGCGCAAAGGCCAGGGCGAGAAACTGATCGAGGCACCGTAGCGTCCGCACCTTGCGATTGCCCCCGTAGCGCGCCGCGCACCGATGCAACGTCCGCACCGGCAAGAGCTCCATCAACTGCGCGAACACCGTGCGTCCAACGTGCAAAGGCCACCCCGCCAGAATGGGATGGCCTTCAACGTACCGCCGCGATTTCAAATCGATGCACACCCAAGAACGCGGTACCTTGCGGATCTTCAACAACTTCCCGCCCTGCTCACGTCCGGTGACCGGACACGCCTGGGTCGCACGTGGTGAACCTCGATTTCGTGCGCGCCATCCGTCCCCACGACGCCGGCCGCTATCTCGTGGAGCTGCACGACGGCACGCGGCTGGTGGCCAGCCGCTCCGGCACGCTGGTGCTGCGCCAGCTCACCGGCTGACGCGCGGCGAAACGGCTGACACCGTGTGGGGAAACCGCCGACACCGCGGGCGCGGTCCGGTGGCGACGATACCGGCGCTGCCTACCGCGCGCGCACACGATTTTCCACATGGCGACATCGTGTCCGCCGCGCCTTTCCGGAGCTCCCCATGTCCCACGAAATCCCGACCACGATGCGTGCCGCCGTCGTGCACGCGTTCGACCAGCCGCTCGCCATCGACACGGTCCCGGTCCCGGTCCCGGCGCGCGGCGAAGTGCTCATCCGCCTCGTCGCCAGCGGTGTCTGCCATACCGACCTGCATGCGGCGCGCGGCGACTGGCCCGTGAAGCCCACGCTCCCGCTCATTCCCGGCCATGAAGCGGTCGGCGACATCGTGGCCATCGGCCCCGACGTGCGCGGCGTTGCCGTGGGCGACCGGGTGGGCGTGCCCTGGCTGTACAGCGCCTGCGGCCGCTGCGAGTTCTGCATCACCGGCCGCGAGACGCTGTGCGAACGGCAGCGCAACACCGGCTACTCGGTGCAGGGCGGCTATGCCGAGTACATGGTGGCACGCGCCGATTATGTGGGACGGATTCCGGCGGACATGGATCCGGCGCTGGCGGCGCCGGTGCTCTGTGCCGGTGTGACCACCTACAAGGGGCTCAAGGAAACCGAAGCCCGTCCCGGCCAGTGGGTCGTCATCAGCGGCATTGGCGGGCTGGGCCATCTGGCGGTGCAGTACGCGCGCGCCATGGGACTGCGCGTGATCGCGGTGGATGTGGCCCCCGACAAACTCGCGCTGGCCACACGACTGGGCGCCGAGCTGGTGATCGACGCCAGCACGGAGGATGCCGTGGCCACGGTGCAGCGCACGGTGGGTGGCGCCCATGCCGCGCTCGTGACCGCCGTGTCCACGTCGGCGTTCGACGCCGCCATCGGCATGCTGCGCCGCGGCGGGACCTGCGTGCTGGTGGGACTGCCGCCGGGGGCGTTTCCCACGCCCATCTTCGACGTGGTGCTCAAGCGCATCACCATCCGCGGCTCCATCGTGGGCACG
>JBEILM010000158.1:0-7981 GCA_040379205.1 Gemmatimonas sp.
CTTGCGCAGGTCGAGGTACCAGCCGTACGCCTCCACCGGCAGCCCTTCGTGCGTGAGGCGGGCGAGGATCTTGTCGTAATCATCCTCACGCTGCGAGCCACCGATGATCTCGCCGCGCCCCTCGGGCGCCAGCAGATCGGCGCAGCGCACCGTGCGCGGATCGGCCGGGTTCTCCTTCATGTAGAACGCCTTGGCCTCCTTCGGATAATTCACCACGAACACCGGGCGCTGGTACTCGTCGACGACCATGGCCTCGTCGGGCGCGCCGAGGTCGTCTCCCCACTTTATGTCGCTCCCCTTGCTCTGCGCCAGCTTCACGGCGTCGCCGTAGTCCAGCCGCACGAAGCGCTGCGACACGCAATCGAGCTTGCTGGTATCGCGCTCGAGGACCTTGAGCTCCTCCTGCCGCCGCTCGAGTACGCGCTCGACGAGGTAGCGGACGAAGTCCTCCTGCAGGTCCATGTTGTCGTCCTGATCGTACCACGCCATCTCCGGTTCGATCATCCAGAACTCGGTGAGATGGCGGCGCGTCTTGCTCTTCTCGGCGCGGAAGGTCGGACCGAAGGTGTAGATGCGCCCCAGCGCGGCCGCCAGCGCTTCGCCGTACAGCTGCCCCGTCTGCGCCAGATAGGCCGTGCCTTCCTCGAAGTACTCGGTGCTGAACAGACCGGCCCGTTCGCCGATCGCCGCCGTGAGAATGGGCGTGTCGCAGCGCACGAAGTCGCGCGCGTAGAAGAAGTCGTGCACGGCCTGCTCCAGCTCGTGCCGCACGCGCATGATCGCCACCTGACGCTGGCTGCGGAGCCAGAAGGTGCGGTTGTCGAGCAGGAAGTCGATACCGTGCTCCTTGGGCTGGATGGGGTAGTCCAGCGGGCTGGCGCCGATGAGGGCGAGCTCCTTCACACCCATTTCATACCCGCCGGGGGCGCGCGCATCGGCCCGGACCTCGCCGGTGAGGGCGACGCTGCTCTCCTGCGTGAGCTGCCCGAACGCCTCCCACGCCGCCTCGGGCACCTCGGCCTTCACCACCACCGCCTGCATGATGCCCGTGCCATCGCGCATGACGGCGAAGCCCAGCTTCCCCTTGCTGCGCAGGTGGGTGACCCAGGCGCGCACGGTGACGGTGGTACCGACATGATGGCGGAGATCGGCGATGCGGACAGTGGACTGGTTCACGGCACCAACGGGTAGAAGGAACGCCGCCGGGACCTCCGGCGGCCGTGGGTTTGGCAAGCCTGCAATATGCCACGCCTGCCCACGGTGCCGGGACTGCCGGCGTCCCACGGTGCGCAGACCGGGCCCCGAGGCGCCTTTCGGGAACGCACCCGCATGCCCCGCCGTGCGCGAACCGCCTCAGCCCACCCGGAACAGGTCGAGCGCGCGGGCGTAGCCTACGGTCAGCAGCTGCCGCAACGCCTGATGCGACGGCGCCTCCAGCCCCGGGTCCTCCTGCAGCAGCCGGTCGGCCACCTGGCGCGCCGTTTCGTTCAGGGCTTCGTCCCGCAGCGGATCGGCGATGCGGAACGCCGGCAGGCCGTGCTGCTTGGCGCCGAACAGGTCGCCCATGCCACGCAACTGCAGATCGGCCCGCGCGATCTCGAAGCCGTCCTCGGTACCGGCGAAGGTCGCCAACCGCTCGGCGGCCTCGGCGCCCACGTCGCCGAGCAGGATGCAGTACGATTGGGCGGCGCCGCGCCCCACGCGCCCGCGCAGCTGGTGCAACTGCGACAGCCCGAAGCGCTCGGGGTGCTCGATGATCATCACCGTGGCGTTGCCCACGTCGATGCCGACCTCGATGACCGTGGTGGCGACCAGCACGTCGAGCGCCCCGTCGCGGAACTGCCGCATGATGTCGTCGCGCGCATCGCTCGGCAGGCGCCCGTGCAGCAGCGCCACCCGACGGCCGGCGAGCGGACCGGCCACCAGCGCCTCGTACATCGTCGTCGCCGCCTTGAGCTCGATCTTCTCGCTCGTCTCGATGAGCGGATACACCACGTATACCTGCCGTCCGGCGTCGAGCTGCGTGTTGGCAAACTCGAACACCTTACCCCGGCCGGATTCGGGGCGAACGACCGTGGTGATGGGCTGCCGCCCGGGCGGGCGCTCGTCGAGCACGCTCACGTCGAGATCACCGTACAGCGTGAGCGCCAGGGAACGCGGAATGGGCGTGGCGCTCATGAGCAGCACATCCGGGGCCTCCCCCTTGTTGCCCAGCGTGGCCCGCTGCTCCACCCCGAAGCGATGCTGCTCGTCGATGATGACGAGCCCAAGATCGGCGAAGCTCACGTCGTCCTGCAGCAGCGCGTGCGTGCCGATGGCCAGAACCGGCTCGTGGCTGGCCAGGCGCGTGAGCGCCGCGCGCTTGTCTTTGGCCCCCAGCCGACCGGTGAGTAGCACCGGCGTGATGCCGAGCGGGGCGAGCATGGCCCCGATGCTGCGCGCGTGCTGTTCGGCGAGCAGCTCCGTGGGCGCCATGAGCGCCACCTGCGCCCCGTTCTCCATGGCCAGCAGCGCACTGAACAGAGCCACGACGGTCTTGCCGGATCCCACATCGCCCTGCAGCAGCCGGTGCATGCGGCGCGGGCTCGCCATGTCGGCCACGATCTCGCGAATGGACCGTACCTGCGCGTGCGTGAGCTGAAAGGGCAGCGCCGCCCGCAGCTTGGAGGTGAGGTCGCGCCGATTCTCGAAGCGACGCCCGCCGCGTGCCTCGCGCGCCACCTGATTGGCACGGCGATGAAGAATCTGCACGCACAGCAGCTCCTCGAACGCCAGGCGCGATCGGCCGCGCACCGCCTCGGCCACCGAATCCGGGCGGTGGACCATGCGCAACGCGTCCCGCAGCGACGGGACATCGGCCTCGGCGAGCAACGCGACCGGCAACGGCTCGGACACCAGCGGCAACAGGGCCTCGAGGTGCTGCTGCACAAGCGCCCGCAGCAAGCGCACCGACAGCCCTTCGGTGCTCGGATACACCGCCAGCACGCGCCCGCCGGCGGTGCCCTCTTCCTCGGGGCCGAGGTTCACGAACTCGCGCGGCTGCAGCCGGCGTCCGTGAAAGAAGCGCACCGCGCCGGTGCACAGCAGCCAGTCGCCCTTGGCGATGGTGCGATCGAGGAACGGCTGGCCGGGCCACGCCACCTCGATCATCCCCGAGGCGTCCTGGATGACCGCCTGGAAAACGCGCAGCCCCTTGCGGGTGGGCAGCACCCCCTTGGCGATGACCTGGCCCAGCACCGTCACATCGCTCCCCACGGCGGCATCGGCGACGCGGGTGACGGTGGTGGCGTCCTCGTAGCGGTGGGGTACGTGCCGCAGCAGATCGCCCGCCACGGTGATGCCCAGCCGGGCCAGCATGGTGGCGCGCGCCGGCCCCACGCCCTTGAGGTACGTGACCGGCGTGTCGAGCGTCAGGCGCGGCGCCGGATGCGCGGGCGGGCGTCGCCGACGCTCCTGCGCATCCGGATCACCGCGACGGGTCACGTCTCGACGAGCTCCCGCGCGTATTCGCCGGCGTCGAACGGCTCGAGATCGCCGATCTGTTCGCCGAGTCCCACGAACTTGATGGGCACGTCGAGCGCTTCGTGCACTGCGACCACGATGCCCCCCTTGGCCGTGCCATCGAGCTTGGTGACCACCAGCCCGGTGACCGGGACCGCCGCCGAAAACGTGCGCGCCTGCGACAACGCATTCTGGCCGATCGTGCCGTCCAGCACGAGCAGCACCTCATGGGGGGCATCGGGGAGGCGTTTCTTGATCACCCGGTGGATCTTGCGCAGCTCCGTCATCAGGTCGTCACTGGTGTGCAACCGTCCGGCCGTATCCACGATGATGATGTCGGCGCCGCGCGTAATGCCGGCGTCGACCGCGTCGTAAGCCACCGACGCCGGGTCCGACCCGGCTGCCCCGCCCACGAAGTCCACCCCGGCCCGCTCCGACCACACGCGCAACTGGTCGATGGCCCCGGCGCGGAAGGTATCGGCCGCACCGAGCAGCACGCGTTTGCCCTGCCCCTTGAAACGCGCCGCCAGCTTGCCGATGAAGGTGGTCTTGCCGGCACCGTTCACGCCGATCACGAGCAGCACCGTCGGCCCGCTCGGCGCCAGCGCCAGCGAAGGATCGGCATTCCCCTTGCGCAGCGCCGCCTCGACCCCTTCGGCCAGAGCATTCCGGAACTCCGCTTCGGTCTTCACCTCGCCGCGCTTGTGCCGGCGCTCCACCTCGGCCACCAGCGCGAGCGAGGTGGGCACCCCGAAGTCCGACTCGATCAGGAGCGTCTCCAGCGCTTCCAACGACCCTTCATCGACGCCCTTGAACAGCACCGACACATCGGTGCGTACCACATCCTTGATGCGCTGCCACAGCGAGCGCTTCGGGACCTCGTCCTTCCGGCGAAACAGACGCGACATATGGACCACAGCTCCGGGGAGCAGGTTGACGATTACAGAGTCCGGCGATCAGCGCTGGCCGACGGCCCGTCGAGCGAGCCACTCGCCGCACAGCAGCAGCAGCGCCAGCACGAACGGCCAGCTGGTGTCGGCGAGACGCGGGGCATCGGCCCCCGACGCGCCGCGCGCCAGCACGCCGGCCGCGACGCTCGGTGCCCGCGGGATCCACTCCCGCGCGGCGTTCACCACCAGCACACTCGATCCGCCAGCCGCCTCGACATCGTACACCCCGGTGGTGAGAGGCGACGATGCCGTCTCGAACGCCTCGCCGGCAAAGCGCAGCGTCAGCGAGTCGCCCGCACCAGGTGACGCCGGCGCGGAACCGCGGCGGGTCAGCCGCACGGCCACCACGGAATCGGCGCCGCCTCGGCGCCACACGACCGGTTCACCGGCCCGGATGATGCCCGTGACGGGGCGCGCGGCCCGCACATCGCCACGCCCCGCTGCCAGCCAGTCGAATATAGCGCCCCACAGGGCACTGAACGCCTCGCGGCTGCGGCCAGCGCGAAGCGCCCACCCGGCGTAGCCGGAGCCGGAAATCACCACCGTGCGCGCCCCGCCGGCCTCGCGGATGGCCACCGCCGGCACCGCCTCACCGCGTTTGCCCAGTTGCGCCGTGATGACCGGCATCGTGCCGCGCGCCGCTCCGGCCAGCGTGATCGGCGGCAGCGAATCGAAGGGGAGGCCGGCCAGCGCCGACATCAGCGGCGATGCCGGCGTTCCCGAGACATACCACTCCGGCGTCCGCGCCATCTCGCCGGCGCGCGCCACGGCCGTTGGGGGAGCTGGTACCCAGAGCGCTCGCGCCGTTGCCGTCCCCGTCGCGGTACCGGCGGGTGCGCCACTCGCAGCTGTCGCCGCGGGGCCACTGGCCAGCGGCCGCCACGACGTATCACCGTGCACGATGAGCATGCCGGCTGCCGCGGCCCGCGCTTTCACCTCCGACTCGCTGATCGGCGCCAGCGACCCTTCTACGCGCCACACCGAGGGCGCCACCCGCAGGTACGCCCGCGTCGGCACATCGAGCGCGCCGCGCAACACGGTGAGGGCCTCGCGCACGTCGAGGTCCGGCGCCGTCGACACGAACACCGCCGTCGGCCGGTCACCCACGTCGATCGCCGCCGCCAGTGTATCGTTGCGCGATTCCACATCGGTGGCCACCTGCACCACCGCCTGCAGCAGCGAGGTGCGGGCGCCGCGGTTCAGTGCCACCGGCAACGTGAGCCGTGTGCTGGCGAATGGCGCCAGCGCCGGCACCGGAGTGCTCGCCGCCTCGTTGCCGTCGACAGCAAGGCGCAGGACCCCCTCGGGCATCGCCACCGCGCCTGCGGCAAGCGTCACCGATACGGCCACCGTGTCCGCCGCTGTCACCGACGCGGGCGCCACCAGATCGGCCACGGCCACATCGGGGCGCGCCGCACGGGCCGGCTGCACGATGCGTGACCCGGGCGGCGCCTCGGCGAGCGCGTCGCCGTCATCCACCTCGCCGTCGGTGACCAGCACCAGACTGCGCCCGAGCGACGCCGCCCGATCAACCGCCGACCGCACGCGCGATGCCGCATCGTTCGGTGTCAGGGTCCTGATGTCCTCCGCCGATGCATCGCGCAACGAGTCGCCGACGATCACGAACTCCGCATCGCGGCCGACCGGCGCCACCACGGAGTCGGACAGCTGCTGGCGCCAATCGCGCAGGAAGGTGCTGTCGTCGCCCCTCGCCCGACGCCACGACGCCGACGCGTCGATGGCCACGAGGGGCGCCCGAGGTGTGGCACGGCCGGCCGGCGCCCCCACGAGCAGCGCGGCGACGATGGTGACGGCCAGCGCCCGCAGCGCGCCGAGCAGGAGCAGACGTGATCGCGCCATGGCGCCGGCCCGCCCATAGGCAAGCCAGGCCGCCAACAGGCCAAGGGCGATGGCAATCGACCAGCGTATCACGACAGAAAGCTCACGGAAGGCACGTGAGGGAGAAAGGGGACGGGGCAGAAGAATCGGAATTCTCCTGCCCCGTCCGCTGCCACCATGTTACGCGCGTGTCGCCCGAGATGCTCGCAGCGAATCACCGTGCTCTCAATCGCCGCTGACCCGCGCCGCGGCGTCCCGAGTGGCCACGCTTCCGGTGGGGCCGTCGAGCATGGCGAACACCCGCTGCTTGAGCGAGGCAAACGCCTGGCGCTGCGACTCCGCCAGCGGTTCCCCCGTCACGTTGCGCAGGGCCACGCGCGGGTCGCGATGCACCCCTCCGACGAGCACTTCGAAGTGCAGGTGCGGTGCAGTGGAAAGCCCGGTGGATCCGACCTTGCCGATGGTCTGCGCGATGGAGACGGAGGCCCCGGTGCGCACGTTGATGGCATCGAGATGCCCGTAGCGCGTGACGAAGCCGTTGGCATGACGGATCTCGATGGTCTTGCCGTAGCCGCCGCGCCAGCCCGCGAAGATCACCCGGCCGTTGCCGAGGGCGCGCACGGGGGTGCCGCGCGCTGCGGCGTAGTCCATGCCCTGATGGCGTCGCACGGTGCCCAGAATGGGGTGCCGACGCAGCCCGAACACGCTGGAGATGCGGCGGAACGCCAGTGGCGCCCGCAGGAACGCCGCCCGCATCGACTTGCCGTCGCCGTCGAAGTACGACACACGCGTGCCCTGCTCGAAGCGCATGGTCTCCACCGGCTTGCCGTCGACCGTGAGCCGCGCGGCGATGATGTTGCCGGGGCGCACCAGACGGTTGGGGGCCGTCTGCCGTTCGACGAGCACCCGGATGGAATCCCCCTTCTGCAGATCGCGGCTCAGGTCGACGCGGTACTCGAGGATGTCGGCGAGCGCATAGGCCAGTTCGGTGCGCTGGCGCTCAGGGAAGGCTTCGGCGCCCGAGGCAATAGCCCCGGTGAGCGTGGAGGTGACCACCCCGCCCACGACGACCGTATCGGTGCTCCAGGGGAGCGTCTCTTCCTTCTCGATCCACGAGGTGGCCGAGCGGGTGAGCCGGATGATGCGATCGATGGCGAGGTGCAGCACGATCTCGGAGGTTCCCGAGTCGGGATCGACCGTGGCCGAGATGGCGGTGCCGGCGCGCACCTTGCGCGGGTCGAGCGCCGACGCGACGCGCAGCGCTTCGGCGGCCTCGCTGGGGGCGACACCGGCGCGTTCGAGGGCCACGGAGAGCGGTTCCCCGCGCCGAATTGTGTCGACGTTGGTGCGCCAGCGGGACGCCACGGAAACGCGAGGCCCCGCCGCCAGAACACTGGCCGCGGGGCGCTCAACGACGGGACGTCCCAGCGCGATGGCTGCCGCTCCGATGCCCATGCATCCGGCGGCGACAAGCAGCTTCCGCGAGGAGGTCAATCCATCTGTCTCCGAATGAACGTCGGGATTTCCATGTCGTCGAGCTCGGCGCTCGTCGACGGGGACGCGGGCGGTACACGAGGCGGGCGCGGGGCCGCGCCTTCCCAGACAGGACGAGCAGGCGGGGTCGCAGGTCTCGCCGCCGGCCGCTCCCGGGTGGGGAACGGCAGGACCGACGGGGCCTTGGGTGCGGCCGA
>JBEILM010000159.1:0-7958 GCA_040379205.1 Gemmatimonas sp.
CGAGCGCAGCGGCCGCGGGGCGATCGTGAACTATTCGTCCATCGCCGGGATCTCCGGTGTGGGCTCGTCGGTGGCGTATGCCGCGAGCAAGGGCGCGGTGAGTACACTCACGCTCTCGATGGCCCGCGCGCTGGCGCCGCATACTCGTGTCAACGCCATCGCCCCGGGCTACGTGGCGGGCGGGCTTCCCAGCCGTGTGCTGGAGCCGGAGGCGCTGGCCGCCGTCGAGGCGACGTACCTCGAGACGCAGCCACTCAAGCGGCTGCTGCAACCCGACGAAGTTGCCGCGCTCACGGTGTTCCTCATCGATGGTCCGGCGGGAATCACCGGTGAGATCATCCGGATGGACAACGGTCTCCACCTCAACGGCTGACCGGGGCGACGCATGGTGGAGGCGGACGATACAGTGCGGATCGGCTTCATCGGCACGGGGCTCATCGGCACACCGATGGTGGAACGACTGCTCGCGTGTGGCCGCGCCGTCACGGTGTGGAATCGCTCGGCCGACAAGCTCGCGCCGCTCGTGGCGGCGGGCGTACAGGCCGCCGCGTCGGCGCAGGACTGCGCGCGTGACGCTGATCTGGTGTGTCTCTGCCTCACCGACACCGCCGCCGTCGAGGCCGTGGTGTTCGGGGGCGCTGGTATCGCGGGGGCGATGCGCCCGGGCCAGCTGCTCATCGACCTTTCGAGCATTGCCCCCGACGCCACGGTCCGCATGGCGGCACGGCTCGAGGCCGAGTGCGGCGCCCACTGGCTCGACGCCCCGGTTTCGGGCGGCGTGCCGGCGGCGCGCGCGGGCCGGCTGATCGTGTTTGCCGGCGGTGATGCCGATGATCTGGTACACGCGGCGCCCGTGCTCAGCGCCCTCGCCCAGCGCGTCACGCACATGGGCGGTCACGGGGCCGGGCAGCTCACCAAGAGCTGCAACCAGCAGCTCGTCGCCTGCAACCTGCTGGTGATCGCCGAGATGCTCGCCTTTGCCGAGCGCACCGGCATCGATGTGGCGCAGGTGCCGGCCGCGCTCGCTGGCGGGTGGGCCGATTCGCTGCCGCTGCAGGTGTTCGGGCCGCGCATGGCCGCCGGCGTCGACCTGCCACGACTCGGCGCGGTCGGCACGTTTCGCAAGGACATCGCGCAGGTGGTACGCCTCGCCGGAGAGGCCGGCGCCGACGTTCCGTTCGCCCGGGCCGCCCTGGCCGCGTACGACGAGGCCATGGCACGTGCCGACATCGGCGCCGAGGGTGATGCGTCGCGGCTCATCCGCCTCCGGCGCGTGCAGGGTGCCTCGAGCGGGATGCCATGAGCGACCCCCCTCGCCGCTTCCGCTCCAGCGCCATCTACGACGGCACGCTGCGCGCCACCACGCACGCCTTCCTGCAGGCCCTCGGCCAGGACGATGACGAAATCCGCCGCCCGCACATCGGGGTGTTCCACACCGGCGGCGAGATGAGTCCGTGCAACCTCACCCTGGGGGAGCAGGCGCAGCACGCCAAGACCGGCATCTACGCCGGTGGCGGCATGCCGCACGAATGCCCGGTGGTGTCGGTGAGCGACGGGCTCTCCGTCGCCCACCGTGGCATGCGCTACTCGCTGGTGTCCCGTGAACTCATCGCCGACAGCGTCGAGGCGAGCACCGAGGGGCATCAGTGGGACGGCCTCTTCGCCATCGGTGGCTGCGACAAGAACCTCCCCGGGCTCATGATGGGCCTGGTGCGTTGCAACGTACCGGCGGTGTTCGTGCACGGCGGGGCCGCGCTGCCCGGGCGCTGGCAGGGGCGCGACACGAATGTCGCCGAAACCTACGAGACCATCGGCAAGGTGCTGGCGGGTGAGGAGTCCGAGGCGAGGCTGCGCGCGCTCGCCGCAGCTTGCATTCCCACCGCAGGGGGCTGTGCGGGGCAGTTCACTGCCAACACCATGGGCATGGTCGGCGAGGCGCTGGGACTGTCGCCGATCGGGTCGAGCATGGTGCCGGCCGTGTACAGCGAACGGGCCCCGATGCTGCGCCGCGCCGCGGCGGCGCTGATGCGGGCGATCATGCAGGGTGGGCCATGCCCGCAGGAGATCGTCACGCGGCCCGCCCTTGAAAACGCCTGTGCCGTGGTGTCGGCCACCGGCGGCAGCACCAACGCGGCGCTGCACATTCCGGCCATCGCACACGAGGCGGGCATCCGCTTCACGCTCGACGATGTGGCGGCTGTGTTCGCACGCACCCCCCTGATTGCCGATCTCCAACCTGGCGGGCGCTTCCTGGCGCACGACCTGCACCACGTGGGTGGAGCCGGTGTGGTGCTGCGCGTGCTGCTGGAGGCTGGCGCGTTGCACGGCGGCGCACTGACGTTCACGGGGCGGACACTCGCCGAAGCGCTCGCCGATTGTGCGCCGCCGGACGGCACGGTCGTGCACACCACCGCCACGGCGGGCTCAGCCGACGGCGGCCTCACGGTGTTGCATGGCAACCTCTGTCCCGACGGCGCCCTGCTCAAGACCGCGGGGCTGGAGACGCTCGTGTTTCGTGGCCCAGCGCGGGTGTTCGAACACGAGGAAGCGGCGCAGGCCGCCGTGACCGGGCGGGCCTATCAGCCCGGCGACGTGCTGGTCGTTCGCAACGAAGGGCCACGTGGCGGCCCCGGCATGCGGGAGATGCTGGGCATCACGGCGCTGCTGTACGGGCAAGGCATGGGTACGCGCGTGGCGCTGCTCACGGACGGGCGCTTCAGCGGGGCCACGCGCGGGCTGTGCATCGGCCACGCCGGGCCGGAAGCGGCCGATGGCGGGCCAATCGCGGCGCTGCGTGATGGGGACATGATTGCCATCGACGCGCGGCCGGGTTCACGGCGCATCGTGGTGGAGCTCAGCGACGCGGAGTTGGCCGAGCGGTTGGCGATGCTGCCGCCGCGTGGGTCAGGCGTGCGCGGCGGCGCGCTGGAGAAGTACGCGGCGCTCGTCGGGCCGGCGCACTTGGGCGCCGTGACGCACTCCGGCGTGCCGCGCTCGGCCGCGAGCTAACGCGGCCCTACGGTCTCCCGCTCCGCTGCCGGCATGGCCGGCAGGCACATGACGTACACGTGATAGCGGGCTTCCCCCGGCGCCAACGGGCGCCGTTCCCCTGCCTGGGCCTCGGCGTCGGTCATGAGCATGGCATCGCCGTACACGTTGAACAGACAGTCGGCGCCGTCATGGCGGAAGCGCAATGAGCCCTCATTGGGGGCATCGCGCGGCTCGGGCGTTCGCACCCACCCGCTCGCCCGCACCCGCTCGAAAAAGCCCACGGCTTCCGCCTGCACACCGCGCGTGGTGCCGCCTGCCGCCGAGAGACGGCAGCCAACAAGACGCTGCCGGGTGCGCCAATCGTCGATGGTGTCGGCTTCCACCACCGTCGCCATGCGGCGATCGGTGCGCAGGAACTGGTCAGCCGCCGCACAGAGCGGCTGCGGGGGCGGCCACGCGACCAAGGCAACGACGAGGGCGATCATGCCGGAAGGTAACGCGGCGCCGGCGCCGTGCGGCAGCTATTGATGCACCACCGCGAAGTACGTCGAAGTCGCCCCCCCAGGCCTGCTCACCAGCCCACGCGCTTGCACCTCGGCGCGATAGAGCCCGGCGCCGATTGGGCGGCCTTCGCCCGTGCGAAGGTCCCACGTGACCGTGCCACCGCTGCCAGTGGGCACCGCCAGCAGCAACGTCCCGTCCGGCGACGAGACCAGCACGAACCCGTTCGGTGGCGTGTTGGTGAACTGTACGCTGGACGTCGACGCCACGCGCACCCCCAGCGTCCCCGGCGCCGGCGGTGCAGCACGCACGGCGGTAGCAGGCGAGGCGAGCCATCGGGCGTCGCTGACCCGCTTGCCGCTGGTGCGCACCGCGATCAGCACCTCGAGCGCCGTGGCCAACGCCGGATCGAGGCGCACGGCTTCGGTAAGTGACACACGGGCCTCGGCTGGTTGCTGCTTGGCCAGCAGCGCCACGCCGAGGGTGAAGTGCCCCGTGGCCAGACTCGGCTGCTCGCGGAGTGCGGCGCGATACTCGGCGATTGCGGCGTCGAGCTGGCCATCCTGCTGCAGCACGTCGGCATACTCGGCGCGCACCCACGCCAGCGCCGGCTGGAGGGCCAGCGCGCGCGCATACAGCGCCAGTGCCTGGTCGGTGTCACCGAGGCGGTGTGTCACCTGGGCGAGGGCGCGCAGGACCTCGGGGTTCGCGGGATCGAGCGCGGTGGCGCGCATGAAGGCGGCGTGCGCTTCCCTGGTGCGGCCACGCTGCGCATGCGCCACCCCGAGCAGGAAGTGGGCGCGCGGCGCATCGACGCCCGTCACCAGCAGCGGCGCGAGCCCTGCAGCCGCCGACTCGTACGCGCGGCCATCGTTGGCGAGCGCCGCGTAGACCACCTGGCCCATGGCGCCGTAGCGGGCCGCCTCGGGGCCGCTGCGATCACGCGGGAAATAGGCCTCGATCGGCAGCACAGGCGGAGCCGATCGGGGCGTCTCCCGCGACAGCACCCGAATCCAGTGGTCGCTGAAGGTCCCGTGCGGCACCGTGCGCTCCTTCACCACCGGCATGTGGCACGAGACGCAGTCACTGGCCGGCGTGTGGGTCGCGCGGGATGCCGCCGGTACGCGCGTGGCAAGGCGGCTCCCACCATGGCACGAGAGACACGGCTGGTTGCGCGTCGCCTTCGTTGGCGGCGCGGCGTGCGGATTGTGGCAGCTGGCACACTCCAGCGGCCGGGCGGAGTCCTTGGTGGCCACGAAACAGGCGCTCTGTCGCAGCCGGTCGGCGTGCGATACGAGGTCGATGTCGCCGCCGTTCTTGTAGAACGCGTACTGCGCCGCGAGCTGCCCGGCGGGGGTGAAATCGAAGGCGCTCCGGCGCTCCCGCAGCACCGCCACCGAGGTATGTACGTGACACTGCTCGCACACGTCGAGTCGCCGGTCGAGCGGGAGCCGCGCCGGATTCACGATGGTCGAATCGAATGCGCCGGCATGCGCCCGCGCACCGCGGTCGCGCACGGCGACACTGCCCACGGAGGCCCGCATGGGCTGGCGCGCCTGCACGTGCACCGCGCCCGGACCGTGACACCGCTCACAGCCGATACCCGCGCGCAGCACCGGGTACTTGCCCTCGAGATGTGGCGCCGGGTCGGGGTAGCTGCTGTGACACGCCAGGCAGCGATCCGGCAGTGTGCGCGAGAACCGTGCGTTGTTCAGTTCGTAGCCGGGGCTGAAATCCCAGCCATGATCGGCGTACCAGGTGAGCGGCAGTTGGAAGAGGCGGCCATTGTCCTCGGTGAAGTAGGTGCGGGCCAGTCGCCCGCTCCCCATGACGTAATCGATGCGGCGGCGCAGTTCGTGCACCGGCCTTCCAGTATCACCTGGTCGCGTCTCGACCTGGTACAACGCCCCGGCGCTGTCCACGACGCGATAGGCGTAGCCGGTCGGCACATTGAGGAGGGCGCGGACCAGGGTACTCTCCACCCGCACCGACGGCGTCCACGCGTGAAAGCTCCGCGCCATGCTGTGCCGGGCGTAGGTCTCGGCAGCTGCCGCGTGACAGCCGACGCAGGCGGAATCGCCGACGTACGGCACACCCCGCGCAACGTTGGCGAACCGCTGCTCAACCGAGTCTAGACCGACCGTCCGGTCAGGTGTCGCAGCCGTATCAGCCGTGGCACAGGCGGAGAAGGCCAAGCCCAAGGCGAGCCAGTGGAGCGGGATGGGGCGAAGAAGGCGCATGGTAGAAGGGGCGATGCCACCGCGACGTCGTGCGCTGACCCCGTGGTTGCGGCGCGACATCCGAGGACTAAGACCAAGGTCGGACCCGACATGGGCGGGGACCGACTCAAGTACGGCAGGGCCACGCCGACACTCCTACGCGCGTGGCGGTGGTGACGACATGATGACGCGCCCGGACCCTTGACGTGGAGTGGTACCCGATGATGGCGTGGTTCCTGACCTTGAAGATTCGCACCAAGCTGCTGGTGGCGGTAGGCGGAGTGATGCTTGCGGTCGCCGGCCTTGGTGCCTTTGCCGTTCAGCGGCTGTCCGTGCTCAATGCGCAGTCCACCCTGATCGCCAATGAGTGGCTACCCGGCGTGGAGCGAATCGCGGCCATCGAAAGCCGTCTGCTCTCGTTCCAGATCCTCGCCTATCAGCACGTCGAGGCGGGCAGCAGCGCAGAGCGCGTGGCCATCGAGAGCGAAATACAGACGAAGCGGCAGCAACTCGATTCCCTCGAGGGCGCGTACGAGGAGACCATCTACCTCGAGACCGACCGCGCGCTGTTCAACACCTATCGGGAGCAGGCGAAGCGCTTCCTCAGCGAATGGCCGCCCGTTCAGCAACTCTCCCGAGCGCGGCGAACCGCCGCGGCCAGCTCCCTGATGTCCAGGACCATGGGCAAGGAATGGTCCGCCGTGAGTGAGACACTCACGAAGTTGATCATGCTGAACCACAAGGAAAGCATGGCCGCCAGCGCCAAGGCCGATCGCGTGTTCAGCCAGAGCTGGTTGGCCATCGTGATTGCCGTTCTGACACTGATTGCCTGCGGCCTTGGCGCCGCGGTCTACCTGGGCCGTCTGATGGAAGGCCCGCTGCAGCTGGTCCTCGAGCGAGCGGCATCGTTGTCGAACGTCTGCCTCGCCGGAATGCGTGAGGGCCTCGCCGCCCTGGCACGCGGCGATACGTCGCATGAGGTCGTCGCGAAGACGCAGCCGATCAACAGCCCGTCGCAGGATGAAGTCGGCATGGTCGCCCACACGGTGGATCGACTCATCGGGCAGGCACAGTCGGCCATCAACGACTACACCGTCGTTCGGCAGAGGCTGGATGGCCTGCTGCGCGAATCCCGCACCTTGCTCACCCACGCCCAGGCGGGCAACTTTGCCGCGCGAGCCAACACCACCGGCTTCGAGGGGTCGTATGGCCAGCTGGTTGGCGGAATGAATGAGCTCTTCGGCGCCGTGGAAACCCCACTGAGCGAGGCTCAGCAGGTGCTGGCGCAGGTGGCCAACCGTGACCTGACGGTGCGCGTGAAGGGTGACTATCGTGGTGCCTTCGCCGAATTGAAGGCCGACATCAATGGCGCCGTTGGCAACCTGTCCGACACGCTGGCGCAGGTGCAGGCTGCCGCCGAACAGGTGGCCGCTGCCGGCCAGCAGATCACCAGTGCCAGCCAGTCGCTGGCTACCGGGGCCAGCGAACAGGCGGCGGGGCTGGAGGAGGTGTCGTCCAGCTCGACCGTGTTCGCCAGTATGGCCAAGAGCACCGCCGCCAACACCAAGGAGGCCACCGCGTTGGCCCAGCGGGCGCGGGCCAGCGCCGATGATGGCACCCAGCAGATGGCCCGGCTCACCGAGGCAGTGCAGGAGATGCGTCGCGGCAGCGCCGACACGGCTCGCATCGTCAAGACGATCGAGGAAATCGCGTTCCAGACCAACCTGCTCGCACTCAACGCGGCAGTCGAAGCGGCGCGTGCCGGTGATGCCGGCCGAGGGTTCGCGGTCGTGGCCGATGAAGTGCGTTCTCTCGCCATCCGCTCGGCCGAGGCGTCCAAGTCGACCGCGGCCCTCATCGAGCAGTCGCTGCAGAGTGTCGAGCGCGGGGTCGCGATCAATGCCACTGCCACCGCGAGTTTTTCCCAGATCTCCACGCAGGTAAGCCGGGTGTCCGATGTGGTCGCCGAGATCAGTGCCGCCCTCGACCAGCAGTCGATGGGCGTCACGCAGATCAACGTCGCCATCGACGAACTCAATGGCACGACCCAGCAGGCGGCCGCGAACGCCGAGGAATCGGCGAGTACGGCCGAAGAACTGTCGAGCCAGGCAGAGATGCTGCGCAGCCTCGTTGGCCAGTTCGTGCTCGACAGCGCAGCGCCGCCGCTTGCGCAGTCACAGCGCCCGCAGCCCCAGCGGGTGACGGCGCATGGCGGACCACGGCACCGGAACGGGCCGTCTGCCGCGA
>JBEILM010000160.1:0-7563 GCA_040379205.1 Gemmatimonas sp.
CCGGCGACAACTCCTCGTATCCCGACGCCCCCACGCGGGATCGGCTGTTCACCCGGTGGGGCCAGCTCAAGAGCGAGCGCGCGTCCTGGTGGTCGCACTGGCAGGAGATCACCTCCTACCTGCTCCCGCGCAACGGGCGATACTTCCGGCAGGATCGCGACAAGGGATGGCGCAGGCACAACGCGATCTACGACAACACCGGCACGCGCGCGCTCCGCACGCTCGGTGCCGGCCTGATGTCGGGCGCGACCTCGCCGGCGCGGCAGTGGTTCCGCCTTGCCACGCCCGACCCGGAGCTGAACTCGTACCAGCCCGTGAAGCTGTGGCTCGATGACGTGACCAAGCGCATGCAGCGCGTGTTCCAGAAGTCGAACACCTACCGCTCCCTGCACCTGATGTACGAGGAACTCGGCGCGTTCGGCACCGCGGCGAGCATCGTGCTTCCCGACTTCGACCAGGTCATCCACCACTACCCGCTGACCTGCGGCGAATACTGCATTTCCACCGACGCGCAGGGCCGCGTCTGCACGCTGTACCGCGAGTTCGAGATGACGGTGTCGCAGATCGTCAAGGAGTTCGGCCTCGAGAAGTGTTCCGTCACCGTGCGGAACATGTACAGCACGGGCAACCTCGACCAGTGGGTTCCCGTGATCCACGCCATCGAGCCGCGCCTGGATCGCGACATCGAGAAGCGCGACGGCAAGAACATGCCGTTCGGGTCGTGGTACTTCGAGGTCGGCGGCGAGGACGGCGTGTTCCTGCGCGAGGGCGGATTCATGCAGTTCCCCGTCCTCGCCCCGCGCTGGTCGGTCGTTGGCGGCGACATCTACGGCAACAGCCCCGGCATGGAGGCGCTCGGCGACATCAAGCAGCTCCAGCACGAGCAGCTCCGCAAGGCGCAGGCCATCGACTACCAGACGAAGCCGCCGCTGCAGGTGCCGGCGTCCATGAAGAACCGCGACGTGGAAACGCTTCCCGGCGGCATCAGCTTCGTGGACGGCGTCAACGCCGGGATCAAGACGGCGTTCGAGGTGAACCTCAACCTCAACTACCTGCTCGCCGACATACAGGACGTGCGCGAGCGCGTGCGCGGGTCGTTCTACGCCGACCTGTTCCTGATGCTGGCGAACCAGTCGAACACCCGCATGACCGCGACCGAGGTCGCCGAACGCCACGAGGAGAAGCTCCTCATGCTCGGCCCCGTCCTCGAGCGGCTGCACAACGAGCTGCTCGACCCGCTGATCGACATCACGTTCACGCGCATGCTCCAGAGCGGCGTCATCCCGCCGGCTCCCGAGGAGCTGCAGGGCATGGACTTGAACGTCGAGTTCGTTTCCATGCTCGCGCAGGCGCAGCGCGCCATCGGCACGAACGCCGTTGACAGGTTTGTCGGCAACCTCGGGCAGATCGCCACGATGAAGCCGGACATCCTCGACAAGTTCGACAGCGACCAGTGGGCCGACGTGTACGCCGACATGCTCGGCGTCGATCCGTCGCTCATCATCGCCGACAAGGAAGTCGCGATGCTGCGGCAGGCGCGCAACCAGGCGATGGCCGCCAAGGAGCAGGCAGCCGCGATGGAGCAGCAGTCGAAGACCGTCCGCAACATGGCGGCCGCCCCGACCGGGCAGCAGAACGCGCTCACCGACGTTGTCAACATGTTCTCCGGCTACGGCTCGCCGTCGCCCATCGAACTCTGAAAGGAAACGACATGGCATTCATGAAGGCTGGCACCAATCTCCTGTTCGACAACACGAGCGGAGACATCGTTGGAATGAAGGACTTCGACGGCGGCGAGCAGTATTGGCTCATGGGGCGTTTCCAGCCCGTGGCGTACAAGCAGGCGCCGAATCTCACCATTACCGCGCCGGCGGCGACTTTCGCCACGCTCACCTACGAGGACAATGGCGGACTCGTGCGTCTTTCCAGCGCCGGCATTCACAGCCTCGGCGCAAGCGCAGTCGGTCGCTACGTCTATGTCTCGTGGTCGGGTGGGACTGGTGTCAATGGCTTCTACGCCATCACCGACCGTTCCGTCACGACGAAGCTGACCATCAACCTGCCCTACGTCGCCGGCCTCGGCACGCCGACCGTTTCCGTCGTCAACACCGACATCACGCTCGTCACGCAGACGATCCCGGCCGGGACGATGAACATCGGCATGACGATGGAGTTGGACGCGATATTAGGGTGCAGCGGCACGACCAACGGCAAGACGATGAAGGCGAACATTGGCTCGGCTGCGTGGTACTCGCAGACGATTGCCTCGAGCTTCCAGAGCCTTTACATCGATAAGAAGGCTTACGTGGTCTCGAGCGCGGACATCATCTCCAACGCGCTGGCTGCTCCTGGACACGGAACCGCGACCGGCGCGACCGTCACGATGTCGCCGTCCGGAGGAATCAGCGCGGCACAGGACTTCACCATCGTCGGCAGCATCTCGACCGCCGACGAGTTCATCAACCTCGTGGCTTGGACGCTGAAGATCAACGGCGCCTGATGACACGGGAACCGTAAGAAATACGCACATGGATATCTTTCGGCCGTGAGCAGTTACGACCCTCTCGACCTGCGAGGTCAGGAGCGCAGCAAGGCGGAACGCGAGCTGCGCGAACGGCTGGCGCGCGAGGCGGAAGAGTCGGACGTGAAGTGGCTCATGTCGAACAAGCGAGGGCGCCGCGTTGTGTGGCGACTCCTCGACCAGGCAGGTGTGTTCCGTTCCAGCTTCAACACGAACGCCATGTCAATGGCCTTCGCCGAAGGAAACAGGAACTACGGGCTGCGGATGCTGGCAATGATCCACGCCCTCTGCCCGGAACAGTACCCGGCAATGATGAAGGAACAGACCGATGACAGAACCAACGATGATGGAAGCCGCAACGACAACTAACGGCGCTCCCGCATCGACTGCTCCCGACAGCGTGGCGGCGACGGCCGACAAGCTGTACGGGGGCGAGCAGAAGGCGACCACGACCCAGGACTCGCAAGCCGCGGACACGGCCGCTGCGAGCAAGGCCGCGGAGCCGACCGATGGAAAGCCGGCAGCCGAGGCGGAAACGAAGCCGCAGGGCGCGCCGGAGAAGTACGAGTTCAAGGCCGCGGAAGGACGAACGTTCGATTCCGAGGTCATGGAAGCGTATTCCACGGTCGCCCGTGAGCTGAACCTGTCGCAGGAAGCCGCGCAGCGCGTCCTCGACGCTATGGCACCGAAGGTTGCCGAGCGTCAGCAGGCGCAGATCGAGGCCGTTCGCAAGGAGTGGGTTTCCACTTCCCGCGGCGACAAGGAGTTCGGGGGCGACAAGCTCTCCGAGAACCTCGGCGTCGCCAAGAAGGCGCTCGATACGTTCGGCACCGCCGAACTTCGCACCCTGCTCAATGCGTCTGGCCTGGGCGATCACCCGGAGGTGATCCGGTTCATGTACCGCGCAGGCAAGGCAATCAGCGAGGATCGGTTCGTGGGCGGCGCACCTGCACAGGGCAAGGGCAACCCGAAGACGTTCACCGATTTCGCCGACGTTCTCTACTCCACCACCTAACCAGAAAGAGCCAAAGCAATGGCAACTCTCTCGACCAACAACCTCACGCTCGCCGATTGGGCGAAGCGCACCGACCCCGAGGGTCGCGTCCCCGTCGTCGCCGAACTCCTCTCGCAGACCAACGAAGTCCTCGAGGACTGCGTGTTCAAGGAGGGCAACCTGCCCACCGGCGACCGCGTCGTCATCCGCACCGGCCTGCCGAGCGTCTACTGGCGCGCGCTGAACCAGGGCATCCCGAGCAGCAAGTCCACGACCGCGCAGGTCGATGAGGCGTGCGGCATCCTTGAGGCGCGCAGCGAGGTTGACAAGGATCTCGCCATGCTCAACGGCAACACGGCGCAGTTCCGTCTGTCCGAGGACGTGGCCTTCCTCGAGGCCATGAACCAGACGCAGGCGACCACGCTGTTCTACGGCAACCCGGCGACCGACCCGAAGCAGTTCCTGGGACTTGCTCCCCGGTACTCCGACATCGGTGCCAGTTCGCCGAACAACTCGCAGAACATCATTTCTGCCGGCGGTTCGGACGCCACCAGCAACACGTCGATCTACCTCGTCGTGTGGGGCGACAACACCGTCTACTGCCCGTTCCCGAAGGGCAGCGCGGCCGGCCTCATGCACGAGGATCTCGGCGAGCAGACCGTCTACAACAGTGACGGCACCCGACTCCAGGCCTACGCCACTCGCTACCAGTGGAAGAACGGCCTGGTCGTAAAGGATTGGCGTTACGTCGTCCGCATCTGCAACATCTCCGTCGCCGACCTGGTGGCGCAGAACGTCACGCAGGCCGCGTCCGCGTCCACGGCCATCATCAAGCTGATGAGCCGCGCCCTCTACCGCATCCCCAACATGGCGATGGGTCGTGCGGCGTTCTACATGAACCGCACCGTCCACAGCGGCCTCGCGATTGCTGCGCTCGACAAGAGCCAGTACGTCCTCAAGGTCAACGAGGGTCTGTCGCAGTTCGGCACGCCGTACTCGTGGCTGACGTTCCAGGGCGTTCCGCTCCGCAAGGTCGATGCCATCGTCAACACCGAATCGGTCGTGTCCTGATAGGACACAGAAGGAGATACTCCAATGATTACTGACGTTCTTCTCACCGTCTCTGGAAGCAACACCCCCGGCAACACCCCGGCCATCACCGGACAGGCCGTTACGGCGACCGCCGTTTCCACCAACACCATCGACCTCGGCACCGCTCGCGACATCGGCGAGGGCCGCGACCTGTTCATGGTGTTCACCGTCGTGGCCGGCTTCGCTGGCACCGGCACGATCACCATGCAGATCGTGACCGATGACAACGCGAGCCTCTCCAGCCCGACCGTGATCGCGGCGACCGGCGCGATTACTGCCACCAGCCTCACCGCTGGCTCGCAGTACATCGTTCCGATCCCGCCCCAGGTCGCCTCGCTGGGCGAGCGGTACCTCGGCGCGCAGTACACTTGCTCGGCCTCGCCGACCACCGGCACGTTCCTGACGCAGATCGTCACGGACATCCAGGACGGCCGCAAGTTCTACGCCTCCCGCATCGTGGTGGCTTGATAGGATCAATTCATGGCGAAGGTCAAGGCAAAGGTCGTGTGTTTCGTGGACAACCACTATCGCCAGCAGGGCGACGTGTTCAACTACAGCGGGCCGTTCAATGGCAACCTCGAGTACCTCGAGGGAGCGCCGGAGGAGAAGCCCGAGATGGAGCAGCCTGCTCGCAAGCTGCGCCGTCCGCGACAGACCGACGCCACGGAGTGATCCTCGTGTGACGTGACGCAAGGGAGGGGAGTCGGCGGGAAACCCCGGCTCCCCTCCTTCCCCATAGGGAGGCACCATGCCCTCGGTAGTCGATATCTGCAACCTCGCGCTCGCGCACCTCGGCGACGACGCAAACGTCGCCAGCATCGACCCGCCGGAGGGATCGGCGCAGGCGGAACACTGCGCCCGGTTCTACCCCATCGCGCGGGACACGCTGCTCCAGATGCACAACTGGAACTTCGCGTCCAAGCGCGTGACGCTGGCGGCCGTGACGATGCCGTACCACCAGTGGAAGTATTCCTACGCCGCGCCGGCTGACATGATGGTCGCGGTCGCCGTCCTGCCGCCGGAAGCGGAGAACGACTACGCGACCAAGTTCACGCCGAGCGACTACCCGTACTGGAACGCGAACTACACGCCCATCGTCGCGGCAGGGCAGTATGTCCCGCAGCGGTTCAGCATCGAGATGGACACCGCCGGGAACAAGGTGATCTACACCGACCAGGACGGCGCGCTGCTGCGCTATCAGTCGCTCGTGTCCGACCCGACCAAGTTCGACCCCCTGTTCACGCTCGCGCTGTCGTGGCACCTTGCGTCCATGCTTGCCGGCCCCGTCATCAAGGGCGAGGAAGGCGCGGCCGAGGCGAAGCGTTGCACGCAGATGGCGCTCATGTACCTCGGTCAGGCGCGCGCCTCCGACGCGAACCAGCGCGACGTGAAGGTGCAGCACATCGTCCCATGGACTTCCGGAAGGTGACATGCCGAACACGCGCACCTACTACCGTTCGTTCGCCGGCGGCGAGATCAGCCCGGAGATGTTCGGGCGCATCGATGACGTGAAGTTCCAGACCGGGGCGTCGAAGCTCCAGAACTTCATCGCGCTCCCGCAGGGCGCGGCGGCGATCCGTCCGGGGCTGGCGTTCGTGCGCGAGGTGAAGAACAGCGCGAACAAGTCGCGGCTGATCCCGTTCACCTACAGCACGACGCAGACGATGGTCATCGAACTCGGGAACGGCTATATCCGTTTCCACACGCAGGGCGCGACGCTCGGGCCTGGCACGCCGGCCGCGTACAACGGCGCGACCCCCTACGACGTTGGCGACCTCGTCTCGAGCGGCGGCGTGAACTACTACTGCATCGCCGCGACCACGGGCAACGCCCCGCCGAACGCGACCTACTGGTACGCGATGCCGTCCGGCATCCTCGAGATTCCGTCCCCGTATGCGTCGGCGGATCTCTTCGACATCCACTACGTCCAGAGCGCGGACGTTCTGACGCTCGTCCACCCGTCCTACGCTCCTCGCGAGCTGCGCCGCAATGGCGCGACGGACTGGACGCTCACGCTCATCAACTTCGCGTCCCCGGTCACGGCTCCGGGCGCGCCGACCGTGACGGCGAGCCGAGGGCAGTCGCTCAGCATCTCGAGCATCCCAGGCCCATTTCCTGCATCACCTGCATCCTTCACGACCCCGACGAATCACGGTTTCGTTGAGGGCGAAAGCGTCTACGTCGCTGGTCTTTCAGCAACCACAACGCCGCCGGTTACGGACGGGTTCTACGTCATCGGCAACCCAAGCGGAACATCGTTCCAGCTTCGGCGATACACGACGGGCGCGAATGTCGCTGTCAACTCAAGCACCTATGCGTCCGGTGGATACGTGCAGGTCGCCGTGCAGCAGTCGGACATCGACAACTACTACAAGATCACGGCCATCGGCGCGAACGGCGTGGACGAGAGCGACCCGTCCGCTTCCGGCAACGTCGTGAACAACCTGTACGTCACGGGCGCGTACAACACGATCTCTTGGTCGGCAGTCAGCCTCGCGGTTCGGTACAACGTCTACAAGCAAGTGTCGGGGCTGTACGGGTACATCGGACAGACCGAAGGAACGTCGTTCACCGACGACAACATCGCCCCGGACATGGGAACGACGCCGCCGATCCGCGACACGGTGTTCTCGAGCGCGAACAACTACCCCGGCGCGGTGTCGTACTTCGAGCAGCGCCGCGTATTCGCCGGCACGAACAACTCGCCGCAGACGATGTGGATGACGCGCACCGGGACGGAGAGCGACATGTCGTACTCGCTCCCGATCAAGGACACCGACCGCATCAGCTTCCGCGTGGCGGCACGCGAGGCGAACACCATCCGGCACCTTGTCCCGCTGACGCAGCTCCTCGCGCTCACCAGCGCGGCGGAATGGCGCATCTCGCCCGTCAACAGCGACACGATCACGCCGACCACGATCTCGGTGCGACCGCAGTCGTACATCGGCGCGAACGA
>JBEILM010000161.1:0-7521 GCA_040379205.1 Gemmatimonas sp.
CCCGAGGTCGCGACGACGAAGCCCGGCGACCTGTGGGTGCTCGGCGAGCACCGTCTGCTGTGCGGCGACTCGACCGACCCGGCGAACGTGGCGCGCCTGCTCGGCGACGCGAAGCCGTTCCTGATGGTGACCGACCCGCCGTACGGCGTCGACTACGACCCCGAGTGGCGCAACGACGCCGGCCTGAGCGATTCGAAGAGCACGGGCAAGGTACGCAACGACGACCGCGTCGACTGGACGGAGGCCTACCGGCTGTTCCCCGGCGACGTCGCCTACGTCTGGCACGCGGGCCGCTTCGCCGGCGACCTGGCGGCCAACCTGCACACCGCGGGCTTCGACATCCGGGCGCAGATCATCTGGCGCAAGCCGGCGTTCGCGATCAGCCGCGGGCACTACCACTGGCAGCACGAGCCATGCTGGTACGCGGTGCGCACCAGCCGCACGTCGAAGTGGGTGGGCGACCGGTCGCAGTCGACGGTGTGGGACGTCTCGAACAAGATCGAGGACCGCACCGAGCACGGCACGCAGAAGCCGATCGAGTGCATGGCGCGGCCGATCCAGAACCACGGCGGCAAGGCCGACGCGGTCTACGACCCGTTCCTGGGCTCGGGCACGACGCTGATGGCGTGCGAGCAGCTCGGGCGCCGGTGCTTCGGGCTCGAGCTGGACCCGCGCTACTGCGACGTCATCGTGGCGCGGTGGGAGAAGGCGACGGGGCGGAAGGCGGAGCGAAGCTAACCCGCCGCCACGCCGCCTCCTGCGCCGCCACGCTCGCGGCATGACCGAGACTCCCCCGACTCCCTCTGCCGCGGCCACGCAGCCGCCGGCGCCCCAGTTCCGCCTGATCCGCGCCGGCCTGCCCGAGCTGCTCGGCACGCTGATCAGCTACGCCGTCCCGGCGACGCAGCACCTCGACGACGCGATCCGCCAGCGGGTCGAGGCCGCCCAGCTGACGCCGAACGACGCCGTCCGCGACACGCCGCACTTCGACACGATCGAGGAGTGGTGCAAGCAGCACCCGACCGACGCCGCGCGCGTCGTGCTGTGCGCGGTCTACCTGGCCAGCGGCCGGTTCGCGGTGCAGGACATGCTGGCGCCCGAGCCGGCGCCGAACCCGACGCTGGATGCTGCGGCCGCGGTTGCCGCGGAGGCCTCCGTTGCCGCTCCCGCCACCGCGGAGACGGACGGCAGCTGATGGCGTCGCGCCGGGGCAAGCCGAACATGACGCCGGAGCAGGAGCGCACGCTTCTGCAGCAGGTGCAGCTCGGCCAGTACCCGACGCAGGCTGCCAGGAAGGTAGGGCTGGCGCCGTCCGCCGTGTCCATGCGGAAGGCCCGAGACCTCGTGTTCCGTGCCGCGATCGAGGCGGCAGAGGCCGGGCTCGAACTCGGGCTCGTCGCCAAGATCCACAAGGCCGCCGCCGACGGCGACTGGAAGGCGGCTCTGGCCATCCTCGAGCGACGATTCCCTGAACGGTGGGCGAAGCCGGAGGTGCGCGCGCAGCTGGCGGTGGTCAACATCGACATCGAGGAGCTGAAGAAGGCGCTCCAGGCCGGGATGACGGCGCTCGCGCGCATGTGGGCGCCTCGCGACGCGCCCGACGTGGACGCCGCAGCCCCGGCAGATCCCGCCGCGCCGGCCGGCGGATCGCCAGGGGTCACGCGATCGTGAACGACATCGCCATCGAAGGCGGGTTCGATCTGAGTGCGTTCGAGCTGAAGCACCCGATGCTCATGCACCGGCAGCGACGCAGGCTGCTGCAGTCGCGGAAGCGCAACTGCATCATCGCGGCCGGTCGCCGCAGCGGGAAGACAGTCGAGGCACGGCACCGCCTGCTCTTCGGCTCGTTCCACTTCGGCGGGAACCACTACGGCTGCATGAACGCGCCGCTGAACGTCGCCGACCCGACCTACGTCTACTGCGCGCCGACGAACCAGCAGGCCGAGCGCATCGCCTGGGAGCGCTTCAAGGCCGAGGTGCCGAGGTGGATGGTCCGCAAGATCACCGAGGGCAAGGAGCTCAGCATCCGCTTCATCAACGGCGCGAAGCTGATCGTCGCCGGCATGGACAAGCCGGAGCGCATCGAGGGCATCGCGATCGACGGCATCGTGCTGGACGAGTTCGCGGACATGAAGCCGTCAGCGTGGAACTCGTCGATTCGACCGACCCTGTCGACGAAGAACCGCCCGCCGGGATGGGCGATGTTCATCGGTCGCCCGCGCGGCAAGAACCACTTCTGGAAGCTGATCCAGGACGCGCAGAAGCCAGACAACGTCGAGCACTGGGACGTGTTCACGCCCTGGCCTTCCTGGGTGATCATGGACCCGGCGGAGGTGGCGGCCGCGCGGCGCGACCTCGACCCGCGGTCGTTCCGGCAGGAGTACGGCGGCGAGTTCCTCGACGACGCCGGCCGCGCCTACTACCAGTTCGGGCCCTGGAACCTGCGGCAGGTCGCCTACAACCCGCAGCGCCCGCTGCTGCTGTCGTTCGACTTCAACGTGTCGCCGGGCGTCGCCGTGGTAGCCCAGGACTTCGACGTCGAGGTGGACGTGGTCGCGTGCCACCGGTGCGCGGCGCCGATGCCGGGGCGCTCGGGCCGGCCGTGCCGGATGTGCGGGGTGCCGCAGGCCTTCGAGGTCGTGACGGCGGTGATCGGCGAGGTCTGGATCGAGGACGACAGCAACACGCGGCGCGTCTGCGAGCGCATCCTCGAGCTGTGGGGCGGCGTGCACCACGGCAAGGTGCTGTGCTACGGCGACCCGACCGGCGGCGCGCGGAAGACCAGCTCGGAGCGATCGGACTGGCAGACGATCGAGGACTACCTCGGGCGCCGCTGGGGAAACCTGGAGATCGACCTGGCGAGCGACCACCCGTCGCCGCGGGACCGCGTCGTGGTGACGAACAGCCGGCTGAAGAACGCCGCCGACGTGGTTCGGGTCTACGTGGATCCGGCGAAGGCGCCGCACCTAGTCGAGGACTTCGAACTGACGCAGCTGGACGACAACGGCGACCTGGACGAGGGGCCGCAGCGGATGCGCGGCCATATCACTGACGCCGCTGCCTATTTGCTGTTCCAGCGCTTCGGGTCGCCTGTGACAGGGCGGCGGGGCGTCAGCAGCCGGGCGATGTAGCGAACCCGCCGGCATGGAGCGCCCCGCGTGGCCAACGTGCCGCCGTGGACCCGAACGACCTCGCATACCGCGGCCTCACCGTCACCCGAGCCTACGACCTAGCATCCGCCGTCGCGGCCCTGCCCGCCGAGCAGGACATCGACAAGGACTCGCCGCGCCCAGACCTCGCGCGCCCCGAGGTCGCCGATATGCGCGAGGCGGCGAAGCTCCCCGACGCGCTGATCGGCGGCAACCGCCGCATGCGGCGCGAGTCGGCCGAGTGGCTGCCGAAGGAGGAGGAGGAGAGCGAGACCAACTACCGGATCCGGGTCGGCCGCTCGACCTGCTTCCCGTTCTACCGCGACACGCTGCTCGACCTGGCGGCCCGCCCGTTCGGGCGCGACATCACGTGGGAGAAGGAGCCGGGCGACGGCAACCCGGGCTTCGCCGAGTTCCTGCGCGACGTCGACGGCACCGGCAAGACGCTGACCGTGTTCGCGAAGGACACGTTGTTCCACGCGATGCACCGCGGCATGACGCACGTGCTGGTCGACGCCAGCAGCAAGAGCGGCGCGACGCGCGAGACCACCGACGGCCGCCGCGTCTATGCCCAGCGCATCGACGCGCTATCGATGCTCGACATCCGCGACACCGCGGACGAGAGCGGCCGGAAGCGCGTCACCTACTGCCGGTTCGTGATGCGGAAGACGCTCGACCCGGACTCGTTCGCGCCGAAGCACGAGGTCGTGATCGTCGAGCTGGAGAAGAAGCTGGGCGAGGATGACGGCTGGAAGCTGGAGTGGCGGTTCGACGAGAAGGCGAAGAAGTGGTTCGCCGGCACCCGGGTCGCCTACAACCCCGGCGCGAACGGCATCCCGCTGTTCACCCTGTTCACGCAGCAGACCGGGCACTACGCCGCCGAGCCGCTGCTCGAGGACTTGGCGTGGGTGAACCTGGCGCACTTCCAGTCGCGCAGCGACCACGCGCACGTGATGCGCATCGCGCGCCTGATCACGCTGGTGACGCTGGGCTTCCCAGACGAGGACGCCATGTCGCCGCTGGAGGGGAAGCGGAACAGCAGGATCGTGCTCGGCCCTCTGTCGCGCGTGAACTCGGCTCGCAAGCCATCCGACGCGTCGGTGTCGTTCCTGGAGCCGAACGGCAAATCGATCGAGCTGTCGTTCCAGGACATGGAGCAGCTGGCTGCAGAGTGCGAGCGCCTCGGCGCGCGGCACCGGATCAGCAAGACCGGCAACGTGACGGCGCGTGCCGTGGCGAGCGACGACGCCAAGTCGACGAACAACCTGCAGACGTTCTGCGGGCGCCTCGAGGTGCTGCTGCGGCAGGTGTGCGAGGCCTCGGCCGAGTGGCTGTCGATGGGCGAGCTGCCGGCCAACGTGCAGCCGAAGGTCAACCGCGAGTTCGCCAACGACGTCACGCCCGAGAACGGTGCGCGCGCCCTGCAGGCGCTGTCGCAGTACCTGTCGCCGAAGCAGGTGACCATCGAGGCGGTTCGGCACCGCATCCTGCGGCCCGACTTCCCGGTCGAGGACAACCTGAAGGAGCTGCAGGACTGGGCGAAGCAGAACTCCGGGCTGGACGCCGCGATCGCGGAGGCGGCCGGCGGCGAGGAGGATCCGGCGGACGAAGACCCTGAGGACGACGCCGAAGGCGAGGACGAGAACGCGTGAGCGATCTAGCGGGAGAGCCAAGAGGGCCTGCCAAGGTCCCGTGCGACTTGTGCGGCCAGACGGTCGGCAAGGGCCGGCCGTTCATCATCCTGAACCGCTACATCGTCGGCGACGGCGAGGTGCGGCGCTCGTGTCACTTCGACGACGGAGAATGGGACCCGCAGAAGGTGCGGGGGGACGGGACTCTCCTGTGCGTCTCGCCATGCCTTGTGGCGTGGATCGAGGGTGCATTGATCGAAGGCAACTTCGCAATCCGCAGCCAGGAGCGTGAGGAATGACCAGCACCGCCGTAGCCGGCCGCGGAGGGCGCGACCGCCGATCGCGCAACCGCTCTCGCGCCGAGATGCAGGCCGAGTGGGAGAACCGCGAGCTGATGCACGCCGTGCTGAAGGCGCAGTTCGGCAACGGCGCCGCCATCCGCGTCGGCGCGGTGTTCGAACGCCACGTACTGCAGGACGTCGCCGACGAGGTCGCGCGGCGCATCGTCAACATCCCGCGCGGCCGCCAGTTCATGGAGCACCGGCGCGCCCGGTTCCTGGTCGACGCGGTGAAGCTGATCGTGCGCGAGGGCTCCGAGCGCGCGAAGACGAAGCTGCTCGACGAGGCGAAGGCGCTCGCCGGCCTTGAGGTGCGGTTCCTGCAGCGGGCCGGCAAGGACATCCTCGGCGCGCAGTTCCGCACCGCGGCTCCGTCGCTGGTCGAGGCGGCGATCACGCGGCAGCCGATGCTGGGCCGACCGTTCGGCGAGTGGTTCTCGGACTGGGTGCCGAAGGCGACCGAGGCCCGCATCGTTGCGCGCGTGCGCGCCGGCATGGTCGCCGGCGAGGCCGCGCCGCAGATCGTGCGCAGCCTGCAGGGCACGCGGGCGCTGCAGTACACCGACGGCGTCATGGCGCAGTCGCGGAGTGCGGTCGCGATGCTGACCCGCACCACGATGACGCACACGTCGTCGGCGGCACGCGACCTCACGTTCGAACGGAACAGCGACGTGGTCACGCGGGTGCGCTGGATCGCCACGCTGGACCTGCGCACGACCACGCTCTGCGCCAGCCTCGACGGCAAGTCGTGGGCGAGCGACGAGCCGCACCCGTCGCCGCCGGCGCACCCGAACTGCCGCAGCACGCTGGCTCCGGCGATCGGCCCGGTGGTGGGCAAGCGCGCGGCGCTCGGCGGGCGCGTCGACGCGAAGACCGACTTCGACGCGTGGCTGCGCGGGCGCTCGGTCGCCGACCAGGACCTCGTGCTGGGCAAGACCAAGGCCTCGGCCTGGCGCGAGGGCAAGCTGGCGCTGAGCGACATGGTCGACACGGCGCTCGGCCGGACGCTGTCGCTCGACGAGCTGAGGGCCGCGGGCAAGCTCTGAAAAATCCGAGCGAACCCGCCCGCTTGCACTTGCAACCGTCGGTAGACCCGTTCTCGACACCGAGAACCACCCTCCCCCGACCGATTCCGACATGGCCAAACTGCGACTGCGCGTTCCGACTCTCGATGGGCTCCCGAAGGAGCTCCAGGCCTTCTACCGCCAGATGGAGGGCGGCGGGTTCGTCATCGACCACGAGGACGACCCGGAGGGCTACGGCATCGACAAGCTGCCCGCGATCCGCGGCAAGCTGTCCGAGAAGGAGCGCGACCTCGAGCGAATGAACGCGAAGCTGCAGCGCTTCGCCAGGCCCGACGGCACGCTCTACACCGTCGAGGAGCTGCAGGCGCTGACCTCTCAGAACAGCGAGCTCGCGCAGGCGCTGGAGACCCTGAAGAGCAAGACGAAGACCGACGAGCAGAAGCTGCAGGACCTCGTCTCGCAGGCGAAGAAGCCGCTGGAGACCCAGCTGGCCAAGTTTCAGGCCGAGCGCGAGACCTACCGCGCTCGCGTGATCCAGGCCGAGAAGGCGAAGCTGATCGCGAAGGCGAAGTCGATCCTGAAGCCGCTCCCCGAGTGGGAAGACGCGATCGAGGACGCGATCGCCCGCCGTCTCGACATCCGCGAGAAGGACGGCGGCGAGTTCGAGCACCTGGTCGTCGAGGACGGCAAGCCGCGCATGTCGAGCCTGATGGGCAACGACGGCCCAATGCGCATCGACGAGTTCGTGAAGTCGAGCGACTTCCGCACCAAGTACGGCAAGTACCTCGCCGGCGACGGCAAGAAGGGAGCCGACATCACCACGCCGCCGACCGAAGGCGGCAACCGCCAGCAGCAGGTCGGCGAGCGCGACATCCGCCTGAGCTTCGAGCAGGCAAAGGACTTCAAGACCTACGAGGCCGCGAAGGCCCAGGCTGCGAAGAACGGCGGTCAGGTCATCCTCGAGTCGTTCCCGACCGCGTCGGACGGAGGCGTCTCGCGTAGCTGACCAGCGAGAGGACAGGCCGGAGAGACGGCAAGTGCCGCACGCAGCTGCGAGAGGAATCCGCAGCGTGCCACGGTGCGACCGACAGGCCGGATAGACGGCAAGCCCCGGAGAGGAATCCCGGTGCGGACCGCCCAGAGGAATCGGGCGGGGTGCGAGACGAGCGAGCGCTGAACGCAGTCGCGAGAGGAATCCGCGGCGTGCCCCAGCTCCCGAGATCGACGCCGACGCGATGCCGCGCACGAGCGCGCCGCGCAACCCGCATGGACCGACTGATCTCCGGAGGGCCACCGTGCCCAACTTCCTCAACAACTACAACCCGCAGTTCTGGGCCAACGAGGCCCTGGCCTGGCTGAAGTCCCGCAAGGGCATGGC
>JBEILM010000162.1:0-7466 GCA_040379205.1 Gemmatimonas sp.
GCGCGCGCACCAGCAGCCCCAACACCTGCGTGTACCAGTCCATCGAACGCTGAAGGTCGCTCACCTGCAGGCGGACCGTGCCGAGGCGCATGGCGGGCGGCAGGCGGAACCCGGCGGGGGGCTGGCCATAGCTGCCAGTAAGGGCCGTCTGGGGTCCGGCCGCATCAATCATGGATCGGGGGTCGGATGTCGTCATGCCGCACCATATCTGTTTGCACAATGATTGGCAAGCTAAGCATTACGAATCGATGAAGGCGGGCACGCCGAGGCCGTCGCGGGCATTCGCCCGATGTAGATGTCCAGTTCACCAAGCCGTTCGGGAGGGTGCATGCGCGCGTATTCGTTGCTGAGCCGAAATCGCATGGATGTTTCTGTACCAATAGCCATCGCGCTGACGCTGGCCTCGGCCGGCTGTAGCAAGCCCTCGGCTACCACGCAGGCGCCCAAGCCGGCACCGGCGGCGGCCACCGTGGAATCGGGCAACACGCTCGTCGCCAGCGAGTTCGAGCAGCGCCCGGTGTCGCGGATCGAGGAGCTGTTCATCGGGCGCTTCCCCGGGGTACAGGTTTACAGCGTCGACGGCGGCGTGCAGATCCGCATCCGCGGCGCGACTTCCATCAACGGCAGCGGTGAGCCTCTGGTGGTGGTGGACGGGCAGCAGATGACCCAGGGCTCCAACGGCCTGGTGGGCATCAACCCGCGCGATATCGCCAAGATCGAGGTGCTCAAGGACGCGGTCGCGATGGCCGAGTACGGCGTACGCGGCGGGAACGGAATCATCCGCATCACCACCAAGCGACGCTGACCAAGAGCGGCGGCGGGCTCTTGGCCGAGCCGCCCCACCCGCTAGTTTGCCAGCCATGTCGCGTTGGCTCTCCCGTCTCCGCCGTTCGGGCGCCGTCCTGCTGGGGGTACACCTCCTGCAGGTCATGCTCGTGGTGGCCGGCTCGGTGTGTGAGCCCGCTGCCTTGGCGGCGGTGAAGGCGTTCGCGACAGAGGCCGTGACGCCGTACGACCTGGCTGCGGGCGTCGCGGCGCACCACGAGATGGCGCACCACGAGATGGCGCACCACGAGATGGCGCACCACGACATGGCGCATCACGCGGGCTATGTCGCCACCGTCAGTCCCGCGGCCGAGACCTGCGGCACTGATGACTCCGCGCCGTTGCATGAGCATGGCCCCGCCGGCGCCACCTGCCCCATGGCCATGACGTGTACCGTGGTCGCCATGGCCAGCACGGCGCCGGTGATCACGACCCGGGTCGTGTCGGTGCCGGATGCACCGGCCGGCCACGCCGGCCTTGCGCCGCGTTCCCTCCACCTCGCGCCCGAACCGCCTCCGCCGCGAGGCTGACACGCGCCGGAACGGCCCCTGCCGTTCCCCTGCCCCTGTTCGACCGGCCCACCGTGCGCCTCGGGCGCCGCCGGTCGTCGCGTGTCTCCAACTCCACACCACATGATCGTGCATCACGCGCGCGCCGTCGCGGCCCTGCTGCTGCTTGGCGGTGCGCTGCCGTCCGTGGGGTACGCCCAGACGGACTACTTCAACACGGATGCCGGACGCCCCGTCCGCATCGAGGACGCCTACGCCATCGAGCGGCGGGCCATCGAACTGCAGGTCGCCCCGCTTCGCCTCGAGCGCGAGCGCGGCGGCGGCTATCGCTGGGGCCTCGAACCGGAAATCGCCGTCGGGCTGCTGCCGCGCACGCAGGTGGAGATCGGCTTTCCGCTGGTGCACGCGGAAGGCGTGCCCGGCGTGCGCACCACCGCCCTGGCGGGACTCGAGCTGTCGGCGCTCTACAACCTGAACGCGGAAACTCGCCTGCCGGCGCTGGCGCTGGTGGCCGATGTCGTGGTCCCGGCCGGTCCGCTTGGGCCGTCCACCACCATCCCGTCGCTCAAGGCCATCGCCACCAAGACGTTCGCCTGGGCCCGCATTCACTTGAACGGGCAGATGACCTTCGCCGATGATCGCGGCGTCTCGGGCTCGACGCGCCGCGGCACCTCGCCGGCGAACGCCGAGTTTTCGCGGTGGCTGGGTGGCATTGCCATCGACAAGGCGCTGCCCCTGCGGTCGATGCTGCTGACCGCCGAAGTCGTTGCGAGCCAGCCGCTGGCCCAGGCGGCCGCGCGACGCTGGGACGTGGCGGGCGGCACCCGCATCCAGCTCTCGCCCCGCGTGGCGTTCGACGCCGGCGGCGGCTACCGCCTGGCCGGCGACGAGCCCGGGTGGTTCATCACGACCGGCGCCGCAGTGGCGATCGGCCTGCCCTGGTCTTCCCGATGACGGAGCGTATCCACATGCCCATGCCGTTGCTCTCCTGCGGGCTCCGCCGCACCGTCGCCGCTTTGTCGCTGGCGGGCGGAACCCTCGCGACCACGCCCGCGATGCTGCCGGCGCAGTGGTCGACCGTCTACGAGCAGTTCTACCTGCAGGCGCCGCACAACTGGCAGTTCCGTACGCACTACAGTCATGCGGACCGGCTCTTCAATGCCTTCGACTTCGGGCACGCCATCCTGTACGAAACGCTGTGGCGCTTCCCCGACAAGCCGGCCGAGGAGCTCGAAGTGCGCCGCTACAACCAGCTCGTGCACCGGGTACTCCCCAAGCCACCGCGGCTGCCGCTCGAAGAAGGCGCAATCGAGCCGAAGTACGCGCAGTTGGCACC
Organism: Gemmatimonas sp.; assembly: GCA_040379205.1. Lineage (GTDB taxonomy): Bacteria > Gemmatimonadota > Gemmatimonadetes > Gemmatimonadales > Gemmatimonadaceae > Gemmatimonas. The sequence goes on from JBEILM010000162.1 coordinate 2,671, forward strand.
GGAAGCGAAGGTGATGTTCGACTGGGCACATCTCCTGCACCGCCAACTGTACGACGTGCTGTCCGACGAGCGGCTCGACTGGGCGCGGAAGGACGCCGAGGTGGCGCGGCTGCTGTCGTACTACCGCTCGCGCCCCGATCTGGCGTTCAGCAGCCGACCAAAGACGATGGCGCTCATGCAGGAACAGCCGTTCTCGCTGGCCTTCCGCCAGAAGTATCCGAAGTTCAATGGGCTCATCTGGGGTTACCACTGGCTGCAGATGGGCCTCTACGAGCCGTTCATGGTGGGACGCACGCTCGAGGAGAAGCAGTCGGGCGTGCGCGCCACCGTGTCGCGCTTCTGGCAGATGCTGCAGGATGCGCCGCGCTCGTTGCCGCACCAGATGCCGATGACGGTCGCGGTGGCCCCGAAGTTCGCGGAGCGCTATCCCGAAGCCGCGATCATCTTCGACAACCTGCATTCGATGCATGACGTCGTCTCCGACATTCTCACCAACCCGGCGGTGCCGCGCTCGCGTAAGCGCGCCGAGATTCTGCTGGCGGGGCAGCGTTTCCGCGACGACACCACCGAGGTGATGAGTGTGCAGGCGTGGCGGGTGATGTCCGAGCACATGGGCGCCGAGAACATGGGGGGGCCGGCGGTGGGCTTTCTGCCGGCGCTGCCGACGCCGTCGGTCACGTATGGCGCGGTGATGCGCCACGACCGGAACACCGGGGCAATGATCGGCTTCGGTTCCGGCGGGGCCATCGGCAACGCGCATGCCGGGCACGACATGGGCGCTGCCGCCGCGAAGCCCGCCGCCGCCGACCCGCATGCCGGGCACACAATGCCGGCCGGCGACGCGTCGGCCGAGGTGACGGCGCTCGTGGCCGGCTTCCATGATGCCCTCGCCCGCGGCGACAGTACGACCGCGCTCGCGCGCCTCGCGGCCGACGCCGTGTTCGTGGAGCAAGGCACCGTGACGTCGTTGGCGGAGTACCGCGCGCAGCGGCTGGCCGCCGACATTGCGCAGGCGCGCGCGGCGGATCCGGGTCGGCTGCCCCGTCAGGTCACCGTGGTGGGCGATGTGGCGTACAGCGTGGCCGCGCCGGCCAGCCGGAGCACGCCTTCTCCCCTCAGCCCCGACCTGATCGTGGCCCGCCGCACGGGCGACGGGTGGCGGATCGCGGCCATCCACGGGAGCGGGCCGCGACGCTGAACGGGACCGTCCCCTCGGGCGGAGGCGCCCCCTCGATTTCACGGGGGCGCCGCCGCCCGACCGCCGGCCCCGCCCTGACACCTCGGGGCCGCTCGGGTGTAGCTTCCGGAGACCTGAAGGAGCTCCTCATGCCTACCTCTCCTGCTCTCCGTTCACTGGCGCCGCTGCTGGCTGCCGCGGCGCTGCTGGCGCCCGCTGCGCCCACCCTGCGCGCACAACAGCTGCCGTCGACCGTCCCTGCCGGCGCCACCTACACCGCCGCTGACGTGGCCTTCATGCAGGGCATGATCGGCCACCATGCCCAGGCGTTGACGATGTCGGCGCTGGTCGCCGAGCGTTCGACCACGCCGGCCATGGCGCTGCTCGCCGAACGCATCACGGTCTCACAACAGGACGAGATCGCGATCATGCAGCGCTGGCTCGCCGAGCGCCGGCAGACGGTCCCCGCGGCGGCTGGTGGCCACGATGCCCACGCCATGCATGCCATGCATGCCATGCACGGGGCGAGCGGTGGGGCATCGGGTGACACGGCGCACACCATGCCCGGCATGCTGTCACCGGCCCAGATGGATTCGCTTACCACCGCCCGCGGCCGCGAGTTCGATCGCCTGTTCCTCCGCTACATGATCCAGCACCACGAGGGGGCACTCACCATGGTCGTCGATCTGCTCAAGACGCCCGGTGCCGCCCGCGATCCGATGGTGTTCCAGTTCGCCTCCGACGTCGACACCGACCAGCGCGCCGAGATTCGCCGCATGCAGACGATGCTCGCGTCGCTGTCGTGACCCTCCCTTCCCGTCCTCCCATCATGAACATGTTCGACTCGCTGCTGCCGAGGCTCCGGCGCCCTGCGCTCACCGCCACCTCGCTGGCCCTGCTCGCCTCGGCCGCCGGTGCCCAGGACCCGCGCGTGAACCTCAAGGGCGGCTTCAAAGATGCCGGGGAGGCCATCCGGCACCTCGAACTCGTCTCCCACACGCCCAAGCGTGATGGCTGGTACGATCCGCAGAACCTCGGCGACTTCGGCTTCGCCAACTCCGACCTCGCCTTCCAGAAGAACCTCGTCTTCCAGGGCGGCTGGCATGGCTGGCAGGCGTGGGACATCTCGAACCCCAAGGCCCCCACGCTGCGCAAGGCGTTCGTCTGCCAGGGCGGGCAGGGGGATCTGTCCGTCCACGGCAATCTGCTGTTCATGTCGGTCGAGGATCTCGTCGGGCGCGTGGACTGCGGGACGCAGGGGGTGGCCGACTCGGTCAGCACCGCGCGCTTCCGCGGCGTGCGCATCTTCGACATCAGCGACATCGACAATCCGAAGCAGGTGGCAGCCGTGCAGACGTGCCGCGGATCGCATACGCACACGCTGGTGACCGACCGGAACGACCGGGCCAACGTGTACGTGTACGTGCAGGGCACCGGTCCGGTGCGCTCGCCCAACGAGCTGGCGGGGTGCAACCGGGCCGTGGACGACACGAGTACGTCGTACTTCCGCATCGAAGTCATCAAGGTGCCGCTGGCTGCACCGCAGAACGCGCAGGTCGTGAACATGCCGCGCATCTTCGCCGACGCGCAGGGCAACGTGGCCGGCCTCTGGAAGGGTGGCGCGCACGGTGAGGGCACGCAGAACACCGGCCGCACCGACCAGTGCCACGACATCACGGCGTATCCCGAGATCGGTCTCGCCGCAGGCGCCTGCTCGGGCAACGGCATCCTGCTCGACATCCGCGACCCGGCCAATCCGAAGCGCCTCCACGAAGTCATCGACCCGAATTTCGCGTACTGGCACTCGGCCACGTTCAACAACGCCGGCACCACGGTGCTGTTCACCGACGAGTGGGGTGGCGGCACGGCCCCGCGCTGCCGCGCCACCGACAAGCCGACGTGGGGCGCCAATGCGCTCTTCACGCTCGGGGCCGACCGCAAGATGACGCACGTGGGCTATTTCAAGATTCCGGCGGCCCAGGGAGCGAACGAGAACTGCGTCGCCCACAACGGGTCGCTCATTCCGGTGCCGGGCCGCGACATCATGGCCCAGGCCTGGTATCAGGGTGGACTGTCGGTGCTCGACTTCAGCGATCCGGCCAAGCCCGTGGAGATCGCGTTCTTCGATCGCGGTCCCATCGCCGAGCAGCTCACCCTGGCCGGCTACTGGAGCACGTACTGGTACAACGGCCACATCATCGGTTCCGAGATCGGCCGCGGACTCGACATCTTCACGCTGCAGCCGAGCGAGTTCCTGTCGAAGAACGAGATCGAGGCCGCCCGGCTGGTCATGAACACGGAAGTGAATCCGCAGCTGCAGACCCGGATCGTCTGGCCGGCGCACTTCTCCGTGGCCCGGTCGTATGTCGACCAGCTCGAGCGTGCGGACGCCCTCCCCGACGCGCGGATCGCGGCCATCAACCGCACGCTCGACGCCGCCGAAAAGGCGTCACCCACGGCGCGCCGCCAGGCCCTGTCGCTGCTGTCGTCGCAGCTGGCTGGTGACATCGGCCGGTCGCGTGACGCCGCGCGGGTGCGGTTGCTGCAGGATGTCGTGAAGCAGCTCGCCAAGTGAAGCGTCGATCGTCGGCCCGACGGTGATCGGGTGGTGACCAGATGGTGACCGGGCTTTGAACCTTCCCTCTTCGGCGCGGGTCGATGACCTGCGTGACCGACTGGAGCGCCAGCTCGCTGGCAGCTTCACGGTCATGCGGGAGCTTGGAGGCGGCGGTTCGGCGCGGGTGTTCCTGGCCACCGAGACGGCGCTCGGGCGCACGGTGGTGCTCAAGGTGCTTCCTTCCGAGCTCGCCTCGGGGATCGACGCCGAGCGGTTCCGGCGCGAGATCCTGATTGCCGCCCAGCTGCAGCATCCGCATCTCGTGCCGCTGCTCGCCGCCGGTTCGGCGACGGAGGAAGCCGCCGCCGGCGACCGCCCGGTGCGCTGGTTCAGCATGCCATTCGTCGAAGGCTCCACATTGCGGGAGCATCTCGCGCTGCAGGCCCCGCTCCCGCTGCCGGAGGTGCTGCGGCTGCTGCGTGCCCTCGCGTCGGCGCTGGCCTACGCCCACGGGCGTGGGGTGCTGCATCGCGACATCAAGCCCGAGAACATCCTGCTCAGCGATGGCGTGGCCATGATCGCCGATTTCGGCGTGGCGCGAGCGCTGGACGACGCGAGTGGCGCCGCCATCCGCACGGGACGGCGTATCACCTCGGTGAGTTCAACGATCGGGACCCCGGCCTACATGGCCCCCGAACAGATCACCGGCTCGCTCGACGTCGATCACCGCGCGGATCTGTACGCGCTCGGGTGCGTGGCCTACGAAATGCTGACCGGTGTGCCCCCCCTCGTGCGCGGTTCGCTGCGGGCCACGATGGCGGCGCAGGTCAACGATCAGCCGGTGCGAGTCGGCCAGCTGCGCCCCGACCTGCCACCGGCGCTCGACGCGCTCATCATGCGGTGTCTGGAGAAGGACGTGTCGCAGCGGCCGTCGTCGGGGATGACGATCGTGGAGGTGCTCGACGCGCTGGGTGACGCGGTCGTTCCCGCGAGTTACCCGGAAGTCGCGGCGCCACGGCCGCACGAGCCGCCGCGACAAGCGCTGCGAGAAGCAATGCGAGA
>JBEILM010000163.1:0-7455 GCA_040379205.1 Gemmatimonas sp.
GCCGCCCTCGTCGCCGTTGGTGTGGCGGCCCGCGGCCGCAGCGTGCAGACGCCGGCCCAGCCGCCTGCCGCCCAGCCTCCCGCCGCGCCCGTGGTGGCCGACTCCACCATGGCTGACAGCGCCGTGCAGGTGGACACGATGGCCATGACCGACTCGGCGATGATGACGGCCGTTGCCGCCCCGGCCCCGGTGGCCGAGCCGGTGGCACCGGCCACGTGGCCGGTCGATCCGGCCACCGGCCAGACGCTCATCAACGGCAAGCCGGTGCGCGGCCGCGTGTTCATCATGCAGAAGGTGGACGGCCTCAAGAAGTACGAGAATGTGGCCCAGGTGGTCTCGCGCGAAGCCATGGCTCCGGAAGCAGCCGTAGTCGGCGCCAGCCACGCGGCGGCGCCTGCGGCGTACACCCGGCGTCAACGGACGGTCATGACCCAGGCCACGCTTTGGGACTACGATACGAAGCGGTCGGCAGTGGAGCGTCGCCACTTCCGCACCGCGACGCCGGCGCAGCCGCAGTAACCGTTCGCGACCGAGTGGGGCACGCGCCCGGGACGCCACGTCCCGGGCGCGTGTGCATTCCGGTCATGGCGGCACCGGCCAGTCGGCCAATTGCCCGTGGCGAAGGGTGACCGTGCGAATACCGAGGCCGTGCTCCGCCGCCTGCTGTATCGGTGCGGGCCGAGGGACCAGCGGCTCTTGCACCTGCGCGGTGTGCGGGCCGCGACCTGGCAGCCACGCCCCCATATCGCCCGTGCGAGCCACGAGCACGATGGCGCCACCGCGGACCCGCTCGCGCGCCGCCCACCGCGTCCATTGCCGACGGTCTTCGGGCGTGACGTACCCCTCTCGCGAGGCGCGCAGCAGATGCACGACCGCCGGCTGACCCTCCGCCCACGCGACACCGGGGGCCTGCCACCCGGTCAGCACGCTGGCGACCACCTCGCTGCGCACGGCGCAGCGGCGCACGTGCACCTGGGGCCCCGCCCGGCGCTCACCGCGCCACCCCGGCGCTTTCAGCAGCGCCGCGGTGCCCGAGAGAGCCGACAGCAACACGCGAGCGCTCGCCGGGTCGCCATGCTGTACCACCACGCATTCCCCGCGATGCACCGCGAAGTGCACGCGGTCGAGCAGGCGGACCGACGCCGCGCAGGCGGGCGGTGTGCCGGCATGCCATTCGGCGCTGGCGTCGACGAGCGCCAGCAGGGGCGAGTCCGGGAGAGGATGGGCGAGGCGCATGGCACACAGTGCCATCGAGGCCCGCCGCGCGTGTCATCATTTTGTTGCCACCGGTGTCCGCGTAGTGCGCGGCCCCCGAACGCCACCACCGCGCAGGTTACGTGACGAAGCGCTGCCGGTGAAAGCGGCTGATCGCCTCGGCGATCGGTGCCGGATCGAAGCGCACCGGATCGGTGGCGGGCAGCCGGGTTTCGCGCTCGGCGGCGGCAATGGCCTCGCGCGCGGCCGCGTCGTCGAGATCGAACGTGTTGAGCGCGATCGCAATGACGGGAGACGGGCGCAGCGGCGCCATGGCGCGCTCGTACAGCGCGATCACCTCGGGCAGCGGCGGAATCGCCACCCACGGATTCCGGTGAATCGTGGTGCGCGACGGCTGACCGCACAGCACCATGGCGTGCGGCAGCGAGCCGTGCATGAGACCGAGGGTGACACCCGAGTACGCCGGATGCAGGAGCGACCCCTGCCCTTCCACGAGCACGATGTCGGCCTCCTGCGCCGCCTCGATGGTGAGCGCCTCGGCGGCGCCGGCGATGAAGTCGGCGACGACCGCGTCGACCGCGATGCCACGCCCCTCGACGAGGATACCGGTCTGCCCGGTGGCGGCGAAATGCACGCGATTGCCGTGGGCCCGCACTGCGGCCTGCACCTGCAACTGCGTGGTCATCTTGCCGATGTTGCAGTCGGTGCCGACGGTCAGGACGATCGTGGCCGACAGGTCGCGCACCCGGCCATAGCCGACATCGAGATCGGCGGGGGCACGGCGCAGGTCGCGAATGGTGGCGCCAGAGGCGACGGCGAGCGCCGCGAACTCCGGATCGTCACCCAACATGGTGTGCAGGCCGCTCCACACGTCGAGGCCGGCGCGCAGCGCATCACACACGATGGCGCGCCACGCCGCGGGGAACTGTCCGCCTGCCGGCGCAATGCCGATGAGCAGCGCCTGCGGCGCCCGCTGCATACCGTCGGCGAAGGTGGCCACCACGGGAATGGTGCCCCCGAAGCCGAGGATATCCTGCGCCGTCCGGCCGGCGGCGGTGCTGTCGAGCACCGCCACCACCTCGTCGGGCACGTAGCGGATGCAGGCGTTGGCCGTCTTCGAGGAGAGCGGCCCGAAGCTGCCCTCGGCGAGGATCAGGAACCGGCGGGACGGACGCACCGACTCAGGAGCGCGGGTGCGCCTGCCCGAGGCGCTCGAACTCCGCGAGCAGCTCGGCTTCTCCCGTCTTCTGATCGGCGCCCGACGACAGCTGCGCCGGCGGCTGGGCCGGTGCCGCTGCCTCGGGCGCACCGGCGCCGAGCTGGCGCGACGCCGCCGGCGTACCGGCCGACAGCATGCCCATGCGCTGCTTGAGCGCCATGAGCTGCATGTCTGCACTCGCCCCACCCGCCGACCGCTCGAGCTGCTTGAACTCGCCGGCCAGACGATCGCCGCTGAACTCCTCGTCGATCTCCTGCGCCGCCTGCAGCTGCCGCTCGTTGGAGGTGATCTTCTCCTCCATGCGGGCGAACGCCTCGAACGCCGAGTTCTCCGAGAGCCCTGACATGGTCTGCGAGATGCGCTGCTGCGCCTCGGCCCGGCGCTGGCGCGCCAGGAGCAGGTTCTTCTTGCGCTTGGCCTCCTCGATCTTGTCGTTGAGGTCGCGCAGCGACTGCTTGAGCTTCTCGGTCTCGAGCTTGTGCGCTTCCCAGGTGGCAGCGAGCTGCTGCCCGTGCTCGAGATGCTCCTGGTTGCGCATCAGCGCCTGCTTGGCGAGGTCGTCACGCCCCTCCTGCACCGCGAGCATGGCGCGCTTCTCCCAATCGTCGGCGAGCTTGAACTCGGCCTCCGCCTGATCCTTGAGGCGCTTCTCGTCGGCAATGGCGGCGGCCACCTGCTGCTTGGCCTTGGCCAGCTGGTTCCGCATGTCGACGATGATCTGATTGAGCATCTTCTCGGGGTTTTCCGCCGAGGAGATGAGGTCATTCAGATTCGACTTGATGAGCGTCGAAAGACGATCGAAGATGCCCATGGATCAGCGAGCCTCGCGGAAGGCGGCCAGCTCACGCAGATGCCCGGTGAGCGAAAGAGTCATGCTTTCGTAGGATGCGAGGAACTCCTCGAAATCGAGATGGGCGAGTTCGAGGGCCTCGGTGAGCACCACGGCGTCACCGTCGATGCCGTAGGCGCCGTGCAACAGGTCGGTAGCGTTGAGTTCGAGCAGCCGCCGGTTGAGCGCCGCGGCGTCCTCGGTGTCGGTTGGCAGCGGCATGACCTTCACGCGCAGCAGCACGACCGGCGGATTGTGGGTGACGACGACGTCGAAATCCAGCGCGCCCCCGGGCTTGATGACCCAGAGCCCGGGTTCGACTTCCTCGTACGTCGCGCCCTCGCCGCTCAAGCGGTCGAGAAACGCCTCGATGTCTTCACGCGTGACCATGTTCGGTTCCCTGTGGGTTGCGGATGCTGAGCCGTACGAGGGTCGAAGGTGATTCGTTTCGACACGCCTCGGCAATGTACGCTCAGGGGCAGCGGCCGGTATACAGGGCGCCACCCCGCCCTTCATTGACCAGCAGAATCCGGCCGTCCGGCAGCCAGGTCACCCCTTCGGCATTGCGCTCCTTGATGGGCAGGGCGCAGCGCGCCAGCAGCGCCTCCGGACGGCCGGTGTGGGGGTCCACCTCGAGCACGTGCACGGCCCCGTAGCTGAGCAGCACGAGCCGGCGACGGCCGTCCGGCTGGAGCTCCGACAGGCTGGCGTCGGTAATCCAGTCATGCGACGATCCACGCGTTGGAATGACCGGCACCGAATCGGCCACCGGCAGCGTGATGGTGCCCGCGGCGGACCAGGCGTCCACCGGAATGCGGTACAGGCGGCTTGGCCGCGGCTCACCGGCGGCGTTGCGCTGCGGCCGTTTGGTCACGAGCCACAGACTGCTGTCGGGGGCGGCATACACGGCCTCGACGTCCACCGGTCCGTCGGCGTAGCGGATGGAGAGAGGGACGGCGGGCGCCGATGTCCGCGCCGACAGGTCGGGCTCGGGGATGCGCCAGATCACCCGCGTCGGCCGCTTGGCGGAGTTGTCTCCCACGTCGGCGATGTACAGGCACTGCCCGTCGGGACATGGGCCCGAGGCGAGCGCCTCCCAGTCCACGTTGGTTGCGCCGCGCACCCGCACAGCCCCGAGGGCCCGCCCCGTGCTGTCGAAGGCGAACAGCCGTTCGTCGTTGCCGCTGTCGTTGAGCCCCCAGAAGCGGCCGGGGTCGGCCTGCGACCGCACGATCCCCGAGGCCTCACTCAGCGCCTTGTCGGTGAAGCGGCCGGCGCGCACCACATCGCGCGTGATCACATCGCCCTCGCGCACCCAGCGGCCGGGGGCGGTGATCGTGTCGGCGCGCATGGGGCCGCGCGCACCGCCCTGCCCTTCAGCACAGGACACGGTGACGCCGGCCACGAACATGAGCGTCGTGCCGAGCCGCCCGACCGTGTACGGGTCAGCCACCCGAGCGCTTCAGCTCGTACAGCCGCTCGCGCGCCAGGCGACGACCGGTAGGGGTGGCGGCGAGGCCACCACCCGCCGTTTCCCGATAGCGCACGTCCATGCTGGCGCCGATTTCACCCATGGTGTCGATGACTTCGTCGGCCGGGATGGCGAACTCGATCCCGGCCATGGCCATCTCGATGGCGGCCAGCGCGATGGCGGCTCCCGTGGCGTTGCGAAAGACACACGGCAGCTCCACCAGTCCGCCCAGCGGATCGCAGACGAGCCCCAGCGTGCCCTGCTGGGCGAGCGCGGTAGCGTGCCCGACCTGCCGCGGTGTGCCGCCCAGCATTTCTACCGCGGCGCCGGCGGCCATGCCGGCCGCAGCGCCCGTTTCCGCCTGACAGCCCCCCTCGGCTCCGGACAGCGAGGCCCGTTCGGCCACCACGGCGCCGATCAGGCCGGCCGTCGCCAGCGCGTCGATGACCCGCTCGTCGTCGATGCCACGCGCCGCGGCGAGTCCGGTGAGCACAGCCGGCAGGACGCCGGCCCCGCCGGCCGTGGGCGCGGCGACAATCACCCCCATGGCGGCGTTGACCTCCTGCACCGCCAGCGCCCGCGCGAGCACATCGCGAAACGGCGTGCCCGCGAGCGGCCCGTCGGGGCCGGTGCGCATCTTGGCGGCATCACCGCCCACGAGTTCGGAAGCGGAGCGGAGGTCGCCCACCATGCCACGATCCACCGCCCCGCGCATCACCACCAGCGCCCGTCGCAACGCATCGCGAATCTCGGACACCGGCCGTCCCTGATCCTTGGCCTCACGGGCCAGGGCGACGGCGGACAGTGTGGTGCCCTGCGCTTCGGCATCACGGATGGCTTCAGCCAGGCTGCGGTACATCAGGCACTCACCTTGTCGAGTCGGAACGCCCACTTCACCCAGGAGAGGGCGCGAATGGCATCGCGCACTTCCTCACCCGGACGATCGTCGAGTTCGATGACCATGAAGGCGTCACCGCCGCGTTCCTTCCGCGACAGCTTGAGCGTGGCAATGTTCATGTTGGCGTCGGCCAGCAGGCCGGAGATGCGTGCCACCGAGCCCTTCACGTCCTCGGCCACGAGCACGATGGTATCGTGATTGCCCGACACCTCGACCGGGTAGCCATCGATTTCGGTGACCATGACGCGCCCGGCGCCGAGTGAAGCGCCGAGCATCTGCGAGCGCCGCCCCCCCCGTTCGAGCGTGATGCGCACCGTGTTGGGGTGCGCATCGTCGCTGATGGTGGTCTTCTCGAAGGTGTATGCGAGCGCCTCACGCTCCATGATCTCAAGCGCGGTCCGGATCCGTTCGTCGTCGGGGCGGAAGCCCATCAGCCCGCCGACGATGGCCTTGTCGGTGCCATGACCTTCGCCGGTGCGGGCGAAGCTGCCGTGCAGTTCGATGCGCGCCCGTTCGGGCGTACCGCCCACGAGGCAGCGGGCGAGCAACCCGAGGCGGCAGGCGCCGGCGGTGTGACTGGAGCTCGGCCCCACCATGACGGGGCCGATGATGTCGAGGAGGGAAACCACGAGATGACTGAAGAAGGTGGGCGGGCTACGGCTTCGTGTAGCCTACGCCTTTTGCCCCTTTCGCAGCAATGGCTTCAGGTAGCGTCCGGTGTGGCTTTCCTTGACCTTCGCGACCTGTTCCGGAGTGCCCTGGGCCACGATGGAACCGCCGCCGGTGCCGCCTTCCGGGCCAAGGTCGACGATCCAGTCGGCGGTCTTGATCACGTCGAGGTTGTGCTCGATGACGAGCACCGTGTTGCCGCGGTCGACGAGCTTGTGCAGCACGCCCAGGAGGACGCGCACGTCCTCGAAGTGCAGCCCGGTGGTGGGCTCGTCCAGGATATACAGCGTGCGGCCGGTGTCGCGCTTCGACAGTTCGGTGGCCAGCTTCACGCGCTGCGCCTCGCCGCCGGACAGCGTGGTCGCGCTCTGTCCCAGGTGGATGTATCCGAGTCCCACGTCGCGCAGCGTCTCCAGCTTCTGCAGGATGCGCGGCTGATTCTCGAACACGCCACAGGCATCCTCGACGGTGAGATCGAGCACTTCGGCAATGCTGAGGCCGCGAAAGCGCACTTCAAGCGTCTCCCGATTGAACCGCTTGCCCTTGCACACGTCGCAGGGCACGAAGACATCGGGCAGGAAGTGCATCTCGATCTTCACCAGCCCGTCGCCCTGACAGGCTTCACACCGGCCGCCCTTCACGTTGAAGGAGAAGCGCCCCGGCCCGTAGCCGCGGATCCTGGACTCGGGCAGCTCGGCAAACAGCTCGCGTACCGGCGTGAAGATGCCCGTGTAGGTGGCCGGATTCGAGCGCGGGGTGCGGCCGATGGGGCTCTGGTCGATGTCGATGATCTTGTCGAGATGCTCGAGTCCCGTGATGCGCGTGTGGGCGCCTGGCAGGACGCGTGCGCGGAAGAAGTGCCGCGAGAGCGCCTTCTGCAGGATGTCGGTCACCAGCGTGGACTTGCCCGACCCGGACACGCCCGTGACGGCCACGAACAGCCCGAGCGGGAACTCGGCGCTGACGTCGCGCAGGTTGTGTTCGCGCGCGCCGTGCACGGCGAGCGTGCGCGCCGGATCGCGCTCGCGACGACGCACCGGTACGTCAATGCGCCGCGTGCCGCGCAGGTAGGCGCCGGTGATCGACGCCGGATTGTCCATCACGTCCTGCACGGTGCCGTCGGCGATGACCTCGCCACCGTGCTTCCCGGCGCC
>JBEILM010000164.1:0-7435 GCA_040379205.1 Gemmatimonas sp.
CGCTCAGGGCCACCCCATCGTCGCGGCCAAAGAGCAGGCGCACCGGGCCGCCGCTGGCGGCACGAAACGCCAGCAACGGCTCGGCCACCACCAATTCGTCCTCGAAGCCGGCGGCACGCTCGTGCCACCCCACCGTCCAGCGCTTCGCGTCCGCCGCCGGCGTGTCCACCACCAGCACCACCCGCTCCTCCTGCGGCGCGTCTTCCTGGTTCACGCGCCGAACCATGGTCGCCACCACGAAGCCGCTGTCGAGTCCACGGGTCTGCCAGGCGTGCAGCACCACGAACGGGAGTCCGCGAAAGGTGGCACTGGTGTCGTCGGGGAGCCGGGACGCGATCCGGGCCAGGTCCACGGCCAGCCGCGCCGAGTCGCGGGGCGAGAGTCCTTCGATGGAATCGAGGGGGATGGCGGTGACCATGCCGGCCCTGAAGGCCGCTGTCCATGGCGCCACGGTGGCGTCACCATCAAATGATATGCGCGCCACCGGCCACGCTGAGCACTCCGGGTCGACCTGCGGCGCCGCCTCGACGCTCAGGCGCGCGCCCACCACCGGGCCACTGCGGGCGAACAGTTCGAGCCGCCCGTCACCGATCAGGGGGCCGACCCCGGAGGTGTCAGCGACCGTGCTGTCGGTGGCGTCGGGGCGCAGCAGCGAGCCGGTACCGTAGCCGTCGCCGACGGTGGCCAGCACGAGCAGCGGGCCGGCGTCGAGGTCCCAACCCGAGCCGCCCGACGGCGGCGTCGCGCGTTCGGGCGAGGCCGTGCCGGCCGCCGTGGCGGTAGACTCGGCGGGCACCGGCGGCGCGGCGCGGTCGCAGGCCGCCAGCAGCAGCAGCCCCACCGCCGCACCAACGGTGGCCGGACGACACGGGCGGTGACGAAGGCGCCACGGAGTTCGCATGCCCGAAGTATGGCATGCGACGTACTGGACAGCGAACGTGCCCGGCCGAACACTTCGGCGACCGCCTTCCTGCCCTGCTCTCCCAGCCCGCGCATGCCCGACGGATCCTCCACTTCCCCGCCGACCTCGCGCGGCCTGCTCTTTGCCCTCGGGCTGCACCGCCGCGAGCTGCGCAGCTGGGCCATGTATGACTGGGCCGTGTCGGCCATGCAGACCGTCATCATGACGGCGGTCTTTCCCATCTACTACATCTCGGTGGCCGGCGCCGACGGCCCGCCCGAAGCCGCCACCCAGTCGCTCGCCAACGCGAACACCGTGGCGGCCATCGTCATCGCCGTCCTCGGCCCCATCCTCGGGGCGGTGGCCGACTATCGCGCCGCCAAGAAACGCTTTCTCGCCGTGTTCATGATGCTGGGCGTGTTCGCCACGCTCGGCATGTACTTCGTGCAGCACGGCGACCTGTTCCTGGCGTCCACGCTGTTCATCCTGTCCATGGCCGGTGCCACCGGCAGCATGACGTTCTACGAGTCGCTGCTGCCGCACATCGCGCGCGAGGATGAAATCGACCGCGTCTCCACCGCCGCCTATGCCTTCGGCTACATCGGCGGCGGGCTGCTGCTGGCGCTCAACCTGGCGTGGATCAGCAACCCGGCACTGATCGGCCTCCCCACCGGCGACAGCCTGCCGCGCGAGCAGGCGACGCTGCCGGCCCGGCTCGCGTTCGTCTCAGTGGGCGTGTGGTGGCTGCTGTTCAGCATCCCGATGTTTCGCGGGGTGCCGGAACCCGCGCGCACCCTCGAAAGCGATGAGGCGCTGAAGGGGAACGCCTTCGGCGTGGCGTTCACGCGCCTCGGCGAGACGCTGCGCGAACTGCGTCAGTACAAGCAGGCGTTCCTCACCATGCTGGCGTTCACCATCTACAACGACGGCATCCAGACCATCATCCAGATGGCCACGGCGTTCGGCACCGAGATCGGCATCGCGCGCAGCGACCTCATCACCGCCATCCTCATCGTGCAGTTCGTGGGCATTCCCTTCGCGTTTGCCTTCGGCACCCTCGCCGGCAAGCTGGGCCCCAAGCTGTCCATCCTCTTCGGCCTCGCGGTCTACACGGGCATCTGCATCTTCGCCTACGGCATCGAGAGCGCGCGCGAGTTCTACATCCTCGCGGTGCTGGTGGGCACGGTGCAGGGCGGCACGCAGGCGCTCAGCCGCTCGCTGTTCGCCAGCATGGTGCCCAAGCACAAGAGCGGCGAGTTCTTCGGCTTCTACAGCGTGTTCGAGAAGTTCGGCGGCATTCTCGGACCGCTGGTGTTCAGCGTGGCCATCGGGCAGACGGGGAGCAGCCGCGGCGCCATTCTCTGGGTCATCGCGTTCTTCGTGATCGGCGGCGCGCTGCTCACGCTGGTGAACATCACGGAAGGCGAACGCATGGCGCGCGAGGCTGACGCGCGCACCCGCGCGGCCTGACGCACGCCGGCACCTCCGTGATGTACACCCTGCTCAAGCCGGTGGGGGGCGTGGCGTTGCGGTGGTACTACCGCAGCATCACCATCACGGGGCTCGAACGCATTCCGCCATCGGGGCCGGTGTTTCTCGCGGTCAATCACCCCAATGCGCTCGTGGACGCACTCGTGGTGGGGCATGTGATGCCACGCCGCGTGCGCTTCACGGCCAAGGCCACGATCTTTGCCAACCCGCTCGTTGCGCGGTTCCTGTCGGCGGTGGGGGTCGTGCCGCTGCGACGGAGTCACGACGAAGTGCGCGCCGGCGCCCCGAGCGACCTCGATCCGTCGCGCAACCAGGCGTCGTTCGACGCCGTGGCCCAGGCGCTGGCAGCGGGGAGCGTGGTGGTGATCTTTCCCGAGGGCAAGAGCCACGATGATCCGCATCTGGCCCCGTTGCGCACGGGGCTTGCGCGCATGGTGCTGCATGCCACCGACCATCACCGTGTGCGCGGGGTGCGCATCGTGCCGGTGGGTCTTCTCTTCGAACACAAGGAGCAGCCGCGTTCGCGCATCCTGCTGCAGGTCGGGGAGCCGCTCGACGTCGACGCCCTCACCGACGGCCAGCGCACGGTGCCGACGCTCACGCAGCTGGTGACCGACCGGCTGGCCGCCGTCACGCTCAACTTCGACTCCGCCGACGACGCCGAGCGACTGCAACTGGTGGGGCGCACGCTCGCTGCGCTGCTCGAGCCGCCGCCGGCGCTCGGCGACGACGAGACGCCGCTGTCCCGCACGCTGGCGGTCGTGCGCCGCCTTGATCGCGGGCTCACGGCCGTGCGTACGCTGGGCGATGCGGTGCTGGAAGCGCGGGCGACGGCCTTTGAGCAAC
This sequence comes from Gemmatimonas sp., assembly GCA_040379205.1. Classification (GTDB taxonomy): domain Bacteria; phylum Gemmatimonadota; class Gemmatimonadetes; order Gemmatimonadales; family Gemmatimonadaceae; genus Gemmatimonas. Next base: position 3,239 of record JBEILM010000164.1, read on the forward strand.
GGGTCCGCCGGTTCCGGGCCGATCTCGACGCGCGCGGCCTGGACGTACACGATGTCGGCATCAGCGCGGCGGCGACACCGGGCCTCCGCTTCGCCGTGCGCGAGGCGCTTCTGGCCTCGCTCCTGGCGCCGGTTGGGCTCTGGGGACGGATCACCCACTTCCTGCCCATCCGGCTCGCGCGGAATCTGGCGCTTCGCAACGTGCGGTCCCGCGACGAGCCGGCCATGAATACGCTCGTGATCGGGCTGGTCCTCGTGCTGCTCACGTATGCGGTGCAGACGCTGCTCGTGGGCATGGTGGCCGGCCCGTGGTGGGGGCTGGCGTTCCTGCTGACGCTGGTACCGTCGGCGAGCAGCGACCTGCGCTACGGCGACCGCACGCGGCGGGCTCGGGCACGGGCGCGGGCGTACCTTCGGTTCCGACGCGAGCCCGCCCTGCAGCAGGCGCTGCTGGCGGAGGCGGACGGCATCAGGCAGGAGGCCGGGCAGCTGGAGCGGCTGACGGCGGGACACTGACCAACGAATTGGGTGAAGCAACTCAGCGGAACGAGAACCGCGTCACGCCACACGACGTGATCGGGGTACCACAGCTCCGGCAGTCCCCGATGACGTCGTTTCACATATCGTGGTCATCAGTGCCGCCGTTGCTGCCGCCGCTGTTCGTCTGAGAGAGCCGCGCATCGGCCGGTGGGTACACCGGTCCCCCCAGATCCCAATGCCACGCCTCGCGCCGGACCCCGCTGCGCGGATCCTTCAGCGGCTTGTACTGCAGCCGGGCGATGGGGAGGCCGCAGGCCTCACCGTACGCCACCAGGCGTGCCCGATCGGTGCTCACCAGGTGCACCAGCGGTTCCCCCTGCCACACGTGCCGGTGCAGCCAGAGCCCGCCGTCCATGGCGTGGATCATCCCGTCACGCCGCCGCTCGAACTCGCGGCACCCGGACGCAAACGTCAGCTCCCGCAGGCGCGTGGCGCGCCGGCGGGAGTCGGGGTCCTGCACGATCGACGGGTAGTCGGTAGGATCGATGTCGCTCACCTGAACCGTGTGTGGCGCACTACTGGCACTGGACAACGCCCACTTTGGTAGCCGGGGACAGCGGTGATGCCCCACCATAGTACACCGCACACACCATCGGAAAGGCCGACGGATGCGTGGCCGTGGCCGACCAGCCGCCCGGGTCGGCTTCCACCATCGTGATCTGCACACCGTTCGAGCCGTCGAAGCCGAGCTGCCTCAGGTCGGTCGTGTACGTCTCGTGATGGGAGAAGTAGTCCTCTTGCCGGGATGAGATGTTCCGCAGGTCACTGCGGATGCTTGAGGCGTAGGCCTTGCCCTTGGTGTTCTGGAACTTCGGCACCGCGACTGCCGCCAGGATGCCGATGATCACGACCACGATCAGCAGTTCGATGAGGGTGAAGCCCCTGGCATTGCGATGGGTGTCCACGGATGGTCCTCGGGTGCGATGGTCGGCCGAGTGGTGGCCGGTCTCTGTCGGGTGCAGGGCGACCGCCCCGCGAACACAAACTGCCCGTAGCAATCCCGATGCCGCCCCGATGGCATTGTGCAAGCCGTTGCCAAACAACAGCTTGCGTAACCCCCGTCACCGCCGGGGTGCCGCCGCCGCATCGCAGCCCTCGGCGTTCTCTGCAAAGTGCAACACCGGGGTGTTCGCGAATCGAGGCAAGTCCGCCGGCGATCAGGACTTGGCCGAGACCCAGTCGGTGCCCACCCCCATCTCCACCAGCAGCGGCACCTCCAGTGTCGCCGCCCCTTCCATCTCCCGCTTCACCAGCGCCGACAGCGCCGGCTCCTCCTCCGGCGGCAGTTCGAACACCAGTTCGTCGTGCACCTGCAGCAGCATCCGGGAGGCCAGCCCTTCGCGGGCCAGCGCCTCGTGCACCCGGATCATGGCAATCTTGATGAGGTCGGCCGCCGACCCCTGGATGGGCGCGTTGGCCGCCACCCGCTCCCCGAAGGCCCGGATGTTGAAGTTCCGCTCCTTGAGTTCCGGAATGTAGCGGCGGCGCTTGAACAGCGTCTCCACGTACCCCTGCTGGCGCGCCACCTCCACGCACCCCTCGAGAAACGCGCGCACCCCCGCGAACCGCTCGAAGTACGTCTCAATGAACGCCTTCGCCTCGGCGTGCGAGATGCGCAGCTGCCGCGACAGGGCGTGCGCGCCCTGCCCGTAGATGGTGGCGAAGTTGATCGTCTTGGCGCGGGCGCGCATCTCGCTGGTGACGTCGGCCAGCGGCACACCGAAGATGATCGCCGCCGTCTGCTTGTGGATGTCGCCGCCCGCCTTGAAGGCACTCACGAACGCCGGATCACCCGACAGATGCGCGAGCAGCCGCAGCTCGATCTGCGAATAGTCGGCACTCAGCAGCCGCCACCCCGGCCGCGGCACGAACCCGCGCCGGATGTCGCGCCCCAGCTCACGGCGAATCGGAATGTTCTGCAGGTTGGGATCGGAGCTCGACAGGCGCCCCGTGGCCGCCACCGTCTGGTTGTACGAGGTGTGCAGCCGGTGGTCGCGCGGATGCACCAGCTTGGGCAGCGCATCGATGTACGTGCCCTCGAGCTTGAAGATCTCGCGGTACTCCATGAGCAGCGTCGGCAGCGTGTGCCCCTCTTCGGCCAGCTCCTGCAGCACGCTGGCGTCGGTGCTCGGTCCCGTCGCCGTCTTCTTCTTGACCGGCAGCCCGAGTTCCTCGAAGAGCACCACGCGCAGCTGTGGATTCGAGTTGATGTTGAACTCGTGCCCCGCCTCGGCGTAGATCGCCTGCTCCACCCGCTCGCGTTCGGCCTTGAAGCGGGTCTTGAGCGACGCGAACCAGTCCATGTCGATCGCGATGCCCTCCCACTCCATGTCCGCCAGCACCGTCACCAGCGGCACTTCCATCTCCTGCAGCAGCGTCAGCATGGCGTGCTCGGCGAGCATCGGCTCGAGTACGGCGCGCAGCCGCATGGTCACGTCGACATCCTCGCAGGAGTAGTCGCGCGCGGCGTCCACCGGCACCACGTCGAAGGGCAACTGCTGCTTGCCCTTGCCGCACAGCTGCTCGTAGGCCGTCATGGTGTGGCCGAGGAACTCGAGCGCGAGCAGGTCCAACCCGTGAGAGCGACGCCCCGGGTCGAGCACGTAGCTGGCCAGCATCGTGTCGAACGACAGCCCCGCCAGCCGCACACCCGCCCCGCGCAGCACGAGCACGTCGTACTTGGCGTTCTGGGCGATCTTCTTCACGGCAGCGTCTTCGAGCATCGCCCGCAATGGGGCGCAAACTTCGCTTGCGAAGGGCGGCAGGTTTACCGCCTCCGGCGCGCCGGCATTGATGCGCGCGCCGGCAATGCCGGCATCGCCAGAGAGCAGCGCCAGATTGCCGCTGCCGTCGTCGCGGCGGTGCGCGAACGGCAGGTAGTACGCCTCGCCCGGCGCCACCGCAATCGACAGCCCCACCAGCACCGCCCGCATGGCATCGACCACGTCGGGCGCACCGGGCTCCAGCACCGTTTCGGTGTCGATGGCGATGCACGGCACCACGCGCACCCGCGTGAGCAGCGCCGACAGCGCCTCCACCGTGTCGACGGTGGTGTAGCGCGCATCGGCGAGCACCGTGACGCCACTCTCACCGCGCACCACGGCGGGCGGCGTGGGGCGCCCGGGCATGGCCGGAGCCGCGGCCGCCTCACCACCGGCACGCACGGCGCCGGTGGTCGCGTCACGTGCTGCCGGTGCTGCCACCGATGCCGCCCCGCCCACATCCTTGAGCAGCGACGTGAATTCGAGCTCGAGATAGAGTGCCCGCAGCGCGTCGGCATTGGGCGCATTCACGCGCAGCTGTTCGGCGTCGAGCGTCACCGGCACATCACAGTGGATCGTCACCAACTGCTTCGACAGCCGCGCTTCAGCCTCCTGCGCCAGCAGCGCCTCGCGCGGCCGCTTCTTGGTGATCTCCTGCGCGTGCGCGAGGATCTCCTCGAGCGGCCCGTACTGCGCGATAAGCTCCTGGGCGCCCTTCTCCCCGATCCCCTTCACGCCGGGCACGTTGTCGGAGCTGTCGCCCACGAGCGCGAGATAATCCACCACCCGCTCCGGCGGCACACCCAGGCGGTCGCTGCCATTCTCGACACCGACCCAGCTCTCCTCGACGCTGGCCGGACCGCCGCGCCCGGGGTTGAGCAGCCACACGCCGGGGC
>JBEILM010000165.1:0-7393 GCA_040379205.1 Gemmatimonas sp.
GCGGCCACCGGGCCCTCCTCGGCCTTGGCGGCAAAGTGGTACACGGCCCAGGTGGTAAACAGGTCGCCCTCTACCTCCGGGAGATCGGCGTCGGGGGCGAGTCCCCACGCGTCGTAGGCGGTGTTCATCCACTCGGGGCCGAGCCGGCGGTCGGCCCAGTCGAGGATCTCCTGCGTGATGCGCTTGTTGCGCTGCCGCACGGCGTCGGCGCGGCGCACATTGGCGAGCACCGCGTGCGGCAAGGTGGCCGCCTCGGGGGAGACTGCGGCGCCGTGGCACTTCTTGAACTTGCGGCCGGAGCCGCAGGGGCAGGGGGCGTTGCGGTCCATGGGCGGACGGAGTGGGGGTGTGCGCCTGATTCTAACCCCCAGGGAACAGGGGGAAGGGAATCAGGGAGGAGGAAGGAGAAGTTGCTGCCCACTGCTTCCTGATACCCTCCTTCCTGCCGCCTGGGGGTTCAATCCCGCCGCCCACACAGCACCTGCTTCACGCCAGCGTCAACACCTGCCCGCTCACGTTCCGCGCCAGCGGGCTCGCGAGGAACGCCACCACGTCGGCCACGCTCTCGCGCTCCACGTAGCTGGCCGAGTCTCCCATGTCCGCCACGTTCGACGCCGTGCGAATGGCCGTCGGCGCCACGGCATTCGCGCGCACACCGTGCGCCCGTTCGTCGAGCGCCACGGTGCGCATGAGGCTCAGCACCCCGCTCTTGGCGGCCGCGTAGGCGGCCATGCCTTTGGAAGAGCCGCCGGGGGTGGCGGCCACACTTCCGAAGTACACGAAGCTGCCGCGGGCGGCGCGCACGGCCGGAAGGAACGCGCGCGTGGTCGCGAATGCGGTCTCGAGGTTGATGGTGAACTGCTTCGTCCACGCCGCCGGGTCAGCGTCGCTGAGCGGGCCGGTCATGCCGAAACCGCCGGCCACGCAGATCACCGCGTCCACCTGGCCAGCGTGATGTCGCTGGTGCGCAGCGAGCACATCGGCGGCCACCCGCTCGGCGTCGGCCGGGTCGGCGAGGTTGGCGGCGTGGGCGGTGACGGGGCCAAGCCGCTCGGCGGTCAAGGCGAAGGCGCGGTCGGTGACCTGCTCGAGCGCGAGATCGATGAGGGCCAGCGCCGCGCCTCGCTGGGCGAAGCCATGGGCGATGGCCTCGCCCACCTGGCCGGCGCGGCCGACGCCGGTGATAACGATGAGGCGGCCGGAGAAGTCGAGGGGGTTGGACATGGCACATAATGTGGCACGGCGGCGAAAGCGCCGACGGCTGCCGTGCCGGTAGGCCGGCGCGCGCCGCTACTCGTCGCCCGCCCCGTACGAGCGCACCCAATCCACTTCCAGGCGAAAGGGCCCGTCCTGCCCATCGGCCATGTACAGCCCGAGTCCCCGGATGCGCGCCACATCGATGGGCGGGGCGTTCACCGCCCGCCCGAAGATGGTGCTCCGCAGTGCGCTGAAGGGCACCCGCACCACCGTCCACTCGGCCGACGTCGCAAACGGCGCCCGTCGCGACACGGTGCGGCCGTAGGCGCGCACGCCGTCGTCGAGCTCCACCTCGAACTGGCGGCCACTGCCGCGGACCCGGAGCTCGATCCCGAGCTGCCCGGTGAGATCCACCGCCCGGCGCGCCCGCACCGAGGTGAAGCCGCCGCCCTGCGTGACCAGGGTGCCGGTGAAGCGCAGCGTGCCCTGCTCGACCGCCACGAAACCCGCCGATCGGCCGCCCATGACGCCGTCATTGACCACGTCCCAGTCGGCCTCGTCGGCGCGGTCGAAGGTGAAGAGCGTCACCGGCGCCGGCTGCAGTGCGGGTTGAGCGGCGGAGCGGCTCGGCCCCGCGAATGCCGCGAGTACGAGCAGCATGGCGGGAAGCACCCGTCGTGCGCGCCGGCGGCGCCACGATGACGGGCGACGGGTGCTGTTGGGTGCATGGGGCATGACGGGGTCCTGGTTGAGCGCAGCGCAGCGGGCATCCGTCGAGAAAGCGGCGCCGGAGGGGCCGGGTTCCATGGTGGCGATATTGACCGTGCCGCGTATATGCAGCATATAAATGGCATGAAGCGCACCACGGTGTTCTTTGATGACCAGATGATGCTCCAGCTGCAGCGGGCCGCGCAGCGTTCGGGCGTGAGCACGGCGTCGCTCGTGCGCGAGGCTGTCGCCAGGTATCTCGCGGCTCCCGGAGCGACGTCGCCGCTGCCGTCCATTGCGGGGCAGTTTGCGAGCGGCGCGAGCGATACCTCCGAGCAGGTGGACACCCTGTTGTGGAAGGATCCGCACGGCTGATGGTCATTTGTGATACCGGGCCGCTGTATGCGCTGGTCGATCGCAGCGATGCGTGGCATGAGCGGGTGACCGCGTGGTGGACGGCCCAGGCGCGTCATGTGCGCGTGCCCATCACGGTGTTGCCCGAAGTGTGCTATCTGCTGCAGACGCGCATCGGCGCGCAGGCGGAGCAGGCGTTCGTGCGATCGGTGGCCAGCGGCGAGCTGCTCATCGAGCCGGTGGAATCGGACGACGTGGTTCGCGCCTCGGCACTGATGCGCGAGTACCTCGACTTCCCCCTGGGCTTCGTGGATGCGACGGTCATGGCCGTCGCCGAACGACTCGGTGCCCGCGAGATCCTCACCACCGACCGGCGTCATTTCAGCGCGGTGCGCACGGAACGGAATCGATTGGTGTCGTTGGTGCCGTAAGCACGGCGTCCACCGCCACGGCCGCGGCGCGCTCAGCCCGGGAACTGCTCCACGTCGGTGCGCAGAAAATCCCCGCCACCGAAGAGCAACGGCAGCTGCCGATCCATGGCGAGCGCGTAGGCGTACAGGTCGCCGAAGTTGAGCGCGGCCGCATGTCGCCCTTCACGCCGAGGAGGCGTTCGGCGTGCGTCTCCCGGGTGGCAATGGCGACCAATGCGGACGTGTCGATGACCGCCGCGCGCGCCGACGCGATCACGTGGGCAGGCCGTGTTCGTCGTAGGCCAGCTCGCTGGTCGCGTTCGGGTCGACCACCGGCAGCGCCGCCAGCCGCTCCTGAACCCGCCGCGCCGCCTCACGCATGGGATAGCGACGCTCGGGACGCTTGTGGCGCTCCAGGCGCTCGGCGAGCGCTACGCGGATGGCCTCGGTGAGGGACGCAAATCTAGATATGGCCGCACTGCTGAGTCGAACGGTCGGTGCCCTATCCCGCCACCGGGTCGATCACCTCGGCGAACCCCGCGCCAGCAAAGTCTCGCCCGCTGCGCGTGTACAGGCGCGTCACCCCGTGCGCGCGCAGCGTGAGAGCGAGGACCGCGTCGAAGGTGCGACGCGCGGGGAAGTGTTGGTCGCGCCACTGCGCGTGGAGCCGCGCCATCTGCCCGGTCGCCCACGCACAGCTGGCCCATCCGCTGCGATCGCGATACCAGGCCACGGTGTCAGCGGCCGTGGTCGCGTCCAGCGGCTTGCGCAGCACCACGGGGTGCCGCAGCAGGCGATACAGCTCGAACCACACCTGGTCGGCGATCACCCATTGCTCAGGCTGCTCGAGGGCGCGGGCGACGAGTGCCCGGCAGAGCTCGTGCTCCGCGCAGTCCCGGTTGATGGCGTAGAGCAGGATGTTGGTATCAAGGCTCTGCACGATCCTCCCAGGCGCGGTCGCGCAGGGTGGCCGCGTCGGTGCAGAAATCGCCAAGCCCGTACACCGGCGGGCTCTCGCGCACGCGCGCCGGGCTCGGCGCGTTGGCCGCGAGCCACGCATCGACAGCGGCGCGCACCAGCTCGCTGACCGGGCGATCCATGACCTTGGCCGCCTGCCGCAAGCGGGCCAGCTGCGGCTCGGGAAAGAGGATCTGCAGTTTTTCCATGGATCCATGTGCTGTGCAAGCTCCGCGTGGCGGTGGGGAAGCGCTTCACCTGCGGCGTGGTGCTGCACGATGGCGAGGCGTGCGCGGGGTTCGGCGAAGGTCTCTTTGCCGTGCCTCTTCGCGCGTTGTGGGAGTCGTGAACTGGCCAGCTGTTGTCGCGCTTCGGACTAGGTGGACTCTTGCTTGTGGCGGGAAGGATTAGGTCAATGCCACGCGTATCCGCGGCACGGCTGAGCCCTGCGCCCAACGTGAGGAGCGGCGCCTGCTGCTGCGAGGCGCAGGTCAGCAGGTCATCCAGCTCCATGACCACCCAGTACGGCCCCCGCGTACCAGCTAGAAACCAGCACCGTAAGACCGCCCCTCCACCTTGTCCGCGCAGCATGAATCCGCTGCGCATTGACAATCCCTTGAGGGCTGCCGTTCATGACCATCCGATTCCCGCAGCCGCCGGCTGCATTGGTTCTGGCCCTTGCCACGACGTTCGTGGCCGCGTGTGGTGGTGGCGGCGGCGACACCGGCGGCAACACCGGCGGCGACACCGGCGGCGTGACTGCTCCGCCGCCGCCCCAAGTAGGGAGCGTGAACGTGGCGTTGCCCGCTGCCACGGTGCAGGTGGGGGCCTCGGTCACCGGCACGGTCGAGGTGCACTCCACCGCCGGCGCCGCGCTGAGCGGCCGCGCGGTCACGTGGACGTCGTCCAACCCTGCGCTTGCCACCGTGACCGACGCCGGTGTGATCACGGGCGTGGCCCCAGGATTGGTGAGCATCACCGCGACCAGCGACGGGCGCAGCGGCTCGGCCGCGCTGACCGTGGTGCCGGCACCGGTGAATGTGGTCTCGCTCACGCTGCCGGCGGTCACGCTGGTGTCGGCCCGCACGATGCAGGCCATGGTCGTGCTGCGCGACGAGCGCAACGCCGCGCTGACCGGGCGCCGGGTGACGTGGGCGTCGTCCAACCCGGCAGTGGCGATGGTCGATGCCACGGGGCTCATCACCGGCGTGGCGAGCGGCACCACCACTATCTCGGCGAGTGCCGAGGGCAAGAATGCCACCGCGGAGCTGACGGTGATACCGGCGCCGGTGAACAGTGTGGCTGTCACGCTCGCGCAGGGGACTGTGACCCAGGGCAGCAGCACCAATGCGACCGTGGTGTTGCGCGACGACCTTGGGGTGATACTCAGCGGGCGGGCGGTGACATGGAGTTCTGCGAACCCCCTGGTCGCCACGGTGAGCGCTGGCGGCGCCGTGACGGCGGTCGGCGTGGGCACCACGACCATTACGGCGACCAGCGAAGGGCGTAGCGGTTCGGCGTCCATCACGGTGCTGCCGGTGCCGGTGGCGGTGGTGCAGGTGACGCTGGCGCACGCGAGCATTCTGACGGCTGGTGGCACGCAGGCGCAGGCCGTGACGCGAGACGCCGCGGGCACTGTACTCACGGGGCGCGCGGTCCAGTGGACCTCGAGCAATCCGGCCGTGGCCACGGTGAACGATGCGGGACAGGTCGTGGGTGTGGCGGTGGGGAGCACCACGATCACGGCAACGAGTGAAGGGCGGATGGGACAGGCGTTGCTGTCAGTGCGTTCGCCCGTCGCGACGGTGGTGTTCACCGGGACGAAGCGGGTGAAGGTGGGGGACAGCTACTCCTACACGGTGACGGCGCGGAGTGCGGATGGTGCCGTGCTTCCGGTGCCGGTGACGTGGGGGGTGCGCGAACCGACGCGGGCGCAGGTGACCGGGGCCGGCGTGGTCACGCCGCTGCAGGCGGGATCGTTCACGCTGGTGGCGCGGATCGACAATGAGGACTGGGTGGCCACGTACGAGGCGTACGACTGGGAGTCGTTCAGCAGCAGCGGCAACGGCTTTCTGTTTCTCGACGCCGACGTGCAGGTGGCCAACCGATTCGGTACGCTCGACTATCCGGAACTCGTGATGAGCTGTGGGCCCGGAGCGCCGTTCTTCCTGTGGGTTCGTACGCCGCACATGATCACCGCCAACGAGGTGATTGCCTACACCCTCGACGGCAGTGTGGCCGTCGCCCAGGTTTGGAATGAGCTACCGCCGAACTACACGTCGCGGTGGAAGCCGGGCAGCAGCATCGTGGTGCGGACGTTCGCGCAACAGGTGGCGGCGGCACGGCGGTTCACCTTCGCGTTCGGTGAATTCAACAGTGTCAGTCGGGTGGCGCAGTTCCGGGTAACCGGTCTGAACGATCGGCTGCCCGGGCTGCAAGGCGCGTTCTGCCCATTGGCAGTGACAGTGGAGAGTGTCACGACCACGGAGCCGACGCCATCGATCGCTGAGCTTCGGGCCACCGTGGAGAAGGCACTCGCGTCCCGCGCCCGTCGCGTGACGGCGGGGTCGAACGTCGACGACGCCCGCGAGCGTGCGCTTCGTGGCCCATCGGCCCCGAGTCCCATGCTGAATAGCTGGCCGACGTGGGTGGTGCCGCCGATGACGGAGGCGAGGCGGGTGCGCCGCTAGCGGGTGCGGCGCGCGGGGAAGTCGTCGTCGCACCACTGCGCGTGGAGCCGCCCCGTCTGCCCAGGCGTCCACGCGCAGCGGGCCCAGCCGCCGCGGTCGCGCTTGAGAGTAGGTGAACTCCTTCATGTCTCGAGTGCCACGATAGGGTTGTAGTTGACGCTGCTCCAGCCGCCCCGTAACTTCAGCCGTGAAGCCCGTGACTCAAGTGAACGTCGGCCCCGCGCCGTGTGTTCGGGGAAACCCGAACCTAGCTTGATGTCACGGGCTTCATGCGTTCGAGTTCCAGCGAACTGCGGTCGCTGTACCAGGTCCCATAGGGATTGAGCCGGGTGTCATCAAGATCCATGACCAGCCGGTACTGCGACGCGAGTGCTGCGTAGAAGCGATCCTCGCGCCGCTCGACGAGCCGCTGCAGCGCCCACAAGTAGTAGTCGATGACCTGCAGGCCGGCCGATTGCGATGGCACTGTGGACTGGATTGACGTGGCCTTGATGACGTCGGGCTTCTTCCATCGGCGGAGGAAGTTCTGGCGGGCACGTTCGATCGCCTGCGTCAGCGCCTCGTTTCGTTCAGCCTTTCCGCGTCTTGCGAATACGATGCGATGCTCGTCCGCCATGTGCAGCTTTCCATGGAACACGCGCGAGACTAGATCGTCATACACCCGGTCGGAAGACCACCGCTGGCCGCCCAGTTGGAACTGCAACTTTGCTTCAGCGGCGAGCGCCGCTTTCCGGCGGAATGCCACGATGACCTTGCCGCCGAAAGAAGGGAGCAGCTGCATGACCGCCCGGCGTACCTCCGGCGGGTCGTCCTTCGCATGAAACGCGAGCGCCGTCTTTCGAGCGCCTGGCTGCATCGAAGGGACCCCTCTGAAGTAGGGGTCGGCAAGGAGCGTTGTCCTGAGTCGCTCCAAGGCCGCATGTGTCGACACGGGATCAGGAAGATCGATCATACCGACGAAGAAGCAGTGGGATACTCCCTCGGTCCCGACCACGATCTGCTTGCGGCGATTGAACAGGGTCAGGTCGCCCGCCTCGTCGACGAAATAGTGTTTGGTATTGATCGTCTCGGTCATAC
>JBEILM010000166.1:0-7351 GCA_040379205.1 Gemmatimonas sp.
CCCAGCCTGGGACGTCGGTGAAGGCGGCGGCGCCCTCCATGGTGCGCCGGATGAACGACAGATCCTGCATGGCGCGGTCGTGGAGCGCCGGCGGATCGGGGACAGGGAGGGCCATGCGCAGGAGTATCGACGTGACGCCGGCTTGCGTCAAGTACTTTGCGCCGTAAAGTTACCGTCAACGGGAGGGTCACGATGAAGCCGTGGCTGAAGCGCGTCCGCGCTGCTGGCGTGATGGGCCTGATGTGGGCGGCCGTCTGGGCGCCGGTCGGCGTGCTGGTGGGACTCGTGATCGATCCGCGCGGCGCGATGGACGAGATGTGGTTCCTGGTCTTCGGCTACCCCGGCTTCCTCGGCGGCGTGGTTTTTTCCGGCGTACTCGCCATGCAAGAGCGGAAACGGCGCGTGACTGAGCTGTCGGTGCCCCGCGTCGGCGCCTGGGGGGCCGTCGCTGGCCTGCTCGTAGGCACCCTGCCCTTCCTGCTAGGAACGGCGACCGGTCGCGTGCCGCTCGGGGCTCTGTTTGGCGCGGTCGTGGGCAGTACCACCCTGCTCAGCGCGCTCTCGGCGGCCGGTACCGTGGCCATCGCCCGAAAGGCCCGCCCACTACGGGTACCCGTCATGCAGGGCGACACGGCACTGGACGCGCCGCCGCACGCGAGGGCGCTCCCCCTCGGACCGTGGGAGCCGACCGCATGAGCCCGTGGCTCCGTCGTCTGCGCGGTGTGCTGGGCATGGGACTCACCTGGGCCGTCGCGTGGGCCGCAGTCGGCGGCGCGATCATGGAAGGCATCGTTGATCCGCACGGGCGCATCCTCGACATGTGGCCGCAGACGCTGGCGATCCCTGGCTTCCTTGGTGGCGTGTCGTTCGCCGCCCTGCTGTCGATCGCCGAGGGGCGGCGGCGATTCGACGAACTCTCTGTTCGACGTTTCACCGCGTGGGGCGCCGTCGTGGGCCTCCTGCTTGGCGTGGCGGCCGTCAGCACCGGCATGGGCCGCGATGTCCTGCCGTTGTGGCTCCGTGCGCTGGCCCTCATCGCCCCGATGACGATTGCCGCCGCCGCCTCCGCGTCAGCGACACTCGCCGTGGCGCGCGTATCGGCGCGACGTGCCGAGCGTCGCCTCGTTCAGTCGACCGACGTCTGACGCGGCGGTGTTCGGCCATCCTCGGCGCGTGTCGCACCGCTCCGCTGCACGACGAACGTCGCCCGCATCCCGCGCATGAAGTGCTGCTCGATGTCCCCGCCACCGGCTCGATGACCGGTGGGTACGAGGCAGTACACCACGTAGAGACCCGGCTCGAGGGTCACGGTCCGCGTGCGCGTCTCGCCTGTCAGCAGGATCTCCACCGGTGTGCTCACGATGCCCGGCTCCCGGCCCAGCGGGGTGCCGTCGTCGAGCCACGTGTCGCGAATAGTCACGTGGCGGCATTGCGGGGAAAGCACCGCGGCGGGACACGTAGGGGGGGCAGAGTCAGCCCCGCGAACAACGGCGTGCAGCGGTACATATTTCCGGAATCATGTCCGCCACACGCATCGCCACCCTGCCGTTCCAGCTCAGCGACGACCACCAGGTCATCGCCAACGGCACCGTCACGCAGACCGAGGAGCGTCGCCATGGCGTACTGCGGCTGGAGGGCGACACCCTCGTGGTGCAATGGCGGGTGGAGCGGGAGATCCAGCGCATCGGCGCCGAAATCCGCACCGACACCGAGCGCGCCGGCATGCGCGACGTAGCCGTGCCCGTGCGACTGCTCGGCGACGCGCGCCTGCGCACCCGCGGGCGCTGGTGGTGGCGCCGCTGGGAGCTCGTGCTGACCGCCCGGGACCTCGTGGCCTTCGACCGATTGGCGGGCGACGACGGCTTCGCGTTCGAACACCCGGCCGAGCTGGTGCTGCCTGTGCGCGTGTCCGATGTCGAGCTGGCGCGCGACTTCGCCTCCGAGGTGGAGCTGGCGATCGCCGAGGAGGCGTTGGCGGCGGCGCAGCGCGCGGCCGCCTCGACGCTCCCGCCGAGTGCGGAGCCCGCCGCCCTGCCTGGTGGATCGCCACCGACCTTGCCTGGCCCGCAGTGACGATCGAACGGGTGCCCGGTGAACCGCACCGGGAAGTCCGGACGGACGCTGTAGCGACAGCGGCATCGCGATGGTGATGGGCGGTCTGATTGGGGTTTGGGTGCGGAGCCCTTGCGCGCCGCATGAGTAGGCGCGATATGCAACCACATGGTTGCACATTCGTCGCTCTCCGACGCCGATCTCGACCGGTTGTTCCGCGCCCTCGCCGATGCCACCCGGCGCGACATCGTCGCCCGTCTGTTGTCGGGGGAACCGACCTCGGTCTCGGAGATCGCGGGGCGCTACCCCATGTCCTTCGCGGCCGTGCAGAAGCACGTGGCCGTGCTCGAGGACGCCGGCCTGGTGACCAAGCAGGCGCAGGGGCGCGCCCGCCTCGTTCACGGCAACCCCGCCCGGCTCGCCCAGGCCCGCACCCTGCTGCTCGAACTCGAGCAGCGCTGGATCGAACGCTTCAGCCAGCTCGACGACGTGCTCGCCACTCCCCACTCCCCCACGAGGTAGTCATGCCGATCACCGAGGTCCGCTCGAATGCGCAGGACCTGACGCTCACCATTGTCGCCGACTACCCGGTGCCGGTGGAGCGCTTGTGGGATGCCTACGCCGACCCGCGGCAGATCGAGCGCTTCTGGGGGCCGAAGGAGTGGCCCGCCACCTTCACGCGCCACGACATGGCCGTGGGCGGTGAGTCGCACTACCACATGACCGGTCCCGACGGCACCATCTCGCGTGGCCAGTTCCGCTTTCTCGAGGTCACCCCACCGCAGCGTTTCGTGGTGCACGATGTCTTCGCCGACGAATCGGGCGCGGCCAACCCCGACATGCCCAGCATGCACATGGTGTTCCGCTTCGACGCCACGCCCACCGGCTCGCGCTTCACGAGCGTGACCACCTTCCCGAGCCTCGAGAGCATGGAGCAGCTCGTGGCGATGGGCATGATGGAAGGCATGCGTTCGGCCATGTCGCAAATCGATGACGCGCTGGCCGACCTCGCGTCGTTCGCGGCGAGCCGATGCACGGAGGCGCAGCTGCTGAACGAGACGCAGGTGCGCGTGAGCCGCGTCATCCGTGGGTCGGTGGCGCAGGTGTGGCGCGCGCATCACGAGCCGGCGCTCATGCAACGCTGGCTGACCGGCCCCGAGGGGTGGACCATGCCCGTCTGCGAAATGGCCCGCGCTGTCGGCGATCGCTACCGCTTCGAATGGGCCAGCGACGACGGCAGCCAACGGTTCGGCTTCGAGGGCGAACTGCTGGAGTCGATGGCGCCCGTGCGCGAAGTCACCACCGAGCGCATGATCGGCACCGACGGACCGGCCACACGCAACGAACTCACGCTGGTGCCGCTGCAGGAAGGCACGCTGCTCAGCCTGCTCATCACGTACCCGAGCAAGGAGCTGCGGGACATGATCCTCGCCACCGGCATGACCACCGGCATGGAAGCGAGCTATGCGCGGTTGGAGCAGAACGTCGTGGCGTCGCTGTCGGCGTAAGCGGGCATCGCTCCCATGACATCACTGTTGATGCCTGGTCACGGGCGGCCCGGATTCGGGCGCGCGCTGCTCACCGCGGCCGCCCTACTCTTCGCGACGGCGCCGGTAGGGACACCGGTGGAGGCGCAGCCGGCAACCGCACCGGTGCCGCAGGTCCGGGCCGCGCTGGCCGCTGCGTCGGTGCAGCGCTCGCTCGCCGGGCTCGATCGCGCCGCTCTCGACATGGCCGCCGGACTGGCGCGCCTCGGCGCGATCGAGTCCCCGTCGGGCCGCGAGCACGAACGCGCCGCCGAGGTCCTACGGCGCTTCCGAGCGCTGGGTATCGACGACGTGCGCATGGACAGCATACCCAACGTGGTCGCCCGCATTCCCGGGCGCTCGGGGCGCGCGATCGTGTTCGTGTCCACGCTCGACGACCTCGCGTCCATTCCGCCGCTGCAGCGGGCGGCCGGGCGCCCCCCGTATGTCGACGGTGACCGCGTGATGGGGCCGGGCACCAACACGTCGGCCACCACCGAGGCGATGCTCGCGGCGGCGCAGGCCTACGTGGCCACCGGTCGGCAGCCGCTGCACGACCTGGTGTTCGCCGCCGTGGCGCAGGAGGAGACGGGGCTGGTGGGAATGAAGGCGCTCTACACCGCGTATCGCGACCGTGCGCTGGCCTTCGTGGACATCCTCGGCGACGGACGGTCCATCACCTACGGCGCTCTGGGCATTCACTGGTGGCGCGTCGTGGCCCGCGGTCCCGGTGGCCACTCGCTGGGAGGCGGCATGCCCAACGTGAACCAGGCCATCGGCCGCGCCGTCGATCGCATCCTGTCGCTGCCGCAGCCGCCGGCGAGCGACAATCCGCGGCGCACCATCCTGAACGTGGCGATGCTGCAGAGCGGCGCCGTGTTCAACCACAAGCCCGACAGCGGCTGGTTCTCGGTGGACATGCGGTCGCTCGATGCCGAGGTGATTGCCGCGAACGAAGCGGCGGTCCGGCGCATCGTGACCGAGGTCGCCAGCGAAACCGGCCTGACGCTCACCATGCAGCCGGTGAGCCGGACCCCGGGCGGCCAGATCGCCGGGGCCGACACTTCGCTGCTGGTGCGGGCGTCCACGGCCATCGGCCAGTCGCTCGGGCTGTCACCGCGCCTAGGCAATGCCGGGTCCGCCAACCTCAACGTGGCCATTGGCGGGGGCACCCTTGCCATCGGGCTCGGGGGCGAGCGCGGTGGCGCTCGCGGACAGCCGGGCGAGTTCGCCGACATCCCGGCCATGGTGCGCACGGCCAAGCACGTGTACCTGCTGGCGGTGGTCATGGGTGGGGCGCAGTAGCCGCCGGTACCGCGCGCTTGACGGGGGCTTCGTCCGGCTCGCCGGACGCCGCCACCGCGCTGACCTCGGATTGCTACGGAGTTGACGGCGCCAATGCCGACTCGTTTACTTGGGATTGCGTTGTTTGAAACCCATTCTCAACAAAACGATGTCATCTCGTCCCGTTTTACGGCGCCGCGAGTTCACGCTGGCCGCCGTTGCCGTTCTCGGCACTGCGCTGTCCCCCCGCATTGTGACCGCCCAGCCCGCAGCCAGCCGCGCGCAGGCCGATTCGGTCGCCCGCCGTGCCGGCGCCGACACCGTCCGCCTCCCGGGTGTGTCGGTCATGGGCACGGTCGACCGGCTGGCCCGCATCCCAGGGTCGGCGGACCGGGTGGATGCCACCCAGCTCAAGGCCAGCCGCGTTTTCACCACCAACGAGGCGCTGCGCAAGGTGCCTGGCCTCGTGGTGCGTGACGAGGAGGGCTTCGGCCTGCGCCCCAACATCGGCGTGCGCGGCCTCAACCCTACGCGCTCCACCAAGGTGCTGCTGCTCGAGGACGGCATCCCGTTCACGATCGCGCCCTACGGCGACAACGCGGCCTATTACCACCCGCCCATCGAGCGCATGGAATCGATCGAGGTGCTCAAGGGTGCCGGGCAGATCCTCTACGGCCCGCAGACAGTGGGTGGGGTGATCAACTATCTCACGCCGGCCATTCCGCGCACGCCGAGCGCCGGGATTTCGGTCAGCGGCGGCACGCGCGCCTTCACCAACATCCACGCCAAGGCGGGTGGCACCTTCGGCGAGGCGGGCGGCACCGGGGTGCTGGCCGACTACATCCGCCGCAGCGGTGACGGCGCCCGTGCCAACACCACGAGTGAAGTGGACGATGCGTCGTTCAAGCTGCTGATGCCGCTCAGCCCCACGCAGCAGCTCACCTTCCGCGGGAACGCTTTTCGCGAGCGATCGATCGTGACGTACTCCGGCCTCACCGAGGCCGAGTACGCCGCCGACCCGCGGTGGAACCCGTTCGCCAACGACGGGTTCGACATCACGCGTGTGGGCGGCGCCATCGCGCACCGGGTGGGGCGCAACGAACGGCGCAATCTCACCACCACGCTCTACGGCTATCGCATCAACCGCGACTGGTGGCGACAGAGCTCCAACTCCGCACAGCGGCCGAACGACCGCAACGACCCGACCTGCGGTGGCATGGCCAACCTGCTCACCGCCTGCGGCAACGAAGGGCGGCTGCGTGAGTATGTGGTCGTCGGCCTCGAGCCGCGTGCCACGTGGCAGTGGGTGCGCGCCGGCTCCATTATCGAGCTCGATGCCGGTGCTCGTGTGCACCACGAGGGCCAGGAGCGGTTGCAGGTAAACGCGTCATCGCCCCGAGGGCGTACCGTGGGTGCGGCGGGCAACGTGAACGCCGGGCTGGTGGAGGACAACCGCCGCAGCACCGAGGCGCTCGCCTCGTATGTGCACGTGCGCGTGGCGACCGGTGCGTTCACGCTGAGCGGCGGCCTGCGCGGCGAGGCACTCCGCCTCACGCGCCTCAATCGCCGCCCGGCCGCGAATGCCCCGGACGGCGTGCAGGGCACGACCACGATGCAGGCGCTCATTCCCGGCCTCGGCGCCACGGTCCAGCTGCGGGAGGGACTCACCGCCTTCGCCGGCATGCACCGCGGCTTCGCGCCACCGCGCCCGGAAGACATCATCAGCAACGCCACCGGCGGCGTGGTGGAGCTCGACGCGGAGCTGAGCTGGAACAGCGAGGTCGGGGTGCGCTGGCTGCCGGCGCGCCCGGTGCGCATCGAGGCCACGGTGTTCAACCTCGACTTCAGCAACCAGATCGTGCCAGCCAGCGTGGCCGGCGGCGTGGGTGCCACCCTCACGAGCGCCGGCCGTACGCTGCACCGCGGCGCCGAGCTGTCGGTGCGCGCCGAACCCGCGCGGCAGGTGGCGGGCGTCGGCCTGTTCACGGAGCTTGCCGCCGCGTGGACGCCGGTCGCCCACTTCGAAGGGGCGCGCTTCGCCTACATCGGCACCGGCGGCAGCGATGTCGCGGGCAAGGTGTACGGCGAGCAGAACGCCGGCGGCACCCGTACGCGCCAGTCGGTGACCGGCAACCGGCTGCCCTACGCCCCCGAATACACGCTCACCACGACCGTGGGCGCGCGGCACCGCTCCGGCTCCGAACTGCGCGTGGAACTGGTGGCCATCGGCGAGCAGTTCGGCGACGCTGCCAACACCCGCGTACTGGTGGCCGATGGCCAGCAGGGCACGCTGGCGGGCAACGCCCTCTGGAACGTGACCGCCAACGTGCCCGTGCCGCGGTCGACGCTGTCGGCGTGGGTGTCCGTGAAGAACGTCACCGACCGCACGGTGGTGGTGGACCGCACGCGCGGCCTGCTGCCCGGGCTGCCACGCCTGGTGCAGGTGGGGCTGTCGCACGGCTGGTGAACAGGGCCGTCGCGGTGGGCAG
>JBEILM010000167.1:0-7341 GCA_040379205.1 Gemmatimonas sp.
CGTCATCGGCCTCGAGGTCCACTGCCAGCTCAAGACCCGCAGCAAGATCTTCTGCGGCTGCGCGACCTCGTTCGGTGAAGCGCCGAACGCGCACACCTGCCCGCTGTGCCTCGGCCTGCCGGGCGCACTGCCCGTGCTCAACGCGCGCGCCGTCGCCCTCGCCACCCGCGCCTCGCTCGCGCTGGGATGCACGGTGCACGACGAGTCGGTGTTCGCCCGCAAGAACTACTTCTACCCCGACCTGCCCAAGGGCTACCAGATCTCGCAGTTCGATCGGCCTCTCGCCACGAACGGCCGCATCACCGTGGGGCATCACGCCGATGGATCGCCGCGCCACATTCGCGTGCATCGGGTGCACATGGAGGAGGACGCCGGCAAGTCGGTGCACGATCGCTTCCGCGACGCTTCGGCCATCGACCTCAATCGCGCCGGGACCCCGCTCGTGGAGATCGTCTCCGAGCCCGACATCCGCTCGGCCGCCGAGGCGGCGACGTACGCGCGTCGCCTGAAGCAGATCCTCGAGTACGTCGAGGTCTCCGATGCCAACATGGAAGAGGGGTCGCTGCGCGTCGACGTGAACATTTCGGTGCGCCGCACCAGCACCGATGTGCTGGGCACCAAGACCGAGGTCAAGAACCTCAACTCGTTCTCGGCCATCGAACGGGCGGTCGAGATCGAGTTCGCCCGGCAGTGTGTCGTGCTCGATGGCGGGGGACGCATCGAGCAGCAGACGATGCTCTACGACGACAAGCGGCAGCAGGTCCGCCCCGCGCGCAGCAAGGAAGGCAGCCATGATTACCGTTATTTCCCCGATCCCGACCTGCCCCCGCTGCGCCTCGCGGCATCGTGGATCGCGGCGCAGGCCGACGCACTGCCCGAGTTGCCGGAGGCCCGACGGGTCCGCTTCGCGTCGCAGTATGGCCTCGCGGAGACCGACATCGAACAACTGCTCGTGACCCGGGAGCTTGCGGATCGCTTCGAGGCGGTGGCCGAGGCGGCGGGGGACGCGCGACGCGCGGCCAATTGGATGCTCGGCACCGTGCTGGCGTCGGTGAACGCCTCCGGAGTGGCGCTGGCGGATCACCAGGTCACGCCCGCTCGCCTTGGCGCCCTCATCCGGCTCGAGGCGGCCGGCGAGGTGTCGAACACCGCCGCCCGGCAGCTCTTCACGTTGATGGAGCGGGAGGATCTCGACCCGCTGGCGCTGGCGACCCGTGAAGGGCTTCGTCAGGTACGCGACGACCAGGCGCTGGTGGGGTGGATCGACGACGTGCTGGCCGAAAATCCCGCCGAGGCGGCCCGCTTCCTCGCCGGTGAGAAGAAGCTGCAGGGGGTGCTGGTGGGGCTGGTGATGAAGAAGTCCAAGGGGTCGGCCGACCCCCGGCTGGTCAATCAGCTGCTGTCCGCTCGCGCTGGCTGAACAGCGGGGCCGGCAGGTCTGCCGCGTGGTGCAGCGACGTGAGCGGCATGCCGAACATGCGGTCGGCCTCGAGGGCGGCGCGCATGTCGCCGCCCTGCCGGCGGGCGAGGCGGCGCACCTGCTTCGCCTCGCGCAGCGGTTTGTCGCCCGATGGATCGAACCGGTACGGCTCGCTGCGATCCCAGTGATTCAGCAAATCGACGATGTAGTCGAAGGAACGGGCCAGGTAGCGTCCGACATCGGCGTCGGTGAGATCCCAGCGGCTGTTCTCGGAAACCAGCTGGAAGATGCGCTGCCATGACTCGGTGTCGGTGACGTACACCATCCCGCGAAAGATGCGGCGATTGGTGGGGGTACCGAACAGCGTCGGACTGAGAATGCGATCGAGGTGCTGATCGGCGCGTGTATGGTCGAGGAAGAGCAGTTCGCGTGCCCGCCGCGGCCACGGATCGCCGATGTGGGTGTCGATCCGGCTCTCCCAGTAGCTGTGTCCCAGCGCCGCCGTGCTCGACGTTACCGCCAGCTGACGCGGTACATAGAAGTTGTGGGCCACCACATCCGCGGCCAGATGCGACAGGTATCCGAGGGCGAAGGCCCGCAGCGGCGGTGGTTCGGCTTCATCGTGGATCTCCAGCCCGACGTGCCACGAATGGCAGTGCCGACCGACTTCGGCGTACTTCTTGGCGATGCTCGTGTCGGCGGCGATCGATCCATAGAGAAAGTCGGCGGGAAACGCCGACAGGAGTTCGGCGATTCCCGTCGGCAGCAGCCCCAAGTTCCGGAGCACGGCATCGCCGAGAAAAACGTGGGTGCCGGGCGTCCACGCCCAGGCCTCGGTGGGCCACAGGGCCAGTAGCGCCACCGCCGCCAGCAGGCACCACGACCACGCCACGGGGGTGGCGCGGCGCGGATTACGCGTCGTCGGCATCCGCGTCGGGGCGACGCGACCGTTTGGGGCGGCGACCAGGCAGCCGCGACGCCATGGCGCGGGCGCCCAGGCGGGCGCCGCGGAGTGCCGAGACGGCGGAGATCGCCGTGTCCTCGAGTTCGTCCTGCAGCACGTCGAGGACCGCATTGACGTCATCCACGCGCTGGGCGGTCGTTTCGGCGGCGTACCGGAGCTCGTCGCCGATGGCGCCGGCCGCGTGGCTTACCCGGGCCACATCCTGCTTCACCATGGCCACCATGGCCCGGGCATCGCCCGCCATGGCGGAGGCATTGGCCAGCAACGGCCGGGTCTCGCTGGACAGGGTGGCAACGGTCGCGTTCAGCTTGCGCACCCCTTCGCGCATCGCCACCAGCAGCAGGATCAGCGCGATGAGGGCGCCGACGGCCAGCAGCAGCACCACGATCTGCAGAATGCCGCTCGTCCACTCGAGGACGCCACGATCGGGAATCGTGCGGGCGATGAGCGTGTCCGGAAGACTCGCGGCCTGCAGCACGAGCACGGACAGCAACCAGGGCAGGACACTCGCAAGTGACATACCCGGTGATCTAAGGCGCACGAAGGCTCGTGTCCATGGTGCGCCGCGTGTAAGCTTCGGGTTCGTCACGGCCGGCTGGCCGCCGGCCCGCGCGCGGCCGGTGCGTCCCGTGCCTCCTCGATGCGCCTCAACCCCGTCCGCATGTCCGCCGTCCAGTATGTCGTCGAAGGAGGCCAGCGCCTGCAGGGCTCGATCCGCCCGGCCGGCAACAAGAATGCCGCGCTGCCCATTGTGGCGGCGGCGCTCCTCACCGACCAGCCGGTGCAGCTGCTCAACGTGCCGCGCATTCGCGACATCGAGACGCTGGTGGAACTCGTGCGCACCACCGGCGCCGAGTGCGAGTGGATTGGGCCGAATGCGTTGCGGATGCATGCCCGGTCGGTCCACGCGGCAGATCTCGATCCGGACATGTGCGCCCGAATTCGGGCGTCGATCCTGTTGGCCGCGCCGTTGCTGGCGCGCTGCGGCTCGGTGACGCTGTCGCCGCCGGGCGGGGACGTAATCGGACGTCGACGGCTGGACACGCACTTCCATGTCTTGCAGGCGCTCGGGGCCACCTACGAGCTGGGGGCGCGCTTCAAGTTTGCCACGAGCGGGCTGGTGGGCGCCGATGTGTTTCTCGATGAGCCGAGTGTGACCGCCACCGAGAACGCGCTGGTGGCCGCTGTCGCCGCCAAGGGCCGCACGGTGCTGCGCAACGCCGCCAGCGAACCGCACGTGCAGGATCTGGCGCGGTTTCTCGTGGCGCTCGGCGCGCGCATCGAGGGCATCGGATCCAACGTCTATACCATCGAAGGGGGGCTGCCGCTGGGCGGCGCGACGCACGAGATCGGCCCGGACCACATCGAGGTGGGCTCGTTCATCGGACTCGCGGCCGTGACCCGATCGACGTTGCGCATCGAAGGGGCCGGGGTCGAGCATCTGCGCAGCACGCTGATGGGTTTCGAACGGCTCGGCATCACCTGCCAGATCGACGGCGACGATCTCATCGTCCCGGCGGAACAGTCCCGGCAGATTCAGAGCGACCTGGGTGGGCACGTGCCCAAGCTGGAGGACCAGCCGTGGCCGGCGTTCCCCGCCGACACGATGTCCATCGCGATCGTCACCGCGACTCAGTGTGACGGCATGATCCTCTTCCACGAGAAGATGTTCGAGTCGCGGCTGTACTTCACCGACAAGCTCGTCAACATGGGCGCGCGCATCGTGCTGTGCGACCCGCACCGGGCCATTGTCTCCGGTCCCACCCAGTTGCGTGGCAGTGCGGTCGAATCGCCGGACATCCGCGCGGGCATGGCGATGCTGCTGGCGGCGATGTGCGCCGAGGGCACGAGCGTGATCAGCAACGCCCAGCAGATCGAGCGTGGCTACGAGCGGCTCGAGGAGCGCCTCGGGGCGCTCGGGGCCCGCATCCGCCGCATCGAACTGTCGGCGAAGTAAGGGGTCAACGCGCCGATGGCGTCAGCGCTGCAGGCGGCGGCTCCGGTGGGTGGGCTGCCCGAGGGGATTCGCGGCTGGACCACCACGCGACAGAACGGATCGTTCGGTCTCGGCTCGACGGAGCCGGTCGGCGAGGTCATGGCGCGGTGGGACAGGTTGCAGGCGGAGCTTCGGGCGCTCGGTATCCGGCGCCTCGCCAGCGCTTTCCAGGTGCACGGGGCCGGCGTACAGGTGCATGGCGCGGGGTGGGACGGCTGGCTCCGGGGGCATGGGATCGACGGACACATCAGCCTCGTGCAGGGCACCGCTCTGGCCGTGACGGTCGCCGACTGCACCCCGGTGTTCGTGGCGCATCCGCGGGGCGCCGTGGCGGCACTGCACGCCGGGTGGCGAGGCACGGCGGCGGGGATCCTGCCGGTGGGGCTGGCGCTGCTCGAGCAGCTTGGTTTCCCCGCGAGGGAATGCGCGGTGCACCTGGGTCCGGCCATCTGCGGTGCCTGTTATGAAGTGGGGCCGGAGGTGCTGGAGGCGGTCACGGGCCGGCCGGCGGTGGGGAAGGGGTTGCTCGATGTGCGGGCCGTGCTGGCGGAGCAGGCGGCAGGTCTCGGCGTCGTCAGGCTGACCACCGATGGGGCCTGTACGCGGTGTCACGGCGAGCGGTTCTTCAGTCATCGCGCCGGCGATGCCGGTCGCCAGCTTGGTGTGATTGCTCTCTGTTCATCTTGACCACGCAACAGACGGGCCATAGCTTGCGAGTCTGGAAGTAACTTCTTCGTGACCACGCCCGCCCCGCGCGGGTGGATGAAGTGTGGGGATGGCCCCCACACTTTTTTGTTCTCCGGCAGTTTGGTAGGGATCACCGCGCGATGTCCATCGAACCCATTGTCTCACAAGAACTTGAAGGCTTGGGGTTCGATCTGGTGGAGCTGCGGCGGGGGGGCTCACGAGCCCGCCCCGTGCTGGAGATCCGGATCGACCGCCGGGACGGCGAAAAGGTGACGATCGACGACTGCGCGACGGTCTCGCGGGCCCTCGAGGCTCGCCTGGAGGCCGACGCGCTGGTCGCTGAGCAGTATGTCCTGGAGGTGTCGTCGCCCGGCGCGGATCGGCCGTTGCGACACGCCGCCGACTGGCGCCGCTTCATTGGCCGCCAGGCGACGGTGACCTGCGGACTGTTGGTAGGCGGGAAGCAGGAAGTCGAGATCCTCGCCGTGGATGGCGAGGCAGGCGCTGAGATTGCGCTGGTGCGTGACGCGAAGGGGCGGGAGGTTCAGGTGCCGCTTCGCGAGGTCACCCAGGCGAGTCTGGCATTCCACTGGAAACGATAGGGGAGACGGATGGCCGGATCAGCGGAAATCCTCACGGCGTTTCGTGAGCTGGCAAATCTCAAGCAGATCACGCGCGAGGAGCTGCACGAGCTTCTGCAGGACGGCATTCATGCCGCCCTGGCCAAGAAGCACGGGGCCAACGTCCAGGCGGAAGTCGAGATCGACGAAGCCAAGGGCGATATCCGCATCGTGCTGCTCAAGACCGTGGTCGACGAGGTCACCGACGAGTCGCGGGAAGTGACCGCCGAGGAGGCCCGGTTCATGGATCCCGAGTTTCAGGTCGGCGACGTCATGGAAATCCCCGTCGACTTCATGGAATTCGGCCGCACCGCGGTGCAGGCGGCCAAGCAGCGCATCATTCAGCGAGTCCGTGAGGGCGAGCGCACGCGCATCCGCGACGAGTTCGCCGGTCGCGTGGGTGATCTTTTGTCCGGTGAGGTGCAGCAGATCGAGCGCGGCAAGCTCGTGGTCATGCTCAACAAGTTCCGTGAGGCGGAAGCGATCATTCCGTATCGCGAGCAGAATCACCGGGAGCACTACCATCAGGGCGAGCCGGTGCGGGCCGTGCTCAAGCGGGTCGAAGACACGCCCAAGGGGCCGCGCCTCATCCTGAGCCGGTCGGACGCGCTGTTCGTGCAGGCGCTGTTCAGGCTCGAGGTGCCCGAGATCCAGCAGGGGATCGTCGAGATCAGGGCCGCCGCTCGCGAGGTGGGCAGCCGGACCAAGATTGCGGTCACGTCGCGTGACGAAGCGGTTGATCCGGTGGGCGCGTGCGTTGGCCTCAAGGGCGCGCGCGTGCAGGCCGTGGTCAATGAACTGGGCGGCGAGCGCATCGACATCGTGCCCTGGTCCCCCGATCCGGAACGGTTCGCCAAGCTGGCGCTGGCGCCGGCTCGGGTGGCCCGCGTCTTCAGCGACGCCCTCTCGCGGACCATTCAGGCGGTGGTCGACGAGGACCAGCTCTCGTTGGCCATCGGACGCAATGGGCAGAACGTGCGTCTGGCGTCGGAGCTGACGGGCTGGAAGATCGACCTCTACTCCAGCCGCGAGTGGCTGGAGAAGGGCGGCGAGGCACCGCTGTTTGCGCCGCTCCCCGAGGACGATGCCGAGGCGGATGTCCCGCTGAACGAAATCGAGGGGCTGGAGACCGCCACCGTCGCCGTGCTGGCAGAAGCGGGCTACCGCACCCTCAACGACATTCTCGATCTTGATCGCGACGACCTGCTGCGGCTGCCGGGCATCGCCCCCGAAGAGGCCGACCGGATCATGGCGATCATCGACGAGTTGACGACCGAGGATGACGGCGAGGCGGGACAGGCCGGGTGATGGACACGACCGACGCTCCCGGCTCGTTGGATGAGGTGGTGCGCCGCAAGGTGCTCGGCCTCGTCGGGTTGGGAGCGCGAGGTCGGCTGGTGGTCATCGGGGTGGAGCAGGTGCGCCTCGCGGCCATGAAGGGCAAGCTGCAACTGGTGCTGGTCGCGTCCGATGTGTCGCGACATTCGCTCGAGAAGGTGGTGCCGGTCCTTCAGGCCCGGTGCGTGGACATGGTGGAGTGGCCGAGTGCGGCCGAGCTGGGCGGCGCCGTCGGACGGGAAACCACGGCGGCAATCGGGATCGTAGATCAGGCGCTGGCGCGCGGTATCCGTGGCGCCGTAGCCGGGGCAGCCCC
>JBEILM010000168.1:0-7276 GCA_040379205.1 Gemmatimonas sp.
GGTCCCCCGCTTCACCCCGAAGATCGCCGTGAAGAAGTTCGGTGCATCGTAGCCGCCCGGACGCCACTGGCCGTCACGCGCGCGATGCTCGACCCGGGACCGGGTGTAGCTGATCTGGCCATAGGTGGCGCCGGTGAACTTTTGCTGCAGAAAGAGTTCGAGACCGCGCGACCGACCGGTGCCCTCGCTGGTCATGGGGAAGAGCAGGTCCGACACCCCGTTCTGGTCACCGGTGTTGGCGAGCGACAGCTGCGGATAATCGCGCGCCACCGGATAGTCGCGATACTGGCGGTCGAACGCCTCCACGCTCAGCAGCAGATTGTCGCGCGGGGTCCAGCGAGCGCCGAGCACACCGTGATCGGCCTGCATGGGGGAGAGTGTGGCGTTGGCGGCGATGTTCGCCGTAAACACGATGGGCACCTGCTGGTGATAGCGTCCCCAGGTTCCGGACACGCTCAGCTTGCCGGTCGGGCGCCAGGTGACCGCTGCCCGCGGCGCGAAACGGGACGCCTCCGACTGCCCGAAGCGGTCGCCGCGCACGCTCGCGGCAAGGTCGACGGCCCCGACCGTGCGAACGAGTTCGAGATACGCTCCCGCGATGTCCAAATCGTCGGACCGATCAACGGCCACCGTGTCAACGCGTGTGGGGGCGGCCGAGAACGGGTTGTTCACGCCGAACGGCGAGGCAAGCGCGGAATTGATGGTCAGGCGTCGTGCGCTGGCCCCGATGTTCACGTCGGCAAAGCTGGGCACATTGAAGGTGGCGTCGTAGCGCACGACGTACTCGTTCTCGCGGGCATCGTTGGCCCATACGGGGGTGGCGCCGAATCGATCTTCGCGCACACGCACGTCGTTGGCGCCGGTGCTGGCGCTCGCGACGAGTGTTCCCACGCCGCGTGCCCCCATCAGGCGCTGCCACGAGACACCGCCGGTCCAGCGATCGCCGCGGACACGCGTCGTGCCCGGCGGATCCGGATCCTCGGTGTCCGTTGCCGTGCTCGTGAAGTCGATCCGATCGAAGCCGCCGATGCCCACGAGCTTGACCACGTCACGGGCCCCCGGACGCCAGGCTACCTTCGCCTGGAAGTTGGTGGTGTACGGCACGGCGGTCAGGCCGATGAGCGGCGCCACCAGATCGAGATAGCTCTGGCGACCAGAGAGAATGTACGTCGCCTTGGAGCCGAGGGGCCCCTCGGTCACGATGCCGGCTCCGGCATTGCTCATGTCGAACTCGGTGCGGCGACCATCGCTGCTGCCCTCACGCAACGAAATGTCGAGGACGCTCGACAGCCGATTGCCGAAGCGCGGGCCGAACGCGCCGGCGTAGAAGGCCACGTCGCGCACCAGTTCGTTGTTGATCATGCCGATGGGCCCGCCGGTGCTGCCCTGCCCCGCGAAATGGTTGATGTTCGGCACCTCGATACCGTCCACGAGGAACAGATTCTCCATGGGGCTGCCGCCGCGCGAGATGATGTCGTTGCGGGTATCGTTGCCGGTGAGCACACCGGGCAGCGATTGCACCAGGCGGCTCACGTCACCAATGGCGCCGGGAGCGCGGCGGATCTCCTCGTAGCTCATGGTGATACGCGAGGAGGGGACATTGCGCGGCGCGACGAACGACGCATTCCCGGCCACGACGCGCGTGGCCGCAAGCGTGGCCGCCGCCGATTCGACCTGTACCTCCACCTGCGTGGGGCGCCCCGGGTTGATGAGCAGGTCACTCACCGTGGTGGGGCGATAGCCAATGCGTAGGACCCGGATGGCCTGAGTGCCGACCGGCGCGCCGACGAGCGTGAACCGGCCCTCACTGTCGGACAGGGTCCCGATGGTGCTTCCCACCAACTGCAGTTGGGCCTCGGCAATGGGCTGCTGCGTATCGCGGTCGAGTACGCGCCCCTGAATGGTGCCCGTCCTGGCCGGCTGCGCCGACGCGGTGCCTGCCGGGCGCGCGCCCTGCGCACCATGCAGTGGTGGAGTCGCCGCCAAGAGCAGCGCAGCGGCAGATGTGGCCACCCGAATGGTACGCAAGGGGAACATCAGCCCTCTCGTGTGAAAAGGTAAGAAAAAGACGGCCGTTAACCAATCACGCAAAAAAAAGCTTTCACCCGGGCGAACGGAGCCCTCGCAGGAGCAGGCGGGAGCTACCTATCCCCAACTGCTGCGCCGCGTGTGCATCGATGATCTGCGAACACGCAGCCATGGCGGCGGTCCCATGCAAACCAAGCCAGAGCATCATGGCCACCTGGACGGGCTGGTAAGGTCCGGCCTCACCAGCCGCACATAAGGCCTCGCAGACCCGAATGAGCACGCCGAAGGCCGGATCGCCGTGGAGGTCCGCCGTCCCGTCGGGGAGAATGCCGATGTCGGCACGGTCGACGAACATGACTCGGTACCGCGCCGGATGCGCCAGCGCGAAGTGCAGGTAGGCGTCCCCCAGGGCCACTACGCGCACGCCGGGGGCGGCGTCGGGACGATCCGCCGCTTCGAGCACGCGAGCGAACAGCAAGAACCACTTCTCGAGAACCGCCGCGATCAGGGCCTCGCGATCGCGGAAGTGGCGGTAGATGGTGGTGGGCGTGTACTGCGTTGTTTCCGCCACCTCCCGCAGTGAGAGGCCACTGTATCCCTTCTCGAGCAGGTGTTCTTCGGCGACCGTCAGCAGCAACTCCCGCAACCGCCCGCGCTGCGCATCGCGCCTTGCTGCGGAGCGATGGCGGAGACGTTCAGCTCGCGAAAGCAGGCTGTCCTGCGGCTCTTCGATAACCATAGTCTTTTACATTACACCATTAACATTTATTGTCAAGCGTCGAGTCAGCTCGACTCGACCGACGTGATTGCCGGTGCCCCCGGCTCCATCCAAACGGAGATGCCCGTGCCACCCAGCGATTTCCTGCGTGACGACAGCCCACCACCGCGCCGCCGGTATCTGGCCGCCGGACTGGTCCTGCTGGTGCAGGGCCTGAGCATCTTCGCCCCCATGGCCGTGCTGGGCGGGGCGATCCAGTGGCCGGACAGTCTCGATTTTCCGCCGGCGCAAGTGCTCCCACTCCTGCGTGACCAGCTGAGCGCCGTCCGGCTGGGCTACGGGCTGTACCTTGGCTACTCCGTGCTCTTCCTGCTCACCGGCGCCCTGACCGTTCGGCTGGCGGCTCGCCCTGGCCCGCTGGGATCGCTGGCACTGGTCGCCATCGGGGCGGCTGCGGCATCTGCGCTCGCGCGGTCGATTGGCATTCTGCGCTGGCTGACGGGCAGTGTGACCCTGGCAGAGGCCCATGCCGCCGCCGGCCTCTCGGCAGAGGGACGCGCGGCCATCGAGATGATGCAGGCGGCCATCAATGCCTGGGGCGGTGCCGTCGGCGAGGCGCTTGGCGTGGCCATCTTCGCTTCACTCTGGGCCATCAGCACCAGCCTTCTGATCCTGCGTGATCGGCGGCTCCCGTTGTGGGCGGGCGTGACGGGGCTCATGGCCGGTGGACTCGTCGCTTTCCCCAGTCTCGAACTGGTCGGCATTGCGCCGCCGGTGTCCATCGTGCTGTCCACGACCGGCATCCAGCTGTGGTTCATGGCGCTGGGGCTGCTGTTCCTGTGGCGTGGTGTGCACAAGGCGGCTGATGACTCCGGCGGCAACTCGGCTTGAGTTCGCGCGGCGTACCGCACGGGCACCCCGACGCATTCCGGAGCCCGGCCGTGAATTGCTCGCCGGGTGTGCCCGAGCGCGCCGTCGTCCTGGACTGAATCACCGCGAGGCAATACGACCGCCCGCCCTGCCCTCGTGTCCGTCCTGATCGTGGGCTAGCGAACTGCCGTGGGCCGCCTGTTCGTGCGGGTGCGCCTGCTCCTGGGTGACCGACTCCGCATTGCTCACCGTGCACAGGGCGGCCGTGCGGTGGTGGCGGCCGCGGATCGCCGTTCGGGGGAACAACACGGGGGCGAACACCGCATGGCGTCCGCCCCCTGGTTCATTGGCCACCGACGGCTACTCGTGCGCCGGCAGCGGCTCCATGGTCTTGGCGTCGACCGGAACCTGCACCTCGTCCTTGAACGGCGTGGTCATCATGAACACGCGCATGACGGGGAAGGCTTCCATGAAGCTGAAGTAGCTGAACGCCCACAGGCCGATGAAGCCGATGGTGGTGCCGATTTCCTGTAGCCCGAACGGCAGGCTGGTGGCCTCGCCGTAGATGCTCGGATAGATCTCGATGTACCGGTGGAGGTACACACCGATCAGGCTGCACACCGCGAAGAGCACGAAGGTCGGGAGGTACACCTTCGCGGCCTTGGAGATGAGGCCGAAGAACGGCAGCACGAAACCGAAGATCGGGATGAGCGTGGTAACAGTCTTCCACACGCCCGACAGGCGCAGCCGGTAGAAGTGCGTCTCCTCCGGCATGTTGCCGTACCAGATCACCAGGTACTGCGAGAAGCTGATGTAGCCCACGAACGCCGTGAAGGCGAAGCCGAGCTTGCCCAGGTCCCAGAAGTGGTTGATGGTGACCAGGTCGTGCGCCTTGAGGTGGTTGCGCCACCACATGGCGAGCAGCGACGTAAGCATGACCATGTTCACCCAGCCGGTCATGAACACGATCCACGCGTACATGGTCTGCTGGAAGTGCAGCGTGATGCTCATGGAGTAGTCCCACGCCATGAAGCACCAGCCCACCACGAAGCTCATCGCCACGGCCACGCCCAGCTTGCCCTGCGCATCGTGCTGCGTGTGCAGCTCGCGACGCTCGTCACCCGACCAGGCCGCCCGCATCTTGGCGCGCAGTCCGGCGGCCCACTTGGCACCCGACTCCGGCATCACGGCGACGTCCATCTTGACCGAGTTCCAGATGAACAGCCCCTGGATGACGGTGATGGCGCCGAAGAAGAACAGGCCGCGCACCAGGAACCAGTTGTTGTTCAGGTACGATGCCTTCTCGGCGATCGACACCTCTTCGCGGCCGCGGAAGGTGTAGACGTGCTCGCCGCTGAAGAAGAGCAGGCCGATCAGGATGACGAAGGCGATCGGCACGAAGGCGTAGAAGCCTTCGGTGAAGCGGATGATGGGGCGTGACCACCGGGCGGTGACGATGCGCTGGACGGCCGCGAAGGCGGTACCGGCGGTGGAGAGCACCGCAAAGTACGTCCAGTTGTACTGCACCGCCTGCCAGGCGCGATCGGGGTTGGTGAAGAGCCCCATGACGAAGACGCCGATGCCGACGAGGGCCGCGATGAGGGCGCCTGTCTTGATGCCGGCGGGAACCGTCACCCCGCTGAAACGCCGCGCGAATTCCTCCCGCGTCGGGTAGTGATAGTGCTGGCTCACTCGTGCTTCTCCTTGCCCTCACCCGCGGCCGACGGCGGGCCCAGGTGCAGCTTGCGCATGGTGTCGTTCTCGTTGTTGCCCTTGAAGGTCGCCGCGTTGATGTTCGGCGAACCCGGGGTCGGCTGCTGCGTGGGCTTCACGAACGGGGCCGGCCTGGTGGGCGCCGTGAACGACGGGCCAGGCACCGTGATGCCGTTCTGGCCAGGGTAGCCGATGGAGGTGGTGTCTGCCGTGCCGGCCTGCAGGGCACGCACGTAGTTCACCACGTCCCAACGGTCCGGCTCCTCGATGCGGTTGTAGCTGGGCATGATGCCACGGCCGTTGCGGAGCATGCCGTAGATGTAGCCGTCGGTGCGACCGCGGGCCGACTCGGTGAGCAGGCTCGGGCTCCACCCGTAGGCGGGATTCACCTTCTTCAGCCCGCCGTTACCGTCGCCGGCAGCCCCGTGACACACGGCGCAGTTGATCTGGTAGTTCTTCTTGCCGTTCTCGAGCGACGCCGGTGACACCGGTGTCGGGTTCGGGATCGGCGCGAAGCTGTCGATCACCTGCGGAATCGGCTGGTAGCCGATCTGCCACCCTGCGACACGCGTGCCCTGCACCGGCACGCTGTACTGCGGCTGGCCACGCGGCGCAACGAGCGAATCGGCCTCGTTCTGGGAGAAGGGCTCCCAGGGCTCGATGCGCGGCTGATTCTTGAAATCGGTGAACCACGTGCAGGCGCCGAGCGACAGCGGCAGCACGATCGCCACCGACGCGCGCAGGGCGCGTGCGGCAACTGAAGGCATCACGT
This sequence comes from Gemmatimonas sp., assembly GCA_040379205.1. Classification (GTDB taxonomy): domain Bacteria; phylum Gemmatimonadota; class Gemmatimonadetes; order Gemmatimonadales; family Gemmatimonadaceae; genus Gemmatimonas. The sequence continues at coordinate 6,102 of JBEILM010000168.1, forward strand.
TGGAGGTCTCAGGCTTCACGTCGCACCTCCTCCGCGCCGGCATGGCGCAGGAGGTCTTCGGCCTGGGTCGCCTTGCTGACGTCACAGGCCACGAACACCCCGAAGTGCCCGGCGGAGAAGCGGTCGTCGTAGCCCACCGTGGTGGTGAGCCGGGGGATGCGCGAATTGATGAACATGCCGGCTACCGTGGAGAGCGCGCCCACGAGCACCATGACTTCGAAGCCGATGATCGTGTACGGGATCCACGAGGCGATCGCCTTGCCGCCGGTGACGAGCGGCCAGTAGTTGGACGACCAGATGGCCACCCAGTAGCCGAAGCTCACACCGAGCAGGCCGCCAATGAGAGTGAAGCGGCGCACCACGCTGTTGGGGCCGTCGATGGCATGCTCCAACTCATGTCGGATGGTTGGCGAGTACACGGTCACATCGCCCAGCTTCTTTTTCTTCAGCTCCTCGATCGCCGAAACGGTCGTATCGAGATGATGGAACACCCCAAGAACGCCCTGCATCAGTGATGCCCTCCGTGCCCATGCTCCTTCTTGAAGCGCGGCGTCACGATTTCCTTGAGCTCCATGATGGCCATGACCGGCATCTGTTTCACGAACAGCAGGAACCACATGAAGAACCAGCCGAACGAGCCGACGAGGAACGCCATGTCGATCCAGCTCGGCGTGTAGCTGCCCCACTGCCAGGGCTCGAACTCGTGGGAGAGCGACGGCACGACGATGACGAAACGCTCGAACCACATGCCGAGGTTGATGAACAGCGACAGGATGAACAGCCAGGCCGGGTTGCGGCGGAGCTTCTGCGACCAGAGCGACATGGGCAGCGCCATGTTGCAGAGCAGCATGATCCAGGCCGCCCACCACCACTGACCGAACACGCGGTTCCAGAAGAACTCCTGCTCCGGACGCACACCGCTGTACCAGGCGATGAAGAACTCGATCAGGTACGCGCAGCCGACCACCATCGAGGTGAAGAGCACGACCTTGGCGGTCGCGTCGAGGTGGTTGAGCGTGATGTAGTGCTCGAGGCGGAACCACTTGCGCATCGGGATGGCGATCGTCCACACCATCGCGAAGCCGGAGAAGATGGCGCCGGCAACGAAGTACGGCGGGAAGATCGAGGCGTGCCAGCCCGGCGTGAGCGCCATGGCGAAGTCGAAGCTAACGACC
>JBEILM010000169.1:0-7248 GCA_040379205.1 Gemmatimonas sp.
AACGGCAGCCCAACCGCCATGCCGGCCATGCCTTGCCGGAGCCGGGAACCGCGGCTCAGCCACGTCAGGCTGCTGGCGGGGAGAAAGGCATGCAGCAGCCCGGCCGCCACATAGGCCAGCAGTACGGCCGGGGCGGTGTCGAGCAGGAGCGACCAGAAGGTGCGCAGGGTGCCGTCCACCGGCACCTCGACCGACGCGTCACGGCCAAGGTAGAGCGCGACGAGCAATCCGAGGCCGGCAAGCGCCCCCATACCGTTCGTCCACGGAGCGTCGCCGTGTGCGTGGTCGTGTGCGTGGTCGTGTGCGTGGTCGTGTGCGTGGTCGTGCGCGTGATCGTGCGCGTGATCGTGCGCGTGATCGTGCGCGTGATCGTGCGCGTGATCGTGCGCCGGGTGGGCGATGACATGCAGCAGCGACCCGGCCACGAGCGCCTCGAACCAGAGCGCCGCCGAGTCCGGCAGCAGCGCGAGCACGACCGGTTCGGCCGCGTAGCCAACGATGGTCGTGAGCGCCATCAACCCGAGGGCAGCCCAGCCCACGACGCGCGGCCGGTCCCGCAAGACCCACCAGACGGTGAGACTCACCGGAATCTGGTGCAGCAACACGCCGTACCCGAGCACGCTGGCCGGGTCATCTCCTGCCTGGCGGAGGGCGCTGCCGTCGAGGGCGGAGTGGACCGCCACCCCACACAGCGCGAGCAGGACGACCACCGCGTGTGTCTGGCGGGCCCCGTAGTGTAACAGGCGTTCGGCCAGCGTCGGAAGGACAAGGCCGGCGAGCATGCATGCCACCGCCACGAGATCGCGCTCGTGCAAGGCGTGCGGCACCACATCGAAGAGGACCAGCCCGCCGATCGCGACGAGGATGAGGCCGTCGAGAAAGGCGAGCAGCTGGGTCCGATGCCCCGCCAACCACGTGATGACCGGACCGGCCGCAAGGGCACCGAGGCTGGCGGCAAGGAATGCGGGGCCCGACATGTCGGAAGATTAGCGACGCATCGGCCCGCGCTGCAATTGCACTGTCAGACGCAATTGGGACAGTTTCCCGCGTCGCCGACGACCTTCTCCACGGTCCCCACGGTGGCGAACGCCGACGGTGGGAGGCAATGGCGACCGGCGCTGGCTCGCAGCGCGGCGGACCGGCGGATTGACGAGTATTGATTAGCTATTATCATTAATTATGCCTACACCGCCCCTCGCCGTGGACATGCAAGCGCCGCAGACGATCAGCATCGGGACACGTCTTCGCGCCGTGTGGCTCGATGCCGCCGGGATCACCGTGTCTGTCATCTGCGCCATCCACTGCGCGGCCGGTGCCTTCTTTCTGGCGATGCTCGCGCTTTTCGGATTCGGACAGGCGCTGTCGGACTGGCTCGAGTGGGCTTTCCTGAGTGCGTCGCTGGTGATCGGCACCGTGGCGCTGCGCAGCGGACGTCGCGCCCATGGCCGACGGCGCCCGCTGGTGCTGTTCGGGCTCGGCATCGGTGTGCTGCTGCTCGCACGCGTCAGCGGTCTTTCGGAAACGGTGGAGCCGCTCGTGGTGGTGGTCGGTGCGGCCGGGCTCGTGGCTGCGCATGTGCTGAACTGGCGCGACGGGCGCGTCTGCGCGCCGTGCGCCACCCGCGACGCCGCAGCCACGACCTCGTGACGGACGGGCGCGCCGCCGAACGCCGGCTCCCCCTTCCTCCGAGGTTGCCATCGGCTGGGAGGCGACGGGTGGTGCGCGCACTGCAGGTGCTCGTGGTGGTGATCCTTGCCGCGTACTGGTCGGTTCGGCCCGCGCCCCTACCAACCGAGGTACTCTATGGCGCGCGCCACGCCCCGATCCAGGCGCCAGTGGCCGGCACGACAGGCGACACCGCGGCAGACGCCCCGCCTGACGAGGCTCCCGACCCGACCATACTCACCGTGGACTGGCGCCTATTGGGGCTGCTGGACTACCGCTCCACGAGCGTCCCGCCTGAGTTGGCGCGGCTGAAGGGGCGTCGCGTACGCATCCCCGGGTTCATCGTGCCGCTCGAGGATTTCCAGGAGCGGGCCAAGGAGTTCCTGCTGGTGCCCTATTTCGGCGCCTGCGTGCACACGCCGCCACCGCCGCCCAATCAGATGGTATTCGTGAAGCTGGCCGGCGGCCCGAAGTCGCTCGCGCTTTTCGACCCGGTCTGGGTGGAAGGTCTGCTCGAAGTGCAGCGGGTGAACAGCCCGTACGGGGCGGTGTCGTTCACCATGACCGGCCAGCGCATCGTGCCCTACCGCGAAGATTGAGCGGCGGACGGCGGGCGTCGCGGCGAGCTCCGACGGGCGGGCGCTCGTACCCGACGCGCGCCCGCCGACCGCGAGGCGCGATCAGGCCACCGAGGCGAGGGCCCCGTGGAAGTCGCAGTGCCCGTCGTGCGGATGATGCAGGTGTCCGTCGACGAGGTAGTCCATGTGATCGCCATGGGGCACGGGAGGGTGACCGCATCCGACGCCGTGCACGTGCGCCGCATCGTGCCCACCGCACCGGTGCGACGGCGTGCAGGCCGAGGGATTAGCGTCGGAGACATCGAAGCGATGCTCCTCGACCACGGTCCCATCCTGATGGTGCAGATGCCCGTCGTGCAGATAGTCGACGTGCCCGTTGTGCAGGACCCCGGTGTGCCCGCAACCCGGGCCGTGGGTGTGCGGATGATCGGCGTGATGTGACAAGTTGCGACTCCTGTGGAGGGCCGAGGCTGAGGATGATCCGCGGTCGCCCTCGGCGGCGCCCGCGGCGTGCGACCATGGGGCTAGCCCGCGAGCTCCGCGGCGTGGCGCAGGATGTTGCGGAGCAATTCCTGGACGTGCCCGTCCGCGAGGGTGTAGAACACGTGCTTGCCTTCGCGACGCGAGCGCAGCAGCCCTTCGGTCTTGAGCACGCGCAAGCGCTGCGAAATCGTCGGCATGGGGTCGCCGGTGATGTGCACCAGATCCGACACACACAGTTCACGCCCTTCGAGCTGCTCGAGCAGGGCAAGCCGCGATGGCTCGCCGGCGGCGCTCAGCATGCGGGCGGCCCGATCCCGCACCGCGGGTGACACGCTGGGGCGCTGGGCCAGCGGAATGTGGGGTAGGTCGGTGCAGTCGACGTCGGTCATGGGCTTATGGTACCGCTTTGCTTCGCCACTTGCAAGATCGATTGATTGACAAACTGTTCGTCATCTCAGCCTGCGTCGCGAAATAGCCCGGCGCGGCGGCCAGAGCCACGCGCCCCTTCCCTATTCATGATACGCCACTGTCAATAAAAACGCTCCAGTTCGGCACGGGCCTTCTCGATCCCATTGATCATGCGCAATCCGCTGCTCCTGTTGCTCGTCACCGCCGCCCTCGCGCCATGCTCCGCCAGCGTGGCCCAGTCACCGCTCTCGGCCGCCGACAGTGCGCGCGCCGACCTGCCACTCATCCGTCGGGCCGACGCCGCCCGCACCCGAGGCGCCGGTCCAGCCAGCGCCATCGACACCCTGCGTCCCACGATTCACGAGTTCGTCGACCACGCCTGCCCGAGCTTCCGCGCGTTCGTGATGGCACGAGGTGACTCGCTGACGCAGCTCGCCGCGACGTCGCGGGCCAATCTCGTGCTGCGGGTCAGTCCGATTCCGGGACTGCTGCGCGGCGCCCATGCCGCCGAGGCCGCGTTCTGCGCCGGCGCCCTCGGCGGAGCCGCGGCCTTCGACCAGCTCAATCGCACGCTGCTCGAGCAACAGGAGGCGTGGCGCCATCGACGCGATCCGGCGCCGGAGTTTCGGCGTCTGGCGGTGAGCGCCGGTCTCGACTCCGCGCAGTTCGAGCGCTGCCTGCACAGCGGCGCCATGCGTCCGTTGGTGATGAGCGACGCGCGCCTCGCCGGTCAGCTCGCGGTCGACGGCACACCGACGCTGCTGGTGACCCGGCGCAACGGGGCTGCCCAGGCGGTGCGCGTGGTTGGTGAAGCGGCGCCATGTCGCGCATCGCTCGCGCCGTGAGCGCTGCCGAGGAAGACGCGATGGAGGAGCCCGCCGCGTACGCGCTGGTCGGCCGCTGGCGCCTCGATTCTATGGAGCTCTTTCGCTGGGCGCCCGATTCCACGGCCAAGGCGAAGCAGGCCTTTCGTGATGCCCGGCAAACGGCCGCCCGCACCGTCACCGACATCAGGGCGGGCAGCCTGATCATCGAGACGGTTTTCGAACCGACCCTCCGCTATACCCACACACTACGGCGCGGCGATCGCACCGTGTACAGCGAAGCAGGCGCCTGGGCCGTGCCGGGGCTGACCGGCAGGGTGCAGGTGATGACCGATACCGGCGAAGACGGGACGTACCACCAGACCCGCATCGTCGCGCGCGACGGCGGCATGCTGGTGCTCGAGCGGCACTTCACAGGCGGCGGCTCCCGCGGCACCGGCGAACGCGTATTCCTCACGCGTCAGCCGGCGGACGGCGCGGCACCGGGTGCGGCGCCGCACCGCGACTGAACAGCGGCTCTACTCACCGATGGCGCCGGCTGGCGCCATCGGTGCGCGGTCATGAGGCGATGACCTTGTCGATGTCCTGCTCGCTCTCCTCGTCGTCCACCTCCACCTCACTCCACTCGGGGAACGGGTCGGTGAAGGTCTGCCACAGCGACGGGCCGGCGCGCTGCTCCTCCTCCGTCACCAGGCAGGCGTCGAGCATGGCGGTCAATGCCGCCTGGTTGAGCCCCTGCCCGATGATGGCGATCTCCTGCCGACGGTCGCCGAGTTCCGGATGCCACAGATCGAGGATGACCTGCCGCTGCTCGTCATCCACGTCCCAGTGCTCCGGCGCACTGGCCGCATACCAGTAACCGCCGGGGTTCACCTCCAGCAACTGGCCAGCTTGCGACCACGTCCCCACCAGATCCGGGCGTGTTGCCACCCAGAAAAACCCCTTGGCGCGCAGCACGCCGGGCAGCCCGGTGTCCACCGCCCGCCAGAGCCGCTCGGGGTGAAACGGACGACGCGCCCGGTACACGAAGCTGCCGATGCCGTACTCCTCGGTTTCCGGCACATGCTCACCGTTGAGCTCCTTCTGCCAGCCAGGCGCCGCTTCGGCCTGCTCGAAATCGAACCGCCCCGTGCCCAGCAGGCGCGCGGGCGCCACAACGCCGCGCGTGGCGACGATCAGCTCGGCCTCCGGGTTGAGGTGCTGCAGCAGCGCCTGCAGTTCACCAAGGGCATGCTCGCTCAGCAGATCGGCCTTGTTGATGACGATGACGTTCGCGAACTCGACCTGATCGATGAGCAAGTCGGGGATCGTACGCTCATCGTCGTCGCCGAGCGCCAACTGGCGGGCGCGCAGGTCGTCGAGTGAACCGAGGTCGGTGCGGAAGCGGTGGGCATCGACCACGGTGACCATGGTGTCGAGACGGGCCACCTGGGCCAGCGACACGCCCTCTTCGGTTTCGAAGGTGAAGGTGGCCGCGACCGGCAGTGGCTCACCGATGCCGGTGCTTTCGATGAGCAGATAATCGAAGCGCCCCTCGGCGGCGAGGCGCGCGACCTCCTGCAGCAGGTCATCGCGCAGCGTGCAGCAGATGCAGCCGTTCGTCATCTCGACCAGCGTTTCCTGCGTGCGCGACAGCGCCGCCTCGCCGCCGCGCACGAGCTGGGCGTCGATGTTCACTTCGCTCATGTCGTTGACGATGACCGCCACCCGCAGGCCGTCGCGGTTGGCCAGCACGTGATTGAGCAGCGTCGTCTTGCCGGCGCCGAGGAAGCCGGACAGCACCGTGACCGGCAGCCGGCGATCGGTCGACAAGGTCGTGGCGGCGCTCACTTGGACTCCCGGAAGAGCACGTGGCGCTGTACGTGCGGGTCGTACTTGCGCTGTTCCATGCGCTGCGGCGTGGTGCGGGGATTCTTGGTCGTGACGTACATGAAGTGGCTCTCGGTGGAGCGCAGCTTCACCTGGACCCGGCCGGACTTTGCCATGCGGCACCTCGCGGTGGAGATTGACGTATAGTACTGCGACACTATTATCATTAAATGGCCCTGCAACCCCCCACTGCCTACCGGCTCTCGGTCCTGCTCGATCAGCAGCTGTGGTTTATCGGCCACGATATCCGGCACGCCGAAGGCAATGCGCTGGTGCGGTTCGGCTTTGCACGTCTGCGCAGCGGCGAGGGAGGCGGTACCACGTGTTACTGCCTGCCGCTCGATGGGTCCGCCGGGCAGCTCGTCTGCTGGGGGTTCGGCGTGTACATCGGGCCGGTCGGCGGCGACGCGATGCCGGAGTCTGCCTTGCTGACACCAGGTGTCCTGATCCAACGCCACGCCATGACACCGCGCCTGCTGCGCGATGCCCTGCCGCTCCCGCTGCACAAACCGAGCGCGCTTCCCGTGAGCCGCTCTCCGGTCTCAGCGGCCGACTGGGACCGGGTCCACCGCGCCCTGACCGAATTGGCCGTGCAGCTCACGCGCTACGAATCATGGGCCCGTCAGGCCCTCGGGACCGCCCACCGAAGCCGAGTGCTGGCCCAACTGCCGCGACACAAACGGCGGCGCTTCTGCGAGACAACCGACCTGGCGGCCATCTGGAGTGCGCGGGCCGAGCGCGAGCGGGTGCAGTAGCGCCGGTGATGGTGTGGTCTGGGCGCCGCCTCAGGGCGCTGCCTCAGGGCGCTGCCTCAGGGCGCTGCCTCAGGGCGCCGCCTCAGGGCGGTGCCTCAGGGCGGTGCCTCAGGGCGGTGCCAGCCACCGTCGCCAGAGCGTGGCCGCCCCGGTACTGTCGCCCCGAATCGCGGTGCCGCGTTCGCGGGCATAGCGGGAGAAGATCGGGGCCGCGGCGGCGCGGAGGCGGCGCTCGTCGGCGCTATCGTCGCTGCCCTTGGGCACCGCGAAGACGAAGCTCGACAGCGTCGGGGGGCCGTCCGGCGCCGCCGGGTACTTGTGCCAGGTCTCGATTCGGCGGAAGTCGCGCGGCACCAGGGTCCGCGTGGCGTCGCCCTCCTCCCCCGCACGGACGAAGAAATCAACCGCGTCATCGGGATAGCCGAACAGGTACCCGTAGCCGCGCCAGCGGGCGGACCGTGGCGCGTTCTCCACCGCCAACACGACCTCGCGGGGGTCTGCCGCCGGCGTCACGCCGAGCGAGTTGAAGAAGTCGCGATGGGCGATGATGGTCCGCCGCACGCCTCCCCGATGGAAGAGCACCAGCGACGTGTTGCGAACCTCACTGGAGTCGCGGAGGCGCTGGGTGGCGGTGAACACCTGCACGAACACGCCAAGGTCCCCGCA
>JBEILM010000170.1:0-7207 GCA_040379205.1 Gemmatimonas sp.
CAGCGCCATCCGCACCGCTTCGCGCGCCCCATGCTGCGCAAGACGGCGGAGCCGGGCGACGACGACTACTACGACTGCTCGTTCAGCGGGCTCAAGACGGCCGTGCTGTACGCCGTGCGCACGGCGGAGCAGGCGGGCGAGTTGGAGGCGCAGCGGGCGAGCATCGCCCGCGGCTTTCAGGATGCCGTGATCGACACGCTGGTGGAAAAGGTCGCCCGCGCCGCCCGCCAACACCGGCGCACGCGGGTGGTGTTGGCGGGCGGCGTGGCCTGCAACCAGGCGCTGCAGCAGGCGCTGCGCGACCGACTGGGCGCACGCGGCGGGCAGCTGTTCGCGCCATCGCCGCGGCTGGCCACCGACAACGCCGCCATGATTGCCGCCGCCGGTCTCTACCGGCTGCACCGGCGGGAGTTCGCCGACCCTTCCATGACGGCCACGGCATCGCTGCCGATTCCGGGTATCTTCTGACATGCTTTCACCGATTCTGCACCACCCGACCGTCTTCAAGCTCGGGCCGATCGAACTGACGGGCTTCGGCTTGGCCGTGCTGGCCGCGTTCGCGATTTCCCAGATCATCTGCCAGCGGGAGCTGTGGCGGCGCGGGCAGAACGCCGAGGCCGACGCGATTCCGGACATCGTGATGGCGGCGCTCATCGGCACGCTGATCGGCGCCAAGAGCTACTACGTGGTACTTACCGGCGACCCGGGGGCGTTCTTCAGCCGCGGCGGGTTCGTGTTCTGGGGCGGCTTCATGGGCGCGGTGGCGCTCTGCTGGGCCACCATCCGCTACAAGAAGCTCGACTTCCTGCGCATCGCCGACGTGGCGGGCATCGCGATCGCCGCCGGCTATTCGGTGGGGCGCACGGGGTGCTGGGCGGTGGGCGACGACTATGGCCGTCCGTGGGACGGGTTCCTGGCGACCCAGTTTCCCGAGGGCGCCCCGCCGAGCACGGTGGCGGTGATGAGCCAGCAGTTCGGCGTGGTCTTTCCGCCGGGCACCAATCCGTCGGACGTGGTCGCCGTGCACCCCACGCAGCTCTACGAGACCGTGATGGGCTTCGCGATGTTCGCGATCCTGTGGGCGTTCCGGAAGCACACGCACAAGGGCGGCTGGCTCTTCGGCATGTACTGCATCGTGGCCGGCGTGGAGCGCTTCATCGTGGAGTTCTTCCGGGCCAAGGATGACCGGCTCATCGGCGACTTCACGACCGCGCAGGGGATCGGCGTCACCATCGCCACGATCGGCCTCGCGCTGATGGTGGCGCGCCGTCGTCCGGCGACCGCCTGACCGGGCGTCAGGGAATACCCGAGCCGGAATCTCCCCATTGCGTTTCCCTCGATGGTCTATGTATACTCCGTGTAACGAATTGAGAAACATTCTCATCTAGACCCGTGCCGACGGCTTTCCTTCCTACACTCCAGACCGCTGACACCGCGCCCCGCACCTGCGCGCTGAACGCCTGTCGCGCCGGAACCCGGGTGACGGTGGTCGACATCGAGTGCTCCGGCGACGAAGCCTGTCGGTTGCGAGCGCTCGGGTTCTGCGAGGGAACCGCGGTGAACGTGATCGACGCGCGCGACTCGATGCTGCTGGAAGTTCGCGGCACGCGACTCGCCCTTGGCCGTGCGCTCACGGCGGGCATCACGGTTCAGCCCGTCGCGGCGCGCGCCTGACGGCGCCCCGCAGACTCCTCCGGTCGTGCCACCGGCGCGACCTTCGCCCGTGATCCGGTGAGCGCGCTTCAGACGCCCGCGACTGCCGAGGGAGCTCCGGTCACCCGCGAGGCCCTCCGGGTGGCCATCATAGGCAATCCGAACACTGGCAAGACGACGCTGTTCAACGCCCTCACGGGGCTGCGGCAGCGGGTCGGCAACTTTGCCGGCGTCACCGTGGAGCGCGTGGAAGGCGGCTTCAAGGGTCCGGACGGCCGCCGTATCACGGTGCTCGATCTGCCGGGCAGCTATTCGCTCTCCGCCGGCTCGCCCGACGAGGAGATCGCGCTCGACGTGCTGCTGCAGCGCGACGCCGACCGCTGGCGGCCCGATGTCGTGCTGGTCGTGGTCGATGCCGTGCACCTCGAGCGCAACCTCTACCTTGCCGGCCAGGTCATCGAGCTTGGCGTGCCGGTGGTGATCGCGCTCAACCAAATCGACGTGGCCGCCGACGAAGGCATTGCCATCGACGTGCCGGAACTCATTCACGAGCTCGGCGTGCCGGTGGTGCCAACGGTGGCCAAGCGCGGCGAAGGAGTGGAGCCGCTCAAGCGGGCGCTGGTCACCGCGGCCACGCTGCCGGCGCCGGCGCGCCAGTTCACACTCCCGCCCGATGTGCAACGGGCGCTGGCCCCGCTGGAGGCGTCGCTGGTGCGGGAGGGGCTGGCGCCGAGTGCCGCCGCCATGGAGGCGCTGCGCCTGCTCGGTGTGCAGCGCACCGAGCCGCATCTCGCGCAGGTGCCGCGCCTCGCCGAAGCGGTGTCGGCAGCGTCGGAGATGCTGCGGGCGGCCGGCTTCACGCCCACGCGGCTCGAGTCGGAGCTGCGCTACGCCTGGATCACCCAGGTGGTGGAGCGTACCGTCACCCGCGCGCGCCTCATGCGGGGCAACCTCAGCGACCGCATCGATGCCGTCGTGCTGCACCGCGTGTTCGGCCCGGTGATCTTCCTGTTGCTGATGGCAGTCGTGTTCCAGTCCGTCTTTTCGTGGGCCACACCGCTCATGGACGGCATCGAGGTGATCATCGGCAGCCTCGGCGGGCTGGTGGGCGAGCAGTTGCCCGAGGGTGACCTGCGATCGCTGGTGGTGGACGGGGTGTTCGGCGGCGTAGGCTCGGTGCTGGTGTTCCTGCCGCAGATCGCGATCCTGTTCGCGTTCATCACGCTGCTGGAGCACTCGGGGTACATGGCACGCGCCGCGTTCCTCATGGACCGCGTGATGCGCACGGTGGGGCTGCACGGCAAGAGCTTCATTCCCATGCTGTCCGGCTATGCGTGCGCGGTGCCGGGCATCATGGCCACCCGCACCATCGAAGACCCCAAGGACCGGCTGGCCACCATCATGGTGGTGCCGCTGATGAGCTGTTCGGCGCGCCTGCCGGTGTACACGCTGCTCATCGGCGCGTTCGTGCCGGCCACGTCGCTGATTCCGGGGCTCACGCTGCAGGGCGCCACCATGCTCGGCATGTACCTGCTGGGCACGGTGGCGGCGCTGGTGGTGGCGGCGCTCTTCAAGCGCACGCTGCTCAAGGGGCCGGTGCGCCCGATGATCCTGGAGCTTCCGCCGTATCGCCTGCCGAGCCTGTGGAGCCTGGTGGTGTCGGTGGCGCAGCGCTGCCAGCTGTTCCTGCGGCGCGCGGGCACGGTCATCCTGGCGCTCTCGATCGTGCTGTGGGCGATGGCCACCTATCCCAAGGCCACGCTCGATGCGTCGCTGCCGGAGGCGGTGCAGCAGGAGCAGCAGCTCGAGCATTCGGTGCTGGGCCGCATCGGCAAGGCCATCGAACCCGCGGTGCGTCCGCTGGGGTACGACTGGAAGATCGGGGTGTCCATCGCCGCGAGCTTCGCCGCCCGCGAGGTGTTCGTGTCCACGATGGGCACGATCTACGGGGTGGGAAGCGACGACGAGTCGGCGCTCACCGAGCGGCTGGTGAGGGAAACCGACCCGACCACCGGCCGCCGGGTGTACACGCCGCTGGTGGCGGTCGGGCTGATGGTGTTCTACGTGTTCGCGCTGATGTGCATCAGCACCACGGCGGTCACGGTCCGCGAGGCGGGCGGTGGGGCGCTGGGGTGGAAGTGGGCCGCCGTGCAGTTCGGGTACATGCTGGCCGTGGCGTACGTGGCGGCCTGGCTCGTGTACGTGGTGGGCACCGCTCTCGGATTCGGAGGCTAGGCCATGGATACGCTGCTCGTGATGCTGATCGTCGCCGGCGCCGCCGCGTTCGTCGGCCGCCGTGCCTGGCAGTCGGTGGCGGCGGCACGGAAGGCGAAAGCCGGCTGTGGGGGAGACTGCGGGTGTCGGTGATGGTGGGCGGTCGGACGGTCGGGCGGTCGGACGGTCGGACGGTCGGACGGTCGGGGATGAACGGCGCGAGCTAAGGGGCGCGAGCTAGAGGGCGCGTTTTGGCTCGCGCGTCTTCGCTCGCGCTGTTTAGCTCGCGCTCCTTTACTCGCGCAGTTCCGCAGTCACGCCGTCCCGCAGTTACCCCGTCCCGCCCATAAGCCTCTCTATCGCTCTCCACCCTTCGTCCGCTTCCGCGAACGCGCGCTGCGCGGCGTGCACCCAGCGGCGCCAGTCGGCGAAACGGGTGTCGTCGGCGCCGAGGCGTACGGAGTCGCCGGCCGCGGCGAGGTGGGCGAGGGCGGCGAAGAAGGGCGCGGCTTCATCTTCGATGGCGGCTTCCAGCGCTCGCTGTTCGGCGGCATCGCCCGGTACCTGCAGCGCCGCCATATCGCTGATGTGCCGCCGCATCGCTTCGGCGAGCGCGGCACCGTCCATGAGCGCCACCTGACGCGTCGGGTCGCTCACGCCATGCACGGCGCGGCGGGCGGCGAGCAGGGGGGCGAACCAGCGATCGTGGGCGTGATGCAGCGGCGTGGCGAGTCCCACGTTCCCGAAACCGCGCAGGCCGCGCGTGAGTTCCGGCAGGCGGTAGGCCCGGTCCACAAGCGACAGGGCGAGCGGCCGCAGGGCATCGTCACCGGTCAACTCGAGCACGCCGTGGTCGCGCAGGTACGCCGTGAGCGACTGCGCACCGATCGCCACACCGTCGAACCCGTCGAGCGCCAACCGCCATGCGGCGGCCTGCGTCCACGAGAGCACCAGAAAGGCGTCGTCGAGGGCCGCCGTGGCCTGCGCATCGATCTCGCGACCGCGCACGATGCCCACCACGCGCACCGGCACCGCACCCGCCACCGCACTCGGTACCGCACTCGGTACCGCGCACGGCAGCGCACCGGGCACCGGTACTGCCGCCGGCTGCGGAGCAGTCGCGTCGGTCTCACTCACGCAAGAATCGCCTCCACCACGGCGTCGGTCGCCTCGAGCGTCGCGAACACCGCGGCCGGATCGTGGGCCGACAGGTCGCTCACCGAGTAGCGGCCGGTGGCCACGCCGATGACCCGCACGTTGAGGGCGCGCCCGCAGTGGATGTCGGCCGGGGTGTCACCGATGATGACCATGCGATGCCCCGGGATGTCGCGGCCGAGCAGCGCGCGGGCCCGACGCTGCGCCACGGCGGGCAGTTCGGGCCGATGCTCATGATCGCTGCCGAACGCATTCACCACGAACTGCTCCCAGGCCACGTTCACCGCCCGCAGCTTCTGGCGTGCGCCCTGCTCGATGTTGCCGGTCAGCAGCCCGAGCGTAACGTCGGGCACCGTACGCAGCCGATCGAGCAGTGGCGGAATGCCGGCGCAGAGCTGCGCCTGCTCCGGTCGGGCGGTGAGCTCGTCCGTCAGCTGCGTCACGTATGTGTCGAGCACGTCGGCCATGCGCCGGTCGATTTCGGCGTCGTCGAAGCCTGCGGCACGCATCTGTTCACGGGTGATCTGCCGGTCGGTCTTGCCGTCGTAGCGATAGGTGGGATCGCCACTCACGCCGAACACGGTGCGCAACGCATGCTCCATGGCCCGGCGTCCGGCGCCGTCGGTGCGCAGGAGCGTGCCGTCGATATCGAAGAGCACCACTTTCATCGGCGGCCGCCCGCGGAGACTGGTGCCGGGCGCACCTGCGCCATGCGCGAAAGCAGCAGGCCGCCCATGATGAAGCTGGCGCCGGCGAGCTGCCAGCCGGTGGGGCGCTCGTGCAGCATCACCCACGCGACGGCCAGCGCGATCACCGGCTGCAAGTTGCCGTAGACCGCCGTGCGCGTCGGTCCGAGCACACGTACGCCACGATAGAACAGCAGGTACGCCACCACGAGCGCGCCAAGACCCGCATATGCCACGGCGCCCCACGCGGCGGCCGGCACCTGCGTCCATTGGAGCCGCTGCAGATCAGGGAGGGCGATGAGCAGGATGAGCAGCGCCCCGCTGGCCATGGTGATGGCCGAGAGGTGCAGCGGGTGTGCGCGCTGCGTGTAGGGCTGCAGCAGCACGCTGAACAGCGCCCAGCAGATGCTGCCACTGGCGATGAGCGCCGCCCCGAGCATGACCTCACCACCGCCTTCGAAGCCGCGCGTGCTCCCCACCACGCAGGCCACGCCGACGAGCTGCAGGCCGATGCCCACCCACCCCATGGTCGGGAGCCGTTCGCGCCCCATGAGGCGCGAGATGATGGCAATCCACGCGGGACCGGCGGCGACGATGAGCGCGGCCACCCCGGCCCGGGTGCGAGCCATCCCGAAGATGAACAGCAGCTGATAGATGCCATTGCCCATGAGCCCCAGCGCGAGCAGCCGCCCGGTGTCCCGGCGCGATGGCCAGCGGGCGTCGCGCACGAGCGCCGCGACCAACGCAAGCACCACCGCGGCAAGGGCCACGCGAGCCCCGTTGAAGGCGAGCGGTGAGAGGGAACGCAGCCCGGCCTTGACCACGCTGTAGTTTACGCCCCAGATCACGGCCATCAGCACCAACCCGGCGTCGGTGGCACTGAACCCGTGTGGCGCCGCCACCGGCGCGCGTTCTGGTGGGGCAACGACAGGGCGTTCAGCCGTGGACAGCGAGGTCATGCCGGAATGTAGACGATCGCCGGGCGAGGCAGGTAGCCACGCCCGGGCTCGATTACCTTCCCGGCATGCACGTCTCCTTCGCACTCTTCTCCGACGCCGCCAACATCTCCCAGGAAGGAAAGCTCAACATCCTGGGGATCTTCGATGCGGTCCACGTGGGGCAGCTCCCTGCCCTGCACCCGCGCACCACGTTCGTGCTGAGCCTCAAGGCTACCCCCGCCGACATCGGCCACCATACGATGGCCCTCCGCTGGGTCAATCCCCGCGGTCAGGACATGTGGACGTCCGAAGCCCAGCTCGAGATCGGGACGCCGCCGCCGGGCACCGCGGAGCTCGACATGCCCATCATCGTGCAGCTCGACCTGCCGCTCGACATGCTCGGCGACTACTACATGCACGTCGCCATCGGCCAGAGGCAGGCGACCACGGCCGTCCTCCACGTCCGCGGCGGCGCCCCGCCGGTGGTGCCGCCGGGACAGGGGCAGATGGTGAGCTGACGGGGAGGTAACGGCGGAACGGCGCGAGCGGAACGGCGCGAGC
>JBEILM010000171.1:0-7091 GCA_040379205.1 Gemmatimonas sp.
CCCGCACCGAGTGGGGCCTCACCGAGGCGCAGCTCGCCGTCGGCTACGCGCAGTGCGCGGGCGGTGTCGCGTGAAGGGGCCCATCAAGGACCCGGCGACCTACCGCCGGATGAGCGAGCCGCTGGCGTCGCAGGAGGAAGCGAGCAACGCCATCGAGGCGTTCTTCGCCGACCTGCGAGTGATCCGCGAGAAGCACCACATGCGCGACGTCGTCGCGGTCGTGCAGGTGGCCTACGTCGACAACGGCGAGGAAGCGCTCAGCACGGCGTCGCTGGTGGTCGGAAGCAAGGCCGAAGCACTGCCGCTGCTGGTTGTCGCCTACGGCAACGAGCGAGCGCAGTGGAAGGCGATGCTCGACAAAGTCGCCGGAGGTGCCTCTTGACCGCCGTCATCCGCCGCGGCGGTTCCGCCGTCGCCTTCTCGTGGGACCAGCACGCCGCCCCGAGCTCGCTGCTCGGCCAGCTGCAGACCCACCGCTTCCGCAGCATCGAGACCGCCGCGAGCGAGGACGTCTCGATTGGCTGGGTGACGCCTGGCGATCCGACGGGCGACTCATTCGTGCTCGAGGACATGGATGCGGGCGGCAACTGGTGGCTGCGCTTCCGCGTCGATGCGAAGAAGTTCCCGGCGGCGCGCCTGCAGATGGAGATCGCGAACGCCGAGCGGGCCCGCGGCAAGCGGCTGTCGGCGCGCGAGCGTCGCGAGCTGAAGGACGACCTGCACGAGAGGCTGCTGCCCGGCATCCTGCCGCGCACGCAGTTCGTCGACGTGCTGGTGCACCGCGACCTGCACACCGCCCTTCTGCTGTCGACCAGCAAGGCGGCCCGCGAGGCGTTCGGCAAGCTCTGCAAGGACGCCTTCGGCTTCGAGCCGCGCCTGCTGACCAGCGGCGCGATCGCGACTCGCACGCAGGGTGACCAGACGGTGGGCAAGCTGATGCCGACGGTGTTCCCCGGCGGCGGGCCGAAGCAGCGCGAGCTGGCGCTGTCCGCCGACTTCCTCGGCGACGAGCTGCTGCTCTGGCTCTGGTGGAAGTGGGAGACGGCCGGCGGCGAGTTCGCCGTACCGAACGGCATGGTCGGCATCGCGATCGACGACCGAGTCGAGTTCGCGGCCGGCTCCGACGAGACGTCGCTGGTGCTGCGCCACGGGCTGACCACGCGCGCCGCCGAGGCGCGGGCCGCTCTGCGCCAGGGCCGCGTGCCGACGAAGGCGCGGCTGCTGGTCGCGAAGGGGCAGGACCAGTGGACTGTCACCCTCGACGGCGCCCTGCTGGCCCTGTGCTCGGTGCGGCTGCCCGAGGACTCCGACGACTGCGAGACGCCGCAGGACCGCACGGCGGAGCGAGCGGAGAGCTGGTTCGCGCTGCACGGCATCGTCGAGCACCTGTTCGACAAGTTCGTCGGCGACCGCGCGTCGCTGGCGTGGGCTGCGAAGGCTCGCGAGATCGCGGCGTGGATGGCGGGAGGTGGCGCTTGAGCGATCACCAGGAGATCGACGAGGCGACGGCGCTGTGGCGCGAGCAGATCGCAGCCAAGCCCATCAAGAGCTGCGGCCATCTCGGCATGCACACCTACCTGCCGAGCCCCGCCAGGGTCGGGCGCGTCGAGAGCGACGTGGTGCGCTACGTCTACTTCGAGGACGCCTCGGAATGCATCGTGCTTGGCCAGCTGTCCGACTACGTGGCGTTCCGTGCGGCCGACTACGGGGCCGTGGCCGCCGAGCGCGACGCCGCCCGCGCCGAGCTGGCTGCCATGCGCGCCGACCGTGACGCCGCCTTGCTGATCCTGCCGGCGAGCTGTGGCTCGCTAGCGGACGCTGCGGACACGCTGCGGCAGGAGCACGACGCGCTTCTTGCCGCCGTGATGGACGCCACCGACGAGTTCCGCGAGTGGGCGGATTCCGTCGCCGACCAGATCGAAGGCCAGGAAAACGAGGTTTGCCGCGACCACAACCGGATGCTCGCGGCCCTTCGCACGCTTCGTCGCAAGGCCAAGCACGTCGAGAACGGGACGCGCGCCGTCGTCGAGTCGGGGTCTTTGCCGGCGCACCTGGAGCGTGCCGAGCAGCCGAAGCCGGCCGCCCCGTCCTTCGAGCCTCGCCCTTGGTGGGTCGTGTTCGGCCTGGAGCGAAGCGCGGCGTCGCGGATGCACGGCGAGGCGCGGAGCATCGGCCCCGCCCTGGTCGAGAGGTCGCTGCAACACTTGGTCGACGACGCCGACAAGCGCGGCGTGCACCCGGGCGAGATCAGGCGGGCGCTCGACGAGGCTCGCGCGGAGTTGCTCGACGAGCAGCCGAAGCCGGCGGGAGGCGCGTCTTGACCTCCGCTCCATTCCCCGGCCCGAAGGGCTCGCGCAACTGGATGGACGAGTCGCCGGCCAAGACGCCGACGCGCCCGCCGCAACTGCGCACCGTGCTGCTGCTGGTCGCCGCCTACGCCCTCGCGCTGGGCGCGCTCGCCGTCGGCGGGGGCGCGTTCCTGCAGTGGTGGAGGAGCGCGTGATCTACCTCGCTGCCTGGATCGTCGGCGCCGCGCTGACCTTCTGGCTCGCCGAACGCGAGCTTGTTGGGCTGCCGTCCACCTACGCGCGCGACGGAGCCTTCCGCCGCGTCCGCCGCGAGATCGCGCTCGTGTCGCTAGTCGCGTGGCCCTGCGCACTGGCGATCTACCTGCTGAGCCTGTTGGGCGTGCTCGGCGATGACGACGAGGGGGACGCTTGACGCCCGAGACCATCAGCGCCGAGCAGCGCGCCCTGCGCGTGCCGATCCTCCCCAAGACGCGCGGTGGCTACCTCCGCGAAGCACGGTGGTGGGAGCTGGAAGCCATGCGCCCCAATCTCGACTACGAGGTCGAGCGCGGCGAGTGGGTGCGCGAAGGGAAGCGACTGGTCTACCGGCCCGGCGTCACCTCGCGCACCAAGTCGCTGCAGTACGCGCGGAACATGCGATGGCTGGCTGAGCTGGCCTCGATCTACGGGCCGGGCACATGCCTGGAGTTGAAGGCTCGGCGCGCGGCGGCCGGAGGTGGCGCTTGAAGCACACCTCGATCACCAGCGACCGGCACCGCAACAGCCGCGACGACGTGTTCCGCTGGAACGGCGTCGGCGTCGCACCGACGGCGCGTGGATCCCGAAGCGACCTCGCCGGCAACGGCGACATCCGCGGAAGCATGCGGAGCGGCGGGACCTCCGGCATCGTCCTTGACGAAGGGGACCGAGAGGACGCGATCCTAGCGCGGGCTCGGCGGCGCGCTGGGCTGGGCGGAGGTGGCGCTTGAACACGAACGGGAGGGGCAATGGTCGCACCGAATCCAGGAGCACCGCGGCGGAAGCGGAAGTACCGCCACCACTGCTCGAACTGCGGCGTCATCTTCGACGAGCCAGACCGCACGTGGGCCTACTGCAGCAAGGACTGCGAACGGAACCGGCGCGGCCGCGATCCGTCGGAGTCGGTGGGAGCCGACCAGTGGCTCGACCCGATCTACGCGCGACGGTTGCAGCTCGGTCTGCAGCTGGAGGTCGCGATGCCCTGGGAGAAGGCCGGGCTCCGCGAGCAGATCGAGGCCACCGAGCGCGAGGAGGCCGCCGTGCGTGAAAAGCTCGCCAGCCACGTCGCATCACGCGACAGCGTCGACTTCTGGGCGCCGATCGTGCAACGCGAGGCTGACCGCTTCGAGACCTCGATGCGGCGGTCGCTCGGCTTCGCGATCCGACTCGGCAAGCGGCTGTGTGATGCAAAGGCCGAGCTCGGCCACGGCGAGTTCGGTCGGTTGTTCTCCGACCACCCGAACCCGATCGACGGCGCGCTGAAGTTTTCGATCCGGTGGGCGCAGAAGCTGATGGCCATCGGTGGGCACGCGGCGATCGCGGCAAATGCGAAGTCTACTTCGCTTTTGGAGGTGTTCCCGCCGAGCGTCGAGACGGTCTACGTGCTGTCGCGGCTGCCGGCGCCAGACCTCGAGGACGCCATCCAGCGGGGCGATGTGCGCCCGGACATGCGGCATGCGGAGGCGCGACGGTTGGTTGTGTCGGGCCAGGACGAAGTCGAGACGGTCGACGCCGAGGACCCGGCCGTCGCGGAAGTGCTGGCGCCGGTGCGTGCGCAGCTGGCTGCGTTCGCAGCGGACAACCCAAAGCAAGTTCGGGCGCTGCGGGCGCAGCTCCGCGAGATGTTGCGGACGCTGGATGGGGAGGCCGCTGGCCAATGAACCACAGCCGCCTCATTCCGCGCAGGATCGACGATCGCCGGGCGAGCCGGTCGCCACAGCCGTCGAGTCGAGATCGTGCCGCGTTCGCAGCGCGGCTGGTGTTGGGCGTTGTCCTGAGTGATCTGTTGGCGCTCTGCGCCGGGGGTACGAAGTGAACGTTTCGAGGGTTCCGCAGTCGGGCAGTCGCGAGGGGGGTAGGGGGGAGTCTGTACTCTCTCTCCGTTCTGAGGAGGAAGAGGAGTTGATTCCTCCTCCTCCTCAGAAGGCAGAGGAGAGCAGCCTCGGTACGACTCTGCTGGAGCTGGGCGTGTTCATCCTGGCGCCGGCGAAGCTGCGGGCCACCGCCGTGTCGCTGGCCGCGGTTGGCGTCACCGTCGACGAGCTGCGCGACCTCGCCAGATTCATCGCGGAGACGGAGGAGGACGCCGGCAAGCAGCGCAAGTACCTCGCCGCCGTCCTGATGGACCTGGAGCGGACGAAGCTGGCGTTGAAGAACGTTGCCGCGCACCGCGCCGAGGCCGCGAAGGCGAAGGCTCCGGAGCCGGATGAGGGGCCGGCGCACATGGTCAACATGCCGATCGGCACGGCGTCCTGCCTGTGCCACACCTGCCGAGATCACCGTTCCGCGATGGCGCAGGAGCCATGGGACCACGATCGGCAGTGCCACATGGCCGCGTGCTTGGCTGGAGGCGACCGGTGGACGATCGAGCGAGTGGCGGCGCACTTCGGCGTGTCGGATGCCACGGCGCGCTCCATGGTCGAGCGCGGGAACTGCCTGAAGGGTTCCCGCCAGGAGCCGGCCAAGAAGAAGGTGAAGGACGACACGACGCACGAGGACCTCTGCCGGAGGTTCCGCGAGGCGACGAGGAGCGAGCGGCTTCGGCTGCTGAAGGGGGATGCGTCAACGCGCGAGGAGGCGCGAAGCTGATGGGCAAGCGAGGGGGTAGTCGAGTCCGCATCGTGGTCGACGAGGCGCGCTTCCGCGAGCGCTGGCTTGCGGGCGCCACGCTCGTCCAGATGGCGGCCGAGTTCGGCGGCACGCGGTCGTGGGTTTCGCTGCACGCGCAGCAACGCGGCCTGCCGAAGCGCGCGACGAACACCGGCGCGCTTCCGGGCCGCGCGATCGAGGTCGCGTACCAGAACGGCCAGAGCCTTCGCCAGATCCGTGAAGCACTGCTGCCGGTATTGCCCACGGTGAGCGAGCGAACGATCTCGGCTGTGCTCCGTGCGCGCGGCGTCGAGGTGCGCCCGCGCACCGTGTCCCCGCATCGGCTCGACGAGCTGCGCGTGGTCCGGCTGTCGCGCGCTGGGCTCTACGACGGCCAGATCGCGAGCCGGCTCGGCGTGCACAGGCAGGTGGTGCAGCGGATCCTGCGCGCGCGGCTCGGCCCGCGGCCGCAGTTTCGCCGCTCGCGCCTGGACCTGGCCAGGATGTGGTCGCTGCTTCGGCAGGGCCTGTCGCACGTCGCGGTGGCCCAGCAGCTGGGGTGCAGCGCCGGTGCGGTCAATCACCACGTGCAGCGCGCCAAGCGCGCGGCGGTGAGCGCATGAGCACCTGGAAGCACGACGACCTGGCGCGCGACCTCGCGATGCACGTGCTCAGCACGAAGCGGCTGGTCTGGTGCGACATGCAGCTGGGGCCGTCCGGGAGCCCGCGCCCCGACGTCTACGCGATCGACAAGTCGTTCGCGCACCCGCGCGCCATCACCTACGAGTGCAAGGTGTCGGTCGCGGACTTCCGTGCCGACGTGACCGCCGGCAAGTGGCAGAGCTACCTGCCGTTCAGCAGCGGCGTCTACTTCGCGGCGCCGGCTGGGCTGCTGCGGCCGGCGGACGTGCCGACCGGCTGCGGCCTGATCGTTCGCGGCGACGATGGCTGGCGCACGCTGCGCGCGCCGACACTGCAGCCGTTCCGCATGACGCAGGGCGTCTGCCTGAAGCTGCTGATCGACGGCCGAGAGAACGAGGTCCGGCCGGCGCAGAAGCGGGAGCCCTCGACCTACGGGGCGCAGGCCAAGATCGCGAAGAAGTGGGGCGCGGAGACCGCGCAGATCCTGGCGGACCTGGAGAGCGCTCGATACCGACGAGACCACTGGGAGCAGCAGGCCAAGGAACACCAGCAGCGCATCGGCGACGTGGAAGCGGAGATCAAGCGACGCGTCGAGTCGCTGACGAGCTACTGGCTCGACGAGCTCTGCCGATTTCTGTCGATGCCGCGCGGCGAGTTCGGGGCCATCGCTCAGCGCTGCGCCGAGCTGCGCAAGCTGGCGCTCGACGAGAAGCGCTGGCACCGCAGCCACCTGGAGACCGCCGAGACGGCGCTGGAGAACGAGCTGCGCCGCGTGCGCGAGCTGCGGGTGGTGATGGGTGAAGTCGAGCCGGCCAAGACCGGCAAGGAGAGCGCGTGAAGATCCTCGCCGTCGACCCTGGCGCCACGACCGGGTGGTGCGTCTACGACACCGAGCCCCGCCGCGTGCTCGCCGCCGGCCAGTTCCGTGGCGACGAGGTCGCCGACGGGTTTCAGCGGGCGCGCTCGAGCGCCGACCGCGTCGTGCTCGAGCGCCCCGTGGCGCACGGCCCGACGCGCCCGCAGGTTGTCGACTGCGCCTGGATCGCCGGCCGACTCGCCGAGCGGTTGTGCGCCGAGACGTTGACGCGGCGCGAAGTGAAGCTCGCGCTGACCGCGGCGACACAGCGCGACGTGGTCGTGACGGACGACGCGACCGCGTGGGCCGCGCTGGTGCTGCTGCACGGCGAAGGCAGCGACGCGAAGCCGGTCACGCGGAAGGGGGTTGAGGTCTCGCCCGGCGGCGCGCTCGGGCGCGTGACGTCGCACGAGAGGGCAGCGGTGGCGCTGGCGGTCGCGTGGGCGCTGCTGAACGAG
>JBEILM010000172.1:0-7074 GCA_040379205.1 Gemmatimonas sp.
ACCTCGACGGCAACGCCATCGCCGAACTTCCAGTCCAGCATGATGGCGCGGTCGCCCTGCCGCCCGATAAAGTCGGCGCTGCCGAACACGCCGGGCAGCAGGTCGCCAAAACTGACGATGGTCTCGACAACGTACTCGATCTCCTTGTGCGGATCGATCTCGTCCAGCGCCCGCAGTGCGGGAATCAGCTTCTCGTCGCGCAGGGCAGGCGTCAGCGTGACGCCGTTGAAGGTCTGGCCCAGATGGTCGTCCGGGTCCGTGTTGCGGTCGAGGATGTCTGCAATCGTATTGTGCAGCAGCGTGCCGGTGTCGGCATATTCGCTGCTTGGTTTCGGGGGCATTTTGCGCACCAGCGCGACGGAGCCGGGGCAGTTGATAACGCGCTTGGCGGTAGATCCGCCGACAATGCTTGAGTGGTTGGCCATGCTGTCCTCTGTTTGCTTCGTTCGAGTGTTTGCTTCGTTCGAGATACAGCAAAGAAAAGTGTTGCACAAGAGATTTTTTTACGCTAATTCATTTTTATGCGTGAGAGCGAGATCGAGCAATATTTCAACTGGGCCGTGGCGCGGCTGGGCGGGCGGACGTACAAGTTCGTGTCTCCCAACAATCGCGGCGTCAGCGACCGCATTGCCTGCCTGCCGGGCGGCGCAACGTGGTTTGTGGAGCTGAAAGCACCGCGTGGTCGGCTGTCGCCGTTGCAGCGCGTCTTTGCGCAGGACATGGAACATCTAGGGCAGAGCTACGTCTGCCTGTGGTCGAAAGAAATGGTTGATGACTGGGCTGAAACTCAGGCCGTATCAGGATGACGCAGCGGACTTCCTGTTCTCGCGTGACCGCGCGTTGATCCTGGCCCCCGTGGGCGCGGGTAAGACCGCGCTCACGTTGGCGGCCATGGCCGACATGATCCGCGACGGGCACGCCAAACGCTGGTTGGTGCTGGCGCCCAAGCGCGTCTGCACGGACGTGTGGCCGGTCGAGGCTGCCAAGTGGGCTCCCCACCTGACCGTCGCAGTGGCGGTCGGGACGGCCAAGCAGCGCGTCGAGGCGTTCTTGTCCAACGCCGACATCATCGTAGCCAATTACGATACAATACAGTCGCTGCCGCCGCTAGAGAACATTTCCGGAATTGTTTTTGACGAGTTGACGCGGCTCAAGAACCCCAGCGGCCAGCGGTTCAAGGCGCTGGACAAGCTGATCGCCGACATCCCGATTCGCTGGGGGCTGACCGGCTCGTTCACGTCGAACGGACTGGAGGACGTGTTTGGCCAGTGCAAGATCGTAGACCAGTCGTTGCTTGGCCGCGCGAAGGGCGCGTTCCTGCAGAGGTATTTCGTCTGCGTCAATCGTAACTTCGGCGAGTGGCAACCGCGCAAAGGCGCGCTTGAGCAGATCATGGCGGCCATCAAGCCCGCGACCTACGTGCTGGAGCCGGGCGAGTATAAAGACCAGTTGCCGCCGCTGCACATTGTCGAGATGAAATGCGACATGGCTGACCGGGCGCCGTACGAGAAGATGCGCCGGCAGTTCGTCCTCGACCTGCCAACAACGCAGATCGTGGCCGCCAGCGCCGCCGCCGTGACGTCGAAACTGCAGCAACTGGCCAGCGGGTTTATCTACCACGCCGACGCCGTCGCCAGCGCCCGGCCCGGCAAGTTTGACGTCAGCCAGCAGGCAATCTGGTTCTCGCCTCACAAGTTCGACATGCTCGATGACATTTTGGCCGAGAACCAGCGCGACAACACGATCGTGGTCTACAATTTCAAAGAGGAGCTGGCCGAGCTGCGCCGCCGCTACCCGCAAGCGTGGACCATAGACCGGCCCGGCGCGGTCGAGGCGTGGAATGCCGGGCGCGTCGAGCTGCTGTTAATCCACCCCAAGAGCGCCGGGCACGGCCTGAACCTCCAGGGCGGCGGTAACAAGATCGTGTTCATGTCGCTGCCGTGGTCGCTAGAGCTGTTTGAGCAGACGATAGGACGGTTACATCGCGGTGGACAGTCAAAAGATGTGTGGTGCTATCTGATAATGTGTAATAAAACTGTTGATGAGCGCATACTGGATGCGATACAAAACAAGCGCGCCATATCGGATGTCGCCCTGGATGAGTTGAGAGATGGATAAGCTGAACTGGCGAGAGCTAAACGAGGCGCTGCCGAATCTGACCGAGCAGCAGGTGCATGAAATGCTGGAGGCGGAAAAGGTCGGCCCTCGCCGCCCGACAACGCTGATTCGGCTGCACCAGCGGTTTACGACGTTGCGCGCCACACGAGAGCGCGAGGAGCTGATGCGGTTGGGTGAGCCTAGGCACACACAGCCCGGATAGCGTCGCGCGTCTTACCGTAGTCAACCACGAGCTGCTGCACAGCCTTTCCGGCGGCCGGCAGCTCTTTAGCGGCCTGCTGCTGGAACGTGGCCGAATACGGCACCAGCGGGACGCAGCCGCTAGAAGGTGCCGTCTGACAGCCTTTTAGTGGCATCGTCAGGGGTGCGAGGAGCAGCAAGGATGCTGCCCGCTTCGCGAGCGCCTTTTGCGTCATCTTCAGCCTTCTTTCGTAGTGCGCGCGCTTCGCCGGTCGCCTCGGCGATCTTGGCGATGGCCCAGACCATCCCACCGCACACTAGCAGCAGGAAGCCCCAGATGAGAAGCGTGCTCATTCGGCCTTCGCGTTCGGCACGAAATAGACGA
The DNA here is from genome assembly GCA_040379205.1 of Gemmatimonas sp. GTDB lineage: Bacteria > Gemmatimonadota > Gemmatimonadetes > Gemmatimonadales > Gemmatimonadaceae > Gemmatimonas. The sequence goes on from JBEILM010000172.1 coordinate 2,684, forward strand.
GCGCGGTCGTCACGATGGTAACGATAGCGGCCTGAAAGACTGGGTCTGCCGCCGCCGCCCACCGGGCCGCCGCGAAAGAGCAGACCGTGCCAACTACGGCGGCGATTGCCTTGTCGTACTTTGTAACCATTTACGCCTCCTACGGTGTAGCAAAGCCTTTGCCTTTGGCCCATGCAATCGCGTCGAACGACGGGCACGCTTTCCGGACGCCAGGGCAGTCGCGGTGTCCCATGACCTTGGTCTTAGGATACCGCGTCTGGACGTCTTTGACGAGCTTCTCAAGCGCCGTCCATTGTTCCGGCGTGAAGTTGTTCTCCGCTTTGGTGAAGTCTTTCTCGTTCACGCCGCCGACAAGGCATATACCGACGCTATTGCGGTTGCGTGTCGGCTCGTGCGCACCGACCAGATTCTCTGCGCGGCCTTTCTCGACCTTGCCGTTGCGGCGGATCACCCAATGGTAGCCAATGTCGGCCCAGCCCTTGGCTTTATGCCATTTGCGAATGTCGGCGGCGCCGACGTCCTGCGACGGACGTGTGGCGGCGCAATGGATGACGATGAAGGAGGTCGAGGCGCGAATCATTTGTCCACCTTGTGGCTGAGAATGTCCTGTATGCGGTCAAGTTTGTTTGAGATGGCGGCCATTGATACGTTGAACTCATCCCGCGTCATGTAGCGACCCGCCACCAGCACTTCCATCTCCGATACTTTCGCAATCAGCCGCGCGTCCGAACGCTCCAAAGACTTGATATTATCGTATACCGCCTTCAACACAAGGCTGCCAAGAGCGCCGGCAACGCCGGCGGCGATGTTAAATGCAGTTTGTAAGTCCATGATCGGGCGTCTCATGTTTGTAACCGCGCATCTCACATTTGTCATGGCTAGACAACGCCATGTCAACGGGTTAAGGAAGCCCGCATCCTATTCTGCTCTGGGATCTGCTGTTGCGCGGCTAGTAGGTTCTGTACCTGGGCCTGCGTGAAGATAGGCGCCGCGCCGCCTTTGGGCGCTTGCTGCCACGATTGCCACGACTGCCGTTGCGCGCCCGCTCGCTCAAGCGCGCGCGCCGCCGTCTCCGGGTCCATCATCTCCCTCGCGATCTCCATCGCCAGCTTCTTGTCCACCGCGCCTTCCAGCCGCCGCATAATCGTATTGGCTATGGTGGCGAACCGGTTCAGCAAATTAATGCGTTCGCCGGCCACGTCCGACGCCAGCGATTCGATGTTAGGCGCAACGCCCCGGCCTTGCGTTGCCATGCGCTGCGCTTGTAAATCGCGCGCCAATTCGGCGGTCACTTCGCTAATCTGCTGTTGTTGTACGGGCGTCAGCTCGGCAAGTTTGGTTTCCATCTCTTTCGGCGGCGCGCGCTGCGCACGGGCGAACGCGCCCGGTTGCATAGGCTGCCCCTCCAGCGCGGGAAACAGCGACTGCTCCAGAAAACGCCCTGCCTCAACCTGCGAGATGAGCTTAGATTGGTTTTCATACGCGCCACGCGCCATGTCGTATTCGGGGATGCGCCGCCCGGTCCACTTTAGGAACTCGTCCTGCAGTTCGCCGATCGACTTTCCGAGACTGCGCCCGGTGTCGGTGCCTGGCGATTCTGCGCGCGCCTTGAGATCGTCCAGTGCTTTCTTTATGCGATGCAGTTCTGCGCCGGTAAAACTTTCGGTGCCGTCCTCGGCGATCTGCCCGAAGGTTTGGCCTTTATTTTCCGCAGCGCGGCGCGCAAGACGGACGGCCTCCCGCATGTCCGGACGCATCAGCATGTTGCCCAGCTCGTCGTCTACAATAACGCGCTGCGTGTCCGCCTGTTTATACAAGGGCTCCGTTTCGGCTTTGCGCGCGGCTTTCATCGCAGCCAGCTCTTCGTCCGTACCCCCGACGCGCTGGAGCTGTTTCTGGATTGCGCCGCGCTGTTCCTCGCCGCGCTCAAAAGCAGTCGCCGCACGCAACTTCGCAGCCTGCTGGCCCAGCGACTGGAACCCCGGCGCGCCGGCATCCGTTGCGGCCTGCATGGCCGTGCGCTCATAGCCAGGCACGGGGCTCACGGCAGACTGGCGCAAGGCGTTGATGACTTCAGGCGCCCGGCCTTCGACCGCCTGCATGTACGCGGCCGCCTTGGGGTCCGCGATGTCCGCCATTTTGTTGAGCCCTGCGTTAAACCCGCGACGGGCCAGATCTCCGCCGCCGCGAACAAACGCCGGTATGCTGCCACCGAGCAGCCCTGCGCCCAGCAGCACAGTAGGATCTTCCACGCCGCCGTACACCGCAGCGGCAGCCGGCGCGGCCGCGCCCGTACCGCCCGCGACCGTTTGCAACACGGGGGCCTGCCCCATTGTGGTGGCGACGCCGCGCGCCACCGGCGATGTCAGGGCAGGCGCGAGCGCGGAGGCCGCGCGCGCACCGAGGCCACCGCCTAGCGCCCCCTGCACTGTGGCCTCGAACACTTGTTGCTCGGGCGTCTGGGCGCGGCGACCGACGCCAACGCGCTCGGCTAAATTCTGTATGGTCTCTGACGGCAAAGGCACCCGCCGCGCGCCAAACGGCGTAGCAACCACGTTGTACAGCCCTGTGCCGATGTCGCCGACGCCGAGCGCCAGCGGCGCGGCGGCCGCGCCCAGCCCGGCACCCACGGGGCCGCCGACCAGAGCGCCGCCCGCCGCGCCCGCGCCCGCTGCGGCTGCGTAGGGCGCTGCCGCGCGAGCCGCAACGGCCGTCCACTGCGCTGCGCTGTTGTCGGGTTCACCCGTCCGCGCGCCCGGAATGGCGTCGCCTACGCGGCCGCCATACTTACGCGCCAGCGCGTCATAATCGGCTTTCGGCGCGGTGGCAGGTTCGGCAACGGCGCCGCCGTATTTGCGGGCGAGGGCCTCGTAATCCATCAGAGCCCCGCCTCTCTGCGGAACCTATCCGCGGCCGCTTGATTCGGGAAAGTAAACACGCGACCGCCGGGCACCGGCACGGTAACTGCGCCGCCAGCAGGTGCGGGACCGCGCTCACCGTCGGCCAAGGGCGATTTACGTGTCTCAAACTGGCCTGCCCGCTCACGCATGAGCCGCGCCACGGTCTGCGCGGCCGCGCGGCGTGTCTCGATCGGCTGCGTGCTGTCGGCCAACTGGCCTGAGGCCACTTCGTACGATCGCCGGTCGGCGTCAGATTGCGGGCCTTCAAACCGGGGGACCATTTTGAGCGCCATATCGGCGATGGGGGCCAACTTGGCCGCTGCCTGCGCGCCCGGCGTGGCGACGCCGATAGTGCCTGCGGCCTTGTCGATCAAGGATCCCACAAGGCTTCCCGTAGACTTGTCGAGCAGACCGCCTTTTTTGGTTGCCGCCTCAAGCTCAGTGACCGCGCGCGTCAAATCCACGTCGGTCTTGCGTTCAGTTTCCTGCAACTCAGCGGCCTGCTGACCTCGCTTAGCGCCATACGCTTGCGCGGCGGCCCGCTCCATCTCCGTCGGCGCCGTGGCAATGGTGAGCGGGGGCTCCACGCGGTTAGCCATTTTACCGGCGGGCAGCTGTTGCCGGAACGTGTTGCTGGACGTCAAACCTTCTTGCGTCAGCGGTCCCGCTTGCGCCGGCGGCGCGATCTGGGCAGGCAGGCCGCCGTATAGCGCGGACCTCTGGTTAATGTCGGCCATGCGATTTGCAGGGACGGGAAACGACGGCACGCCGGCCGCAGGGTTATCTACAAACGGCGCGGCGGCATTTGGTTGCCTGCGCAGCACGGGGGTCTCTATGACGGGTTCGCCGGGGCGAACCGCTTTAGGCCGAGAGAACGTCGTGCCGCCCCGGTCAACAATATCCTGCTCTCGAGGCTTGCGGCCTTCTTCGATGTCTTTGCGGATGGCCTCGGCGGTCGTCATGAGACGCTGCTGGATGGTCTGCCGCGCCTCCGGCGGCGCTGCCGCCCAATCTTTGGGGGAAGGCAAGGTGACGCCGGGCAATTTGCTGGCCGCAAGTTTATGCCATTCGGCGTAGCTTTTTGGATCGTTGACATCCACAACGGCAAGACGTTCACGCAAATCGTTAAACTGGTCGGTGCCCATTTTGAGCACGCCCGCCTGTATCTGCTGCATAATCTGCGCCGTCTGCGCTTGTGAAGTCTCGCCCTGCCGGGCCTCTCGCGTCGCCGTGGCGGCCGCCGTAATGACGGGCGCGCCCGCCTTGGGCGCGACGCTGAGCGCCCCCAGCATACCTTGCCGTGTGGTAAGGTCCACATTCGGCCCGCGCAGATACTGCCGCAGAGCGTTAGTCTCTTGCAGCTCGCGCGCGCGCTCTTGGATCAACATGTTGTTGAGCTGTTGCTGCTGCAGCATAGGCAGCATCTGCAGAGGATTTATCTGCGACGATTGCGCCGGGGCGATACCGGGAACCTGAAGATTGTAATCGACC
>JBEILM010000173.1:0-7061 GCA_040379205.1 Gemmatimonas sp.
CCGGGGAGTTTGTCCGAATCGCTCGACGCCACCCGGAGGAGATCCTTCCCGGCCGCGCTCAGCGAATCCGCGTTCATGGATACGGACGCCATGTAGGCGCGCGCAGCGATCGTCGTCGGCTCGTTCCCACCCAGCGCCCGCTCGAATTGCTGCAGCAGCGCCCGCGCATCGTCCGAGCGCCCAGCTTCCAGATAGGTATCGAACAGCAGGGGGACGTTCGTCACCGACATCCGTCTCGCAAGCGCCTGTTCCACCGACGGCGCGAGCACCCGCGCCGCCAGGTCGAAGCGCCGCTGAAACGAATAGGCCAGGGCGAGTTCGAGCGTGAGCCCTTCGTCACCCGGCGCCTCCTTCAGGGCCTGCGTGACGATGGCCACGGCGCTGTCCGCCTGACCGACACTGCGATAGTAGTAGCTGGCATGAAACGCGCGCCGTGTCTTGCTGGGCACCCGATCACGCAAGGCAAAGGCACGTTCCCGTGCGAGGGCAGTTTCGCTTGCACTGAGCCCCCCATTGCCGAGCGACGCCGAGAGGGTAAGCCACGCCATGGCGAATTCACTGTCGGCAGCGACAGCCCGCTTCAAACGCTTGGCGGCCTCGGCGAACTCGCGTCGCTGGAAGTACTCGCGGCCTTCGAGGTAGAGTGCCGCTGCCTCTGGCGTCGTCCCGAAGAGGCGGCCGCTCACGGCCGGTCTGGCAACCCGCTGATGGCGGGCAGCAAGAGAGTCGGTCACGTCCTTGGTCAGAGTCTGCACGGCCTGTGAAAACTCGCCGGCAGAATTGGCCGTGGTCTGAAGACGGAAGAGCAGACTGTACGGATCTGGTGGCGTACGCTTCCGTCACGAGCAGCATGCCGTCGCCGGCGCGGGCGATGGTGGGCACGAGGTACGCGTGGATGCCGAGGTCCCGGTAGAGTTGCCTCAGCGAATCGGTAGCGGTCGGCGGCAACCCGATATCCGTCGCAAGACTGCGGATACGTTGCAGGCTTTGCGGCGACAATCGTGTGTCCGCCTGAAGACTGGCGATCTGCGCCGACAGCAGTGCCGTAGCGAGCACACTGTCACGCGCCTCCGATACCACCGGAAGAAATGCGACTCTGAGTCGAACGGAATCGACCAGCGGTTCGGCGGCGCTGCCACCCGTTACTGGTGTGCGCGACGTTGCCGTGTTTCGAAGAGTGAAGGCGATCACCACCATCACCAGCACCGACAGTACGAATGGCACGACCCGTCGGCGCGCCGTCTTTGGTGACGCCGGGGTGGACCCGCTGCTCGTGGTGGCGAGCAGATCGAGCTGACCGAGCACCGTGTGACTGTTGGCGGGTCGCGTCTCCGGCGTCTTCGCCAGACACGCCATGATGGTACCGGCCAGACCAGCGGAAATGCCGGGGCGCACGCTCTGTACATCGGTCGGCGGCGTCGCGATGTGGGCCGCCATCCACTCCGCCGGCGTGCGCGCCTCGAACGGCCCCCGTCCGGCGAGCATCTCGTACATCACCAGCCCGGCGGCGTAGAGATCGGCCCGCGCATCCACGCTGCCGTCACCCGCCGCCTGCTCGGGCGCCATGTACGCCGGCGTGCCCACCACGAAGCCCACCCCCGTCGTCGTCGCCCCGCCGCTCGTGCTGGCACTCACCGCCTTCGCCACGCCGAAGTCGAGCGTCACCGCGCGCCGGCCGGTGAGCATGATGTTCTCGGGCTTGATGTCGCGGTGCACGATCCCGCGGCCGTGCGCGTATTCGAGCGCCTCGAGCAGGTCGCGCCACAAGCGGATCGCCTCATCCACCGGCAACGGCCCGCGCGCGAGGCGCGTGCGCAGTGACTCGCCCTCCACGAAGGGCATCACGTACCACAGCAAATCCCCGTCGGCCCCGGCCGTGAGCAATGGCACGATGCCCGGATGCTGCAGCTGCGCGGCCAGCTGAATCTCCCGCCGGAACCGCTCCGCGCTCACGCCCGCCGCCAGCTCGGGGGGGAACACCTTCACCACCAGCCGCCGCCCCAGCGCGACTTCTTCGGCCACGAACACGTGGCTCATGCCGCCCCCGCCGAGCTCGCGCTCGACGCGGTAGGTGGCGCCGAGGGCGCGCTGCAATCGGTCCTGCAATGGATTCATGTCGGGAGCGGATGGGGCCGCTGAATGCTATCGCGGGTTGCGCGGGTCGGCCAATGCGAGACTGCACGTCGTGACTACTTGCTGGTATTTGTAGTCTCGTGTGACTACATTGCGGCGTCCGCCTTTTTCTCGTGGCGCTCGCCCGAACCACAAGCCCATCACACCATGCGCACCGTCGGCGTTCGTGAACTCAAGGCGCATCTCAGCCGTGTCCTACGCGAGGTGCAGGGTGGTGAAACGGTGCTGGTGACTGACCGCGGCCGAGTGATCGCCGAACTCCGGCAGCCGGGGCTGGCATCGTCGACCCTTTCCCCCACCGAGCAGAAGCTCGCGGAGCTCGCGGCGAAGGGTGTGCTGAAGTTGGCTGAGAAGCCCTTCTACACGTACGAGCCCAGCCCGATCAAGGTCCCGGATGGAACACTTCAGGCACTCATCGACGATATGCGAGACGATCGATGATCGAGCGGCTGCAGGCGCCGTGGCGGTACGTCGAGAGCAGCGCCATTCTCGCGCTGCTCTTGACGGAGCAACCCATCCAAGATTCGATCGAGCCGATCTTTACGACGCCGCAACGCACGCTCACATCGGTGCTGACCCTGATCGAGTGCCAGCGCACGGTTTTTCGCGCGCAGGCACAGCGCCGCCTCGATTCCGTAGAGGCCGACTCGGCCCGTTTTCGGCTCGCCCGGTTTGCCGAACATTGCAACATCGTGCAACTCGACGAGAGCGTGATCGCGCGTGCGAGCGAATCGTTTGGCGACGATCTGATTCGTACGCTGGATGCTATCCACGTGGCGAGCGCGATCATCGCCCGCCGAGGGTTGGGACCGATCGAGTTTGTGTCGCTCGATCACCGTGTTCGCGCGGTTGCAGCATCGTCGGGATTCTCCGTGCTCCCGGTGCAATTGACCACCCCATCTCCGCGCTGATGAATCCGGTACCGTCCACCCTTGCGCTCCTTGATGCCTCGCGCCTCACCGCCAACGCACCCCTCGCGCCGTTCACCACCTTCCAGATCGGCGGCCCGGCCGACTGGCTGTACGAGGCGAACAGCGCCGACGATCTCGCCGCGGCCATCACCGCGGCGCGCGACGGCGGAATCCCGTGGTTCGTGCTCGGCCTGGGCGCCAACGTACTCATCGGCGACAAGGGTGTCCGCGGGCTGGTGATCCGCAATCGCGCCGTGGCGCACACGCTGGGCGGGAATGGGGTGCTGTGGAGCGAGAGCGGCGCCATCGTGCAGGACCTCGTACTGGAGACGGCACGCGCCGGCTGGTCCGGGCTCGAGCACTACATCGGCATCCCCAGCACGGTCGGGGGCGCGCTCTGGCAGAATCTGCACTTCCTGTCGCCGGCCCCCGAGCGGGAGCGCACGATGTTCATCAGCGAGGTGTTCACCGACTGCGACATCCTGAGTGCCGAAGGGGAACGCAAAACGGTCGACGCCGAGTACATCCGGTTCGGCTACGACGACACGGTGTTCCATCATCGGCGCGACGTGGTGCTGAGCGCGCGCTTCCAACTCACCCGGGACGACCCGGCCCGCCTGCACCGCATCCTGCAGGAGAACCTGTCGTGGCGCGGCTCGCGGCACCCGTGGCTGCAGGTGCACCCGAGCGCAGGGTCGATCTTCAAGAAGATCGCGGGGATCGGTGCCGGCCGGCTCATCGACCAGTGCGGCCTCAAGGGGTTCCGCGTGGGCGACGCCCAGATCTCGCACATCCACGCCAACATTCTGGTCAACCTCGGTCACGCCACCGCCGCCGACGTGCGGGCCCTCATCGCCCACGCCCAGGCCGCCGTCAAGGAACGGTTCGGGCACGACCTCGAGCCCGAGATCGGCTTCGTCGGCGAGTTCTGACCAGAGCGGTGCTCGGCGCGGAGAGGCCGTCGGGGCGTCGTGGGACACGGCCATCGCACCAGTTCGCGAGGCAACGCTCTGGCCAGGACCCGGTGTCGAAGCGTCTGACGCGGGTGTCGCGTAGCCTACACGAACCACCGCCCACTCCCCTTCGACTGATCCGACGTGTCCTGTCGCCTTCGCCCTTCCGTGTTACCCAGCAACGCCTCGAAGCACCGGAGCGGTACCCGGGCCGACTACGAGCGACAGGTCGAGAGGATGGAGCGGGCGGCGGAGGCCATGCTGGCGCGGCATCGGGCCGAAGATGCCCGCGAGGTCGAGCCCACCCTGACGGCGAAGGACACCGCGCGACGGGGGCGGCTCGTACGCGACGCGGCCGACCTGCGCACGTGGCTGGCGCGGAACCCCGACGACCGACGCGGAGCGAAAGGCGCGGTGCGCAAGAGCCATCGCACGGACAACGAGCGTGCGAAGATGGCGACCAGCAAGGGTGTCATCCAGGGCTACACGGGGGGTGGCCACCGTCGACGCCGCCCATCGAATCATCGTCGACGCGCAGGCGCATGGGGTGGGGGCGGAGCAGGCGCTGCTCCTCCCGGTGGTGGCGGCCACCGCCGCGCTGTGCACGGCGGCGACGGTGATCACGGCAGACGCCGGCTACCACAGTGAAGCGAACGTGCGGGCCCTGACCGAGGCCTTGGTGCCGGCGCTGATCGCGGACAAGGATATGCGCTGCCGGGATCCGCGCTTCACCACGCAGGAGTGGTACACGACGCTGCCCGTTGCGCTGCACGACCAGTCGAAGCAGGCACGCAAGCCGCTGGACGTTTTCGGGCCGGACGCCTTCCAGTACGATCCCGTCGCGCGCACGTGTGTATGTCCAATGGGGAAGGCACTACAGCGACGGGGCGCCGCCCGCGTCACGCACGGTCACATCGGGGCCCACTTTCAAGGCGCGAAGCGCTACTGCGGCCCGTGTGCGCTCCGCGCGAAGTGCCTGCGCACCCCGGAGACCACGCCGGTACGCAACGTCGCGTTCTTCCATGGGCGCGTGAGTACGCAGCGCACCGACCAGAGCGCCGCGATGCGCATGCGCATCGACAGCCCAGAGGGCCGTGCGCAACACGCCCATCGCTTCGCCGTGGTGGAGCCCGTCTTTGGAAACCTGCGCGCGAGCAAGCGACTCGATCGCTTCACGCGGCGCGGTCGCACGAAGGTCGACACGCAGTGGCAGTTGTATTGCCTCGTGCACCACATCGAGAAACTCGCCCACGCGGGCTACGCGGCGTAGGCGGAGGACACGGCGCCACGGCTGACTCGCCGCTCGACCGGCGCATTTTATCCACGATCGCCACGTCATCGCCGCCGATATCGGTACCGCCTCGCGTTGAAGCGGGCATGGACCGCCCGAGTGGGCTTTTCCTACAGCTTCAACGCCACGCTTCTGCCGCGGGCGATCAAATGAAACGCGCGTAGTGCGCTTCCGCAGGACGCCCGCCAGTGGCAACGGTCGTTCGCCCGTTCCTACCGGCGATCGACGAAGTCCTCTGCGCTGAGGCCGCTGTCGCGCGCAATGATCCTGATGAGAGCGGGTGCCACGTCGCGCCCACCATGATCCGGTACCGTGGTCGCGCGCCCATCGGGGTGCCGAAACTGCTTGTGGGAACCGCGCTGGCGGACCTCAACGAAGCCGAGACCGGTCAGGATGGCGATGACGATGCGAGGATGCAGCGGTGGGATGCGCCCCACGGGTCACGCGACGTCGAGCGTCTGCGTTCCCACGAAGGTGGATTCGAGCTGGGGCTCGCCATCTTCGCGGAGTAGATCGACGACTTCGAGCAGGTTGGCGCGCAGCTCATCAAGCGACGCACCCTGGGAATGGGCGCCAGGCCAGCCGGGTATGTACCCAATCAAGAGACCGGTGTCCCGATCTCGCTCGATTACCGCAGTATAGGTGCGCATGGGAACTCCGAGGATGACACCGCAATCTGCGTACGGACTCCAAGGAGCGCAAATCATGCGAACGCCGGCTTCTGTTGCGAGCGGACCGCGCGATCTGTCACGTGGCGCGGCTGGTCGGTCCGCTCGGCAACAGCAAGCATCGTGAAGCCCGGACGACCGGACCGTGCGTCGGCATGGCCCCTCGCGCAACGACACGGTGACGAACGGCGCCCGAGTCGACTGTATGCTCGGCGCTCCCCGGTCCCCGAGCGCGCAGGCCCGAGGCGGTACCGGCGGCGCGTGGCGTCTACAAGCCCCGGCACCCTCAGGCGTCGCCGCTGTTTCGGTTGGTATCGGACCATCTGCATCGCTTGCAGACGGTCTCCGGCGAGCGCGACCTCGCCGTCGGCATCGTGGCCTGCCTGCAGCCGCACGGCGCCCGGGCCAACGGGCATCCGCATCTGCATCTGCTCGTCACCGACGGCGGCGGCCGGCCCGACGGGACCGTCGTAACCTGGCCCGCCCACGAGGCCGCGCGACTGACGGAGGCGTTCCGCCGCGCCGTGCTCCGGTTGTTCGTCCGCCTGGAGCTCTTCGACGAGGACCAAGCCGCCGGCATGCTCACCTGGCCGCACGCGGGGGTTCGCGTCCATAACGGCCGTGTGGGAGGGCCCCTTCGGGTGCCCGAGGACGATCGCGCGTTCGCGACGCGGCGCGTGCGGTACTGCGCGCGGCATCCCGTGGCGCTGGAGCGGCTCACCTCCGACCGGGCCGCCCAAGCGGCGACCTCTCGCTCGGACCAGTCGGACGGCCCAACGGCGGGTACCGAGACCGCCGACCCACTCGAGGTCCTCGCGCGGGTGCTCGTGCATATCCCGGGCAAGGGGCACGTCACCACGCGGTACCATGGCTGGTATGCCAACCGTCCGCAGGGCATGCGCCAAAAGGCGGCCCCGCCCTCTAAGATATGAGCTCTTTCTTCAGCTTTTCGTAATTCAAACTGCGTTCTACGAACAACAACATCATGACGGTGCTCAATAAAATAGTGAATCATATCTTTAAGATTCAACATTTGCGGGCGACCTTTTACAAGAGCAATATTATTTACACTAAAAGAAGCTTGTAATTGAGTAAACTTGTACAA
>JBEILM010000174.1:0-6956 GCA_040379205.1 Gemmatimonas sp.
CGCGACCCGTCTCGCGCGCTACTGTGCGCGGAATCCCGTCGCGCTGGAGCGGCTCACCTACGACCGCGCCGCCAACGCGCTGACGTATCGCTCCGACAAGTCGGAGGGGCCAACGACGCGTTCTGAGACGGTCGACCCGCTCGAGTTCCTCGTCCGGGTGCTCGTGCACATCCCCGACAAGGGCCACGTCACGACGCGGTACGACGGCTGGTATGCGAGTCGCCCCCGTGGCAGGCGGGGGAAGGCGGCGCCCGCCGCCGCGGACGGGCCGCCCGCGATCGTTCCCGCGCCACGACTCGCGCCGACCGAGGCCAGCCGCCGATGGGCATTGGCCCTACGGCGGCGCTGCTCCAACAGCTCTTTGTGATCGACGCGCTCGCGTGTCCGACCTGCCACGGCGCGATGCGCATCGTGGCGTTCATTACGCACTCGTCGGTCATCGACCAGATCCTCACCCACCTCCGCACCCGCGCCGCGCCCGCGGCCCACCCAGGCGCCCGGAGCCCGCCATCGACGCGGGCCCGCGCGAGCCAAGGCGCGTCACGCGCCCCGTGCCCGCCCGCAGGCGCTCGCGGCGCAGGTGCTGCAGAACCAGGTGCCGGAGGCGGGGGCATTAGCGGCCTCGGCGTTCGAGGCAGGCTTGGGCGGTGGGGTGTGGGCGGCAGCGGAAGCACGGTCAGCGGACGCCGTCGTGGCGGCGACGGTCACGCGCAAACGCAGGGGCGGCCTGATGGTGCCAGCGGGGGCGGGATGACGTGGTCCGGATCGTGCCGTCGGCGTGCGTGGCCGAGACGCTTAACGAATCGGGGGATCGCTCGTCTACCCAGACTCCGGCCCGCCTCAGATCCCCTTCCCGCCTCGCCCTGCCGCGTCTCCCCATGCGACCCCGCCCCCTGCTCGCCGTCACCGTGCTTGTCGCCACCCTCGCCGGCTCGTGCGGGGGCGAACCGAAGTCCCAGACACCTATCGATCCACAGTCCCAGACGCCGATCGATCCACCGCCCAAGCCGCCCGTGGACGCGCCGGTCGTGATCACGAACGTGACCGTGATTCCGATGACCTCGGCGACGACCGTCCTGTCGGGCCAGACCGTCGTGATCAACAACGGCTTGGTGAGCTTCATCGGTACCGCCAACGCTCCGATTCCGGCCGGGGCGGTCACCGTGGACGGCACGGGCAAGTTCCTCCTGCCCGGCTACAGCGACATGCATGGGCACTTCACGCGGCGCGAGGAGCTGTTCCTGTACCTGGCCAACGGCATCACGACGCTGCGGAACATGGCGGGGTACGCCTGGCAGGTCGCGTTGCGCGACAGCATCCGCAACAACCTCGCCCCGCAGCTGGCGGGCCTTCCGCTGCAGGGGCCGAACTTCCTCACCGCCGGTCCCGCGATGCAGGTGGGCGGACACCCCGCCTTCGGCGGACCGTCCATCGACTCGCCCACCGCGGCGCGGAACGCGATCGCCACGCAGAGGCAGTGGGGCGTGGACCTCGTCAAGGTCTACACGCTGCTCAGTGAGCCGACCTACCGCGCGATCCTCGACGAGGCCACCAAGGCCGGCCTCCCCGTGGGCGGTCACACCGCGGTTGGGGTCGGTCTGCTCAAGGTGCTGCAGGGTTATCCGGAGGGGCGTCAGTCCACCGTCGAGCACCTCGACGGATACCTGCCGAACGGGCAACTGGACGCGGCGGAGCAGCAGCTCGAGGACCTGACGATACAGAACGGAGTCTGGAACACCTTCACGCTCGGCATCCGCGTCAACCAGGCCACGCTGACCTCGCTCAAGGCGTCCGAGCCGGACGGGGTGCAGTACATGTGCTCGGGCCGCGTGAACTCGTGGCGTAACGAGAGCGCGGTGAACCACAACCTTCCGGAGTACCGGGCCCTCATCAAGCGCCTGTTCGACCGGGGCGCCAAGCTGATGATCGGGAGCGACGCCTACGCCACGTATGCGGTGCCGGGCTTCGCGTTCCACCGGGAGCTGGAGGCCGCCGTTGGGGCGGGGCTCACGCCCTATCAGGCGCTGTCGTTGGCCACGCGCGCCCCGGCGGAGTACCTCAAGCGGACAGCCACGACGGGGACAGTCGAGGTCGGTAAGCGGGCCGACCTCGTCCTCCTGGACGCCAATCCGCTCGTGGACATCCGGAACTCGTCGAAGGTGCGCGCCGTGTTCATCAACCGTGTGTACTACTCGCGCACGATGCTCGACCAGATGCTGGTCGCCGCCGACTGCCCGAACTAGGCATCATCCCTGAACGGACCGGGCGGCGGCGGCAGGGTCGCGCGTCATCGAACCGCGGCGCGGAGGCTGGCGGGGGTCTGGCCTGCGAGGCCCCACACGACGTCAATGACGACACGACTGAGTTCCTCGTTGGCTTTGTCGCTCACCTTGTCGAGCTTGTCCTCAATTGTCAGGTAGTACGCGGGATTGGAGATGTGGGACAGGATCGGGATCCCTGCAGAAAAGAACGCCTTGGCGTCGCTGGGTGGCCCGTCGGGGAAGGCCTTGGGATCGATCGCCATCGTCCGGCGGTAGTCCACCCGTTGGACCGCGCCCTTGAGCCCATTAACCAGCACCGGGGCGTTCGACACGTAGAACCAGTGCGGCTCGATACGATTCCGGTTGACGGGGGCGTTCTGGCTATTGACGTCGTACTCCTGCGCCGGCGTCTCGAGGTGGACGTTGAGCACCGTCTTGGCCGCGAGATCGGGATGCGCGGTCACCCACGCCTCGGCGCCGCGGCTCCGCAGGAGGTGGCCGGCGGTGAGGACGAAGCGGAACTCGAACGGCCGCTGCGACGCCGGGACCTGCGACCAGTAGCGCGCCTGGGCGAGCACCAGAGACACCCCTGCCGCGTCCTCGGTGGCGCCAAAGAAGGGGCCGTCGTGGTGCGAACCGAAGAGGACGATGTCGGTGGTCTTGTCGGAGCGGAGACGGCCGACGACGTTGTGGGCGACGACCTCCTCGGACGTGGCGACGACGGTAAGCCGCGCCGACGGCGCACTGCCGGCGAGGGCCTGCAGGAGCGCGGTCCGAGCGGAGGGACTCGCGTAGACGACGGGGATCGAGTCGTTCAGCAGGAGGCTCGGAACGCCGTAGACGTACGGAGTGTCGAAGAAGTCGTCGAGCGCGCACACGATGGCCGCCGGGCGCGCGCGCAGGATGGCCACGACGGTTGACGCGGCCTTCGACGTCTGGGGGCGGGAGTTCGGGTGGCTCGTGCTCGAGAGGTCGGCATCCGGGTCGTGGACCCACAACGACTGGTCGGCCAGCGCCCCGGGGACGAAGCGCGCCATGGGGTAGTCGAGCACGACGATCTTCCCCGCGAGGCCGGCCGTGCTGCCGTCATACCGGACCAGCGGGGCGTCGATCGTGCGGGGCGCGGCCACGGCCAGGGTAGGGAAAACCGTGAGCTTGAGGCTGCCGTCGCACGCGGGGCGGCAGACCTCGACGCTGGACGCGCCCTCGACCGTCATCCAGCGGGTCACCGTGACCGGCTCGAGCCGGACGTCCTCCACTCCGAAGCCGGTGAGCCAGTCACGGATGCGCTGCTCGACGCGGGCGTCCGCCGGATACCCGGGGCGCCGGATGCCCTCCGCCACGATGTCCTCGATCCAGCGGCGCATCTCGGCCGCGGACGGCGCGGGCGGCTTCCCGCCACCATCCGGGGAGGGAGGGGTAGGCGTGCCCGCTTCGGAGCCGGCGCAGGCGACGACGAGGGTCAGGAGGAGGCCGAAGAGCAAGCGGTGCATGGTGCGTTCCCAGGTTGGTGGAGCGGGCGCGTCACGCGCGCGCCGGCGCGAGAGGATGACGCTCCGCGGCGGGGGGGCGTTAAGAAATGCGGCGGCCCCCGTCCACGTATCCCGACGGTGGTCCGCGTCGGGGCGCCGTACGACCGTTCGGCCATCCGTCCCCCGAGGCCCGATGGCCCGCTACCCACTGCGTCCCGTGGAGTTACCAGACGTGCGTGGAGGGGGCTGACGCCGGCTTCTGCGGCGAGCGGACCGCTCGAGGCGTCACGCTGCGCGCATGGTCGGTCCGCTCGGCAACAGGACGCCTCGTGAAGCCGGCATCGCGCGGATGTTGCGTCGAAACGGCCCGTCGCGCAACGGAACGGTGATGGTCCGCACCCGAGTCGAACGTATGCTCGGCGCTCCTTGGTCCCGGAGCGCGCGGCGTCTACCAACCCCGACGGCCCCAAGCGTCGCCGCTGTTTCGGTTGGTGTCGGATCATCTGCAGCGCCTGCAGACCGTCTACGACGAGCGCTTCGCGTGCGCTGCTCAAGCAGCAATTCCCGGCGCCGGCGGTGCTGCGCCTCACGAGGGAGGGCGCCGCCAGGCTCTTCGGCCGCCCCAGCATCGATGGCCTCGCGCCTGGCTCCAAGGGGGGCGTCCTCACGGCCACCCTCGACTTCGTGGAACTCCCCACCGACTGGGCCCCCAACGTCATCGCCATCCTCCCCGGAAGCGACCCGAAGCTCAAGACACAGGACGTCGCCGTTGGCACCCACAACGACCATGTCGGCTTCACCACGCCGGTCGACAAGGACCCCATCAAGGCCTTCAACGACATCCGCAACCGGCTGCTGCTGGCCAACAGCATGAACGGCCTTGGCCCCGAGATGCCGACCACCATCCCGGTGAACATGGACAGCCGCAGCGATCACGACGACTACGCCCAGCAGGGCATTTCCATCGCTTGCTTCTTCACCGGCCTCCACCGCGACTATCACCAGTGGAGCGACGAGCCGGAGTGCATCGACTCTCCGCACTGCGCGAAGATCACGAGCGACATCCGGGACATTGCGGTGGACGTGGCCAACGGCCCGCGCCCGCGCCTCAATGGCACGAGGCCGGCGAAGCCGAAGGCCATCGTGCCCTGACGACCGCGGGGTGGTCGGCACCGTCCGGCCACCCCGACCCGTGGTTCAGCGCTTCACGATCTCGACCCGCCGGTTCTTGCCTCGGCCGTCGGCGGTGGCATTGTCGGCCATCGGCTTCGTTTGCCCCCAGCCCTTGGCGCTGAGCCGCGTCCGGGCGATCCCCTTGGCGATCACCGCGTTCATGACCGCGGTGGCCCGCGCCTGCGAGAGAAGCTGATTCGCCTTCGCCGTCCCGATATTGTCGGTGTGGCCTTCCACGCTCACCTGCAGGCTCGGGTTCTCGCGCAGCATGTCGGCGATCTGGGTCACGATCTCCTGCGACTCGGGCAGGATGGTCGATTTGCCGGTCTCGAAGTTGATGTACAGGGCAATGAAGCCAGCCTTGCTGATCGCCTCGAACATCTGCGAGGCAGCGACTTCCTGCTTCATGGCCTCGACTTCCAGCACATTGAGCGCGTAGGCCTCGACGGCGTTGTCGGTGCCGGCAAACGATGTCAGCTGCACCCAGTACTCCTTCTCCTTCGTCGAGAGGTACAGGGTCGCCTCGACGGTCCCTTCCATGCCGCTCACGTTTCGATAGAGGAGCTTGCCACCGTTCTTCTGGAGGGCCAGTTCGTAGTTGCGGATGATCTGCAGGGCACTCTTCGCCTTGGCCCCATTGTCGAAGTTGTAGCGATAGTACAAGCGGAAAAGGGTGCCTTCCTTCGACTCGGACGTGCTGCCACCGGTGCGCAGGGTCAGGGCATTGAAGTTCTCCTCGCAGGAGGAGACATAGAAGTTCTCGAGCCGCGTCAGCAGCGGATGGTCTTTGCAGCCGTCCGCATCGGTCTGGGCCGGTGCCGCCACCGGGAGCAAAACAGCGGCCGCGATGGCGAGGAGGGTCCGTTTCATGACTGGGCCTCGGTTGGTTGGTGACGCTGAATCCGCGTCGCGATGGTGTTCTACGTGATCGTGCGGGCCAGGCGGTGCGGATAGTCCGGACAGGCCGCGCCCCCCGCCGTGTCCGGTTCGGCGGTGCGTCCGTAGCTGACGAGCTGCACCGCCGACATCGGCAGCGCCCGATTCCAGTACGCCGGGTTGAATCGCATGAGCGCCAACCCCTGCGCCTGTCCGTTCACCTGCAGCACGGTGCGGGAATCGTGCCCGAGACAGGCCGGTGCCGCCAAGTCCTCGGGCGTCAGACCGGCCATCTCCGCCTGCACCTGCTGCACCAGCATCCTGTCCAGTTGGGTGCGCTGCAGCAAGGTGAAATACCCCACACTGGCGTCAGCAACTTCCCGTACGGTGACCGGAATCCAGAACGGTGGCCGCTCCGGGTTGAAGACCACCACCCATTCCATCCCGCCGGGCGACTCGGCGTACACGTTGACGCCGGGAAGGGGCTGCTGCGAGAGCGGATCATCTGCAGCGCCTGCAGACGCACGGCTCCCGGGCGAACTGGCATCCGCAGCTGCACCTCCTCGTGACCGACGGCGGCTTCAGGCAGGATGGCACGTTCGTCACGTGGCCCGCCCACGATACCACGCGCTTGACCGAGGCATTCCGGCGCGCAATGCTCCGGCCCTTCGTACGCCTGGCGTTGCTCGACGAGGACCAAGCGGCCGGCATGATGACGTGGCCGCATTCCGGATTTCACGTGCACACCGCGGTGTGGGTGTCCGAGGAGGACCGCGCGTTTGCCACCCGGCTCGCCCGGTAAACTGTGCGCGCAATCCGGTCGCGCTGGAACGGCTGACGTACGACCGCAGCGCGCAGGCGGTGACCTATCCTTCCGACAAGTGGGAGTGGCCAACGACGGGCCCTGAGACGGTCGACCCGCTCGCGTTCCTGGCTCGGGTGCTCGTGCACATTCCGGGCAAGGGACTGAAGGTCCCCGTTGCTTCGCCATTCTCAGGCAGACAGCGGGGCGGGGCGGGGTGACAGATCGCGCACCCGGTGCCGCGTTGTCTGCGGGCCCGCCGCCTACACGAGGAACCAGTCGATGGGCCGGCGAACGCTCACCGGCTCCGGATAGCGCTCCACATAGCCGACGCGCAGCAGGAATTGGATCGTCTCCGAGACACCGAGCGAC
>JBEILM010000175.1:0-6944 GCA_040379205.1 Gemmatimonas sp.
ATTCTGAACATCAAGAACCTACCCGACGCACTATACGAGCGGCTCAAGGCACGCGCCGAGCAGCAGCACCGGTCGGTGGCGCAGGAGGTCACTCACATCCTCGACCAGGTGTTGGGGGGTGCGGAACCGCTCTCCATCCTCGACCTGCAGGGGTTGGGCAAGTCGGCGTGGTCCGGCACCAATGCGGTGGCGCACGTGGAGGCCGAGCGCCGCACGTGGGATTGACCGAGGCATTGGGAGCGGGGCCCATCGCGGTCGACACGGCGCTTTTCATCTACTTCATCGAGGAGCACCCGCGCTTTCTGGCACCCGTTCGTGAACTCTTCGCCCGGGCGGATGCGGGTGAGATCGAACTGGTGACATCGGCGTTGACGCTGTTGGAGGTCCTGGTCGTACCGTTGCGGGCTGGTGATCGGACACTGGCCGCGAAGTACGACGCGCTGCTCACCCGGTCACGCGGCGTGCGGATCGTGGATCTGACGCGCGATCAGTTGCGGACAGCGGCGCAGCTCCGGGCACGGTTCAGTGCCCTTCGCACGCCCGACGCGCTCCAGCTCGCGGCGGCCATCGGGGCGAACTGTACGTCGTTCATCACGAACGATCGACGGATACCGGCGCCCGACGACGTGCGCGTGCTGCAACTCTCGGAGTTCGCGTGACCACCGGTGCCACGAGGCACGTCTTGACGAAAGGCGTTGACACCGTTGTTTACGTTTACATGAGCAGTGAACAGCAGCCCGATGCCACCATGTCTCGAGCGGAGCGCCTGAAAAGCCGCTCCGCCGCGCGTCGTGAGGCCCAACGGGGGCGGTTGCGCGATCTGCTGCTGGTGGTGGCCGAGGAGCAGTTGCGCACCCGGGGGTACGCGGCGTTCTCGCTGCGCGAGGTGGCCGAGGCCACGCAGTACACACCCACCACCATTTACCGCCACTTCCGCGACCGCGACGCCCTCATCGAGGCGGTGCTGCAGAAGTGGTTCGGGCACTTCGCCCGGGCGCTCGACGAGGCCGATCGGCCTCAACTGGCGCCACAAGAACGGCTTATGGGGATTGGCGACGCCTATCTGCGCTTCGCGCTCGCGCAGCCCGAGCGCTACCGGATCATGTTCCTCGACCGGCCGGACATCGGCGTTATGCCCCAAGAAGGCGCCCACTTTCGCGACGATCCGGCGTTCGGGGTGCTCATTCGCGCCTGCGAGGCGTTGTTCGCCGCCGGCCAGGCCGGCGCCCATCCTCCCATGAAGGTGGCCATGATGCTCTGGCTCGGCCTGCACGGTGTCGCCGCGATGGCGGTGGCGTCGGACATTCTCGACGCCCGCGCGGCGCATCAACTGGGGATGGGGATGGCCACCGTCCTGGTGGCGGGGCTGCAGTCGGGTGGGTGACCGGTGCTTTTTTGCCTAAGTAGTTAACACTGCTCTTTTGTCTACTCTAACACACCGAGGCACACATAATACTGGTTCGCGATGTACTGGTTGGGACCGCCCTGCTGGCGCTGCTCGCCCCACGCGCTCAGGCCCCGCTCCACGCCCAGGGGGCACCGCCGGCCACGCCCACGCCGGCCTCGGCGGTACAGCCGGCCCGCACCGGCACCATCCAGGGGCGCATCGTCGATCGCGAAACCCAGCAGCCCATTCCCGAGGCCCAGGTGCAACTCCTGGGGAGCACCGCCGGCACCCTGTCCGACAGCGAAGGGCGCTTCACCCCCACCGGCGCGCCGGTGGGTACGCAGGCCATCCGGGTGCTGCGCATCGGCTATCGCCCCACCACCGTGAGCGACCTGCTCATCAACCCGGGGCGCCCCACGCAGGTGGAAGTGCAGCTGGAGACGGCCGCCGCCACGCTCGCCGCCACCCGCGTGGTGGCCGGCAACGCCTCGTTCGTGGCTCCGCGCAACACGCCGGCCTCGCGCATCACCATGAGCTACGAGGAGATCCGCCGAGCGCCGGGAGCCATCGGCGATGTGAGCCGCCTGGTGCAGGCCATGCCCGGCGTGCTCACCGGCAACGCACGCGCAATGACATCATCGCCCGTGGCAGCAGCCCGATGGAGAATCTGTTCCTCGTGGACGGACTCGAAGTGCAGAACCTGAATCACTTCGCCGGGCAGGGGAGCACCGGTGGCCCCATCGGTATGCTCAACAACGAACTGGTGCGCGACGTGGCCTTCTTTGCCGGCGCATTCGGCCCGCGCTACGGCAATCGCCTCTCGAGCGTGCTCGACATCTCGCTCCGCGAAGGGAGCACCGACGAGCGGCGCACCGAGTTCGACATGAGCAACGCCGGGGCCGGTATCGTCACCGAAGGTCCGCTCGGCTCGCGGGCCAACTACATCGTCTCGAGCCGGCAGAGCTATCTCGATCTCGTGGCCCCGCTCATCGGCCTCACCGCCGTGCCGTACACCACGAACTTCCAGGCCAAGGTCACCTGGCGCCCCGGCGCCCGCGATGCGGTGAAGCTCGTGGGGCTCGGCGGCTTCGATCGCATCGATTTCACCAGCACCAGCGACGACACCGAAGACCCCGATCCGCCGGGCACCACCCGCTTTCGTGGCGATCGCTGGACCGGTGGCGTGTCGTGGCAGCGCCTGCTTGGCGCCCGCGGCGTGGGCACGCTGGTGGCCAGCGCCAGCACCAACGCCAATGACATCCGGGTGCGTGAGGATGTCTTCGGTACCACCCCGGTGTTCGTGAACGATGCCCGCGAGAACGAATACACGCTGCGCTACGACGCCACCTTCAACCTGCCGGGCTTCGCCGATGTGAACGTGGGGGCGAGCGCGAAGCGTCTCACCATCGGGTCCGTCCTCGCCTCGCCGTTCGGCGTGAACAATCCGTTCACCTCGGTGCCGGCGCGCGTGGACACGATCGCGGTGGATCGTGCCGATGGGGTGAACATCGCTGGGGCGTATCTCGAACTGGTGCGCACCATCGGCGCCTTCGATCTGGCCACCAGCGTGCGTGGCGACCGATTCGCGCAGTCGAGCGCGACACGACTCGGGCCGAGGGCGGCCATCACCTGGCGGCCGGCCAGTGCGTGGAGCGTCTCGGGCACGTGGGGGCGCTACCACCAGCAGGTCCCCATCGTGTTCACGGTGAATGTGCCGGCCAACGCCACGCTCGCCCCCATGCAGGCCGATCACGCCGTGCTGGCCACGCGGTGGACCCCGCGCGACAACCTGCTGCTGAGTGTGGAGGCGTTCGATCGCCAGTACCGTGACTATCCCGTGGCTCGCGACTATACGCAGCTTTCACTCGCCAACACCGGCGACCAGATCGGCGTGCAGGAGTTGCTCTTTCCCATGATCAGCGAGGGCACGGGGCGCTCACGCGGCATCGAACTCTTCGCCCAGCAGAAGTTCACCGGGTCCACGTACGGGCAGATCAGCTACACCCGCTCGCGGGTCGAGCATCGCGCGCGTGACGGCCAGTGGCGCCCGGGCGGCTACGACGCGCCGAATCTCTTCACCGCCATTCTGGGTGCCAAGCGCGGCACGGCCTGGGAGTTCTCCACCCGCGCCAGCTACTCGAGCGGCCGACCGCTCATGCCGCTCAACGCCGCCGCCGCGTCGCAGCAGAATCGGCTCGTGTACGACGTGCAGCAGTTCAACGCCGACCGCACGCCGGCCTATGCCCGACTCGACGTGCGCATCGACCGCCGGTTCCTGGTGCGCGGCTCGTGGCTGTCCACCTATCTCGACCTGCAGAACATCACCAATCGCGACAACCGCTCGGTGCAGCAGTGGAACAGCAAGACGCGCAACGTGGAGTGGCGCGAGCAGATCGCGTTCTTTCCGGTGGTCGGGGTGAACTGGAAGTTCTGATAGCGGCATCCGGCGGCCTCTCGACGTGGGCGCAGCAGGATGACAGCGCCCACTACCACGACCGCCCGAGCGCCACTTGCGGTCCATGATTCTGGGTCGGGCGATTGCCGCGCGCGTAACCCATGGAGCCCTGCCACGCGCCCCGTGCGGCGACCACTGCCGCGGCCGCGTACCCGAATACCGTCTGCCCGCTCACCCAGTTGAGCGACAGCCCGAGAGCGTCGGCGCCAGCACGACGGGTGAGGGTGCGCGGCAGCGGCTGGTCGAGCGCCAGCATCACCCCGCGCCGGCTCTCGTCGTTGAGGGCGAGCCACGCCCGTCCGCGTCCGACTTTTTCGAAGGCAGCAACCGTGACGGTCTGGGCTCGCTCGCCCACGAGCGCACGCCGCGGGACCGGTGCGGTCGTGCTCGCTGCCACGAAGGCGAAGCCATACGCATCCGTCGGAATCTTCTCGGGTGTACGCCGAGCGAATGGCAGGAAAGCGAGGGCGGCGACCGCCACCGCGCGACCCATGGCGGGGTCGGCCCAGAGTTGCCACTTGGCCGTGGGCAGCAGGTCCGCCGTGGCCAGCGTCACCGGGCGGGGACGGACCACGCTGATGCCGAGTCCCACCTCGACGGCGCCAGGCAGTCCGACTGTCACGCTCGGCAGCCCCCAGAGCCACCCGCCGGTCTCGCGATCGGGTGGAGCGCCGCGCCACGACCGGCAGCCGAGGGCATCGAGGCGCGCATGAACTTCGGCCCGCTCGAGAACGGCGGGGCTGAACGGTGCCTGGGCGGCCAGCCGGAGTGGCCAGAGCAGCGCGGCGGCGCAGGCGATACGGGACGCGGCGAGTCACTGCCGTCGCGAGTTGTTCGACGAAACCACTGGGGCACTGTCGAGTAGGAGCAGGTCGCGCATGGGGCGCAAGATCGTGCGGAACCGATGCCCAGCACCAACACATCGTTCCGGGCGGAGGTCCCAGCACGGCTGGTGGCTCGACTCCCGGCTCCTACTCCGCCCCAAGCGCGCGTCTGCATGGAACTCCGACATCTGCGATATGCGGTCGCCGTGGCCGACGCCGGGAGCATGACCCGCGCCGCGCAGGCGTTGCACGTGGTGCAGCAGGCGCTGTCGCAGCAGATCGCCGATCTCGAGCGTGAACTGCACGTAAGCCACTTCGAGCGGCACGCGCGTGGCGTACGGCCGACGGCGGCCGGCGCCCGGTTCGTGTCGGACGCCCGCGACATCCTGGCAGCCGCCGACGCCGCGGTCGCGCGCGTTCGCGCACCGGTTCGCGCCCCGCTGCGTTTGGGGGTGGTGGACTACGGCGGAGGCACCGCGCTGGTACGAGCCGCGGTGGCTGCGTATGACGCGTGTGGTGCCGTCGCCAGCGGGCCGTTATCCGTGGAGCCGACGAGGTCCACGCAGGACGCGACTTCGCCTTCCCGCGCCGTCGTGCTGGACGCCCGACCGGTGGTGCAGCAGCCCGATGCGGTACGGACCGGTGCGCTCGACGTCGGCTTCTGGTGCGATGCGTTCGGTCCACCGGTCGCTGACACCGACAGCACGGGCTCGGTGACACTTCAGTTCGAGCCCCTGCTCGTCGACCCGAATGCTGGCGCGCTGTTGCCGGCTGAGCATCCACTGGCACGCCGGGGGGCGCTGAATGGACGGGACCTCGCGGCGCTGCCACTCGTGGCGCATGCGGCGGCCCCGTGGGCCTTGGCCATGGAGGACGAACTGCGTCGCCTGCGCGCCGCAGGATGGCGCGGACGCATCGGCTACGAGCTTCCCGACGGCGCCGACGTGATCCGCCTCGTGGTAGGTCGTGGTTTCCCGCTTCGACGTCGACCCCGTCGTCCCGGAAACCGACGCCCCGCCTCCAGCTGCCGGGGTTCCGGGTTCTCCGGATACCGTTCCGCCATCCTCTTTGGGGCAGTGGGGCTGCGCATCGGCAAGCTGGGAGACCGTCGACAGCAGCAACACGATGCCGAGGACCCGTTGAGCGACGAGCCGAGGGCGGATGAACATGGCCGATACCTCCGTGAGACAGGTCAGGACGCTGCTGCGATCAACGGCGAAGCGAGGCGCACGGTGTCATCCGGCCGTCATCCGCGCTATCCCAGCACGACGCGTGTGTGGTGCTCCCGTCGCCTGCGCTTCCGAGGTACGCGGTGAAGGAGTGATGGCCACAATGCCTGGTGGTGCACGGGTCGCAGCGCTTCACCGTCGGCCAGCTTATGCAGAGCCTCGAGATACCGGCAGAAGGCCGCATGATTGCCTTGCCACGGCTCACGCACCATCAGCATCCCGTCAGCGAGCCGGTCGCAGTGGACGTGTCGCCGCCTCGCGCCGAACAGAAACGGCGCGAGGCGATCACGACGATCCGACGCACGCGGCCGTTTCTACGCGGGGGAGGGAATCCCACCCATTTGCCCCTCACCCCAGCAGCAGCTCCAGCTCCGCCGTCCCGATCGACTGCAGCCCGCCCCGGTCCGCCGAAAGAATGGCGTCGGCGAGGGCGCGCTTGCTCTCCTGGAGGGCGAGGATCTTCTCCTCGATCGTGTCGCTAGCCACCAGGCGTGTGGCCACCACGTGGCGCGTGCGGCCGATGCGATGCGCCCGATCGATGGCCTGGGCCTCGACCGCCGGGTTCCACCAGGGATCGAGCAGATACACGTAGTCGGCGGCGGTGAGGGTGAGGCCGTGGCCGCCGGCCTTGAGGCTGATGAGGAACACCGGACAGCTGGTGTCCTGCTGGAAGCGCGTCACCCGCGCCTCACGATCCCGGGTGCGCCCGTCGAGATACTCGTACACGATCCCTTCCGCGTCGAGCGCCGTGCGCACGAGCGACAACAGCGACGTGAACTGCGAGAAGACCAGCGCCTTGTGTCCCTCGGCCGCCACGTCCACGAGCGCCGGTACGAGCGCATCCAGCTTCGCGCTCGGCGCGGCCCGCATGCGCGCGTCGACCAGCACCGGATGACACGCTGCCTGCCGCAGCCGCAGCAGCCCCTCCAGAATGTGCAGTCGCGACTTGCCAATGCCTTGCGACTGCACCTGCGCCATCACGTCGGCCCGCACCCGATCCCGCAGCGCATCGTAGAACTTGCGCTGCTTCGGCTCGAGCTCCACCAGCA
>JBEILM010000176.1:0-6944 GCA_040379205.1 Gemmatimonas sp.
CATGCGGCCAAGCCCCGTCGCCACCCGCTCCACATCGGCCTTGGGGCCGGTCAGCCAGCGCGGCCAGCGATAGCTCATCTTCTCGAACTTGCAGGGCGCGGAGTACTCGTACTCCAGGCGGAACGCCATCACGTCGAACTGGAGCTGACCGACGGCGCCCACAATGGGCTGCGCCCCGGCGCTCGTCTCGGCGTAGAACACCTGCGCCGCCCCTTCCTCGGTGAGTTGCCGCAGCCCCTGATCGAACTGCTTGCGCTTCATCGGGTCGGCGGGCATGGCGCGGGCAAAGTGCTCCGGCGCGAAGCGGGGGATGCCCTGGAACTCGAGCATCCCGTCGCCGCCGAGTGTATCGCCGATACGCAGGTTGCCGCGGTCCATCACGCCGATCACGTCTCCGGGCCACGCCTCCTCGATGGCCACGCGATCACGCGCCATGAACTGCTGCGGGGCCGCGAGGCGGAGGGGCTTGCCCGTACGCTGGTGCACCACCTGCATGCCCGCCTCGAAGTGCCCCGAGACGATCCGCAGGAACGCCACGCGATCGCGATGCTTGGGGTCCATGTTCGCCTGGATCTTGAACACGAAGCCGGTGAAGTCCTCGCGCAGCGGGTCCACGGGGCCGGCGCTGGACTCGCGCGGCCCCGGCGACGGGGCCAGTTCGAGGAACTCGCGCAGGAACGGCTCGATGCCGAAGTTCGTGAGCGCCGAGCCGAAGAACACGGGCGTGAGCGCCCCGTCGATCACGCGCTGGTGCTCGTACTCGTGCCCCGCCGCGTCGAGCAGTTCGATGTCGCCCATGAGGCGATCGAACGCACTCTCCCCCATCTCGTCGATCAGCTTGGGGTCGTCGATGCTCACGATCGTGTCGTCGGCGCGCGTGGCGCCACGGTCACCGCTGCGCTCGAAGAGGTGCACCTCGCGCTTGAGGCGGTCGTACACCCCCACGAACACGTCGTTGTCGAACACGGGCCACGTGGCCGCGTAGCAATCGATGCCGAGGTCCGCCTCGACGTCCTGAATGAGCTTGAGCGGATCCTCGCCGATGCGGTCGCACTTGTTGACCAGCGTGAAGATCGGCGTGCGGCGCATCTTGCACACGTCGAACAGCTGACGCGTGCGCTCTTCCACGCCCTTGCGGTTGTCGAGCAGCATGATCGCGCTGTCGGCCGCCACGAGCGTGCGGTACGTGTCCTCCGAGAAGTCCTCGTGCCCCGGCGTGTCGAGCAGGTTGAGCTGGTAGCCCAGGAACTCGAACTGCAGCACGGAGCTGGTCACGGAGATGCCGCGCTCCTGCTCGAGCTTCATCCAGTCGGAGGTGGCGTGCCGCGTGGCGCGCCGCGCCTTCACGGAGCCGGCCAGGTGAATCGCGCCACCGTACAGCAGCAGCTTTTCGGTGAGCGTGGTCTTGCCGGCGTCGGGGTGCGAGATGATGGCGAACGTGCGGCGCCTGGCCACTTCGCGCTCGAGGCGGCTGTGGTCGACGGGGGCGGCGGTCGGCTGTTGTTCGAGACTGCTGTCAGGCATCCCCGCAAGATAACAGGGGGAAGGAGGTCAGGGGGGAGGAGGCAGCGACCGCATACCGCCCTCGCTGCTCCCTCCTCCCTGATCCCCTCCACCCTGTTGCCTTGGGGTGCTATCTCCCGCGCACGCGCAGGACTTGGCTTCCTATTCCACGGTCACCGACTTGGCCAGATTCCGCGGCTGGTCCACGTTGCAGCCGCGCTTTACCGCGATGTAGTAGGCCAGCAGTTGCAGCGGCACGCTGGCCAGGATCGGCGTCAGCAGGTCCACCGTTTCGGGAATGCGGAATTCGTAGTCAAGCTTGCCGGCCAGCGATGGCTCCTCGCGCGTGGTGATGGCGATGACCTTGCCCTTGCGCGCCTTCACCTCCTGGATGTTCGACGTGATCTTGTCGAACACCGCGTCGTGGGGCGCGATGCACACCACCGGCATCATCTCGTCGATGAGGGCGATGGGGCCGTGCTTCATCTCGGCCGCCGGATAGCCCTCGGCGTGGATGTACGAGATTTCCTTGAGTTTGAGCGCGCCCTCGAGCGCGGCCGGGAAGTTATAGCCACGGCCGAGGTAGAGGAAATTCGACGCCCGCTTGAACTCCTCGGCCAGCGCCTCGATCTCCTCGGCGCGATCGAGGATGCTCTGAATCTGCTCGGGCAGCTTGGCGAGCGCCTGGGCGATGGCGCGCCCCCGCTCCACGCTGAGGTCGCGCAGGCGCGCCAGCTTGAGCGTGAACAGCGCCAGCGCCACCACCTGGCTGGTGAACGCCTTCGTGGAGGCCACCCCGATCTCGGGACCGGCGTGCAGGTAGATGCCGCCGTCGTCCTCGCGGGCAATGGTCGAGCCGACGACATTCACGAGCCCGAGCGTGCGCGCGCCGCGGCGCTTGGCCTCCCGCATTGCCGCCAGCGTGTCCGCCGTCTCGCCGGACTGCGAGATCACGATGCACAGCGTGGTCGGCGTGACGATCGGATTGCGGTAGCGGAACTCCGAGGCGTACTCCACCTCCACGGGGATGCGGCACAGCTCCTCGATCATCATCTCGCCGATGAGCGCCGAGTGCCAGCTCGTACCGCACGCGGTAATGATGATGTTGTCGATCGCGAGCAGGTCTTCCTTGGAAATGTTCAGCCCGCCCAGCTTCGAGAAGCCCTCCTCGAGGATGAGGCGCCCGCGCATGGTGTTCTCCACCGTCGTGGGCTGCTCGAAGATCTCCTTGAGCATGAAGTGCGGGTACCCGCCGCGCTCGATCTGGGCAAGATCCCACTCGATGCGCGTGACGGGCTTCTCCCGCACGGCGGCATCCAGGTCGACGACCTTGTAGCCGTCCTTGGTCACCACCGCCACGTCACCGTCGTCGAGGTACACCACCTGACGCGTGTGTGTGAGGATCGCCGAGGCATCCGACGCGATGTAGTGCTCGCCTTCGCCGATGCCCACGAGCAGCGGACTGCCCTTGCGGGCCGCCACGATCTTGTCCGGCTCCGTACTCGAGATCACGGCGATACCGTACGTGCCGTCCACCTGCCGCAGCGCTTCGATGACCGCCGCCTCGAGATTGCCCGCGTACGCGGTCTCGATGAGGTGGGCGAGGACTTCGGTGTCGGTGTCCGACTTGAACACGTAGCCCCGCGCCTCGAGGCCCGCCTTGAGCACGGTGGCGTTCTCGATGATGCCGTTGTGCACCACGGCGATCGTGCCGTCCTGGCTCACATGCGGGTGGGCGTTCTGTTCGTTCGGCGGCCCGTGCGTGGCCCACCGCGTGTGCGCGATGCCCATGGTGCCGTGCGGGGGATCGTTCGCGATCACCGACTCCAGGCGCGCAATCTTGCCGGCGGCCCGGCGCGTCTCCACGCCCTTGCCGTTCATGATCGCCACCCCTGCCGAGTCGTAGCCGCGGTACTCGAGCCGCTTGAGGCCCTCGATCAGCATCGGCGTCGCGATGCGGTGCCCTACGTAACCAACGATTCCACACATGGTCTGGTCAGGTCAAAGGGAAGCGAGCGCGCTCAGCGGCTCGCGGGCCTGCGCGATCAGCGTGCGCGCGTCGGCGTCCGTCGGCGCCTCGGCGATCACGCGCACGATCGGCTCCGTCCCCGACGGGCGCAGATGCACCCACCGGTCGGGCCAATCGAGGCGCAAACCGTCCTGCGTATCGGCGGTCGCATCCGGGAACGCCGCGCGCAGCGCCTCGTACACCGCATCGAGCGGCGCATCGGGACGGTCCAACTTGTCCTTCACGATCACGTAGCGGGGCCGGTCGGCCACCAACTGCGAGAGCGGGCGCCCCTCCTCCATCATCAGCTGCAGCATGAGCGCAGCCCCGAGCGGGGCGTCGCGCCCCAGGTGCAATTCGGGCAGGATCACACCGCCGTTGCCTTCGCCGCCAATGGTGGCCCCGACATCGCGCATAGTGAGGGCGACGTTCACCTCGCCCACCTTGGCGAACTGAAAAGGCACGCCCATCTCGTGCGCCACGTCCGATACGACCTTGCTGGTGGAGAGGTTGGTCACCACGGGCCCCGGGCGGTGCTTGAGCACGGTGCGCGCCGCAAAGGCCAGCGTGTAATCCTCGCCCGGTGCCTTGCTGTCGTCGAGTACGAGCGCGAGACGATCGACATCGGGATCGGTGGCGAAGCCGATATCGGCCTGCGTCGCCCGCACCAGCGCCTCCAATTCACCGAGATTCTCGGCGACCGGCTCCGGTGGACGATGGAAGCGTCCGTCGGCGTCCATGTTGATGGCGTACACCTCGCAGCCCAGCTCCGTGAGCAGCTGCGGCATGATGACGCTGCCGGCGCCGTGGCAGCAGTCGAGCGCCACGCGGAAGCATCGGGCGCGAATGCCCTCCACATCCAGCCACGGCAACGCCAGCACCTGCGCGAGGTGGCGGCTGATGGCGTCGTCGTCAGTCACGATCCGACCGAGTTGGTCCCACGTGGCGCGCGGAATACCGGTATCCAAGAGCGCCCGCATCTCGGCACCTTCGGCGGCCGAGAGGAACAGCCCCGACGGCCCGATGAACTTGAGCGCGTTCCACTCGATCGGGTTGTGGCTGGCGGTGATGCCCAGCCCGCCCGCAGCATGATGGTGCTCGACGGCGAGCTGGATGGTGGGCGTCGGGGCCATGCCGATGTCGATCACGGTGCAGCCGACCGATTCGAGCGCGCCGTGCACGATGCGCGTGAACATCGGCCCTGACACGCGACTGTCGCGCCCCACCACGACCTGCCGATTGCCGGTCCGCGACGCCCACGCCCCGAACGCGGCCGCGAAGGTTGCCACGACTTCAGGCGTCAACGCTTCGCCGACGCGACCACGCACACCGGACACACTCACCATCAACCCATCAAACGCCATGTCGGTCCTCATCGTCGGGGACGGCAACGCTCGCGGGTCGGCCGCAGGCGAAGAATACCGGGGAAAGGTAGACGGGCCCCCCCCGCCTCACCATCGGTCGCACGCCGGGAGCCCGTCGTCCCCAGAAAATCGCGTCCGACAATGGACGAATCGGCGGCGACACCGTTTCGCGGTAAGCGCACATGGTCCGAGCGTACAGCGCTGGCGGGGTGGCGATTACCATGTACGGGTCATGTCCGATCCGCTCGCACTCTTCCCCCTCGCCCTTGCAGCCGCCGGCGGCCGCATCGATGGGCGCGATACGGCCGCGCTCGTTGCCGCCGGCCTGACGCTGCTTCAGCGATCTGCACCGCTCGTGCGCGCGCTCTCGGGCCGCCGTTCGGCCATCTGGCTGCCCCCCGGGCCCGCTGTGCTGGTGGCCCTCGCGGCCAGCGACGGGCGTGGTGCGCTCTGGCTCGACCCCGCCTGTGACACGCCGGAGATCGCGCGGCAGCTTCCGGTCGCGAACGTTGGGGCGCTCTTCTCGGTGAAGGCGTTCGCCGACCGTATCCCCGCAGGCATGCCGGTGGTGTGGCTGGACGACGCGCCGCGGGCGGCCCGCATCGACGTCGGGGACCAGTCGCGCACCGTCGACCTCGGCAGCCATTTCGGGCTCGTGCTCGAGGGAGACCGCGAGGCAGTGGGGCGCGACGAAGAGTGTCTGGTTCACCTTGCGCCGGGCTCCACGGATCTCCAGCGCTGGACCCATCGCGACCTGCTTTGGCGGGCACGGCAGGGCCTCCGCGACCGACAGCTCACGCCGGTACATGAAACACGCTGGCTCGCGCCGTCGACCGGGGTGGACGCGTTGCTGGCCGAGTGTCTTACACCGCTGCTGATCGGCGGTCGGGTGGTCACCGGCTGAGGCTGCGTGCCACGCCATGGCGCCAGCCAGGCGCCGTCAGGCCACGATCTGGATGCGGGTCTGGCGACGGACGCTCCAGTCGGGACGCGGCACGGCCCGCTTGTCGAGTGCCCGTTCGAAGGCGGCCACGCACATCGGATCGAACTGCGTGCCGGCACAGCGGCGCAGTTCGGCCACGGCATCCTCCACCGGCATGCCATCGCGATAGGGGCGCCCGCTCGTCATGGCGTCGAAGGAATCGGCCACGGCGGTAATGCGCGCCTCGAGGGGAATCGCGAAGCCGGTGAGCCGGTCCGGTGTCCCCTCGCCGTCGAAGCGCTCGTGATGCGAGCGCACCACGGCCAGTGCGTGCGGCATGTCGCGCAGCAGCGGCGCGAGCAGCCGCCAGCCGATCACCGGGTGCTCCATGACATGCGCGTACTCGGCGTCCGTGAGGGCGCCCGGCTTGTTCAGCACGGACTCGCGCACACCGATCTTGCCGATGTCATGCAGGCGGCTGCCCAGTTCGAGCTGGTCGAGCAGCGTTCCCGACAGGTGCAGCTCGGCGGCAATGGCCATGGCATAGCGCGAAACCCGCGTCGAGTGGCCCCACGTGTACGCATCCTTCACTTCGAGGGCATCGGCGAGCGACTGCAACGACGCGAGAAACAGCTCCTCGTACTTGCGCGCCTGCAGCGCCACCCGCTCCTCGAGCTGGTCGCGATACGCCTGGTTCTCGCGCAGCAGCCGGCGCTTCTCCAACGCCTGCAGCACACGCGCCCGCAACTCCTCGGTGGAGAACGGCTTCGTGAGGTAGTCCAACGCACCCGCGTCGAGACAGCGCACGGCGAGATTCACGTCTGAGACCGCGGTGATCATCACCACCGCCGTCGTCGGCCATCGGGCGTGCACCGCCTGCAGCAGTGCGGCGCCGTCCATACCCGGCATGTGAAAATCCGACAGCACGAGTGGCACGGACGTCATCTCGAGCACCGCCAGCGCTTCGTCCCCGGATGCCGCCTCGAGGCACGCGAAGCCCTCAGCGGTCATGAGCCGCCGCACGATCGTGCGCAGGGCGGGCTCATCGTCGACGATCAGGCAGCGGCGCACCTCGCCGGCCAGCGCACGGTCGATGCGGGTCATGCGGCCGGCTTCGGATCGCGCGGAAAGCGGGGCCATTCGACCA
>JBEILM010000177.1:0-6880 GCA_040379205.1 Gemmatimonas sp.
ACCGACGGGTTTCGTGCGGCGCTGGTGACCCTGCCGTCCCCGTCTTCCCGGAGGCTCCTCCCATGATGGTTGCCCTGCTCACCCTGGCGGTGGTGGCGCTCGCGATGGGCGCCATGGCGATCGGCGTGATGCTCTCCGGCACGTCGCTCAAGGGCTCCTGCGGCGGCGTGGGGAGTGGCCACTGCCCGTGTGACTCGGCGGGTGTGCCGCTCGACCAGCGTGCCTGTCAGCGGCGCGGTGCGCGCCCCGGCGCCATCAGCTGAGCACGAGCCGGGCACGCCTCACTCGGCGCGTCTCGCGGCGAGAGCTGCGGACCACCAGCAGCATGCCGGGCACCGTCACCAGCAGCCACGCCGAAGCCGGCTCCGGTACCGTCTGCGGCGCCGCGCCGAGCACCAGGTCATTGGCGGTAGCGAAGTACGCCATGCCGGCGAAGTTGTTGTTGTCGGCGGTCACCATGAGCGACGCGAGCGCGAAGTCGAAGCGCGCGCCGAAGAACCCATCCTGCGACGTGGAGCCGAGCGAAACGTCCACCATGTTCCCCATGATGTCCATCGCGACGAGGCGAAGGCCCGTCCCACTCGGACTGCCGGACAGGTCGGTGGCAAAGAAGTGGCCACCAATGGCGAAGACATCCGACGAGAATCCGCCGAAGTGCAGCGACGCCGTGGCCTCTTCCGTCGTCAGCCACGAGTCCGCCGGGGCGAGCGGATTCGCGAGCCCGAACAGCTGGTCCAGGGGAGCGGCGGCAGATGCCTGCACCGAGTAGGAGAATCCACCGGCCGTGCGCGACAGCATGCTACCGACGGGTCCTTCGCCGAGAGCGTTGAACTGGTCGGTACCAGAAGGGCCGATCGCCGCCACGAACGCGCCGAAGGTGGTGAACGTGGTTTGGGCCGCGGCGGTGGCCGGCAGCGCGGTGGTCACGACGGCGGCCGCGGCGATCAGCGGGCAAAGGGAACGGAGCATGATGCGAGTGGAGAGTGAGGAGGAAGACGGGCGCCGGATCAGAACGGCGCGCAGGTGAGTGTGCCCTGCCGCAGGGCAAAGCCGCCGAGCTGGTTGTCATCCGCCCAGATGACCGGGCGCTTGCCGTTCACGCAGCTGCTCAGCGGCGCAAAGGTGAACCCTTCATTGTTCGTATCCGGCATGCCGGCGGGCCGGTCGAAGCGGTTGGTGATCACGAAGCGGCCCTGTGTGGGGGAGCCCACCTGGGTGTCGATGCGGTGCACCGCCGTGCGCCCCTGGCAGGTGTCGTCGCACACCACCCAGAGCTGGCCGAGCGCTTCATCGAAGGTCACGTCCATGGCGCCGTTGAACCCGCCAGGGAACGAGGCGACCCGAGTGAAGCCGCCGCTCACGTGATCGAGAGCGTAGGCATACACCAGCCCGTTGCCTTCGACGCCCACGAAGAACAGACCACCCTGATGGTTGGAATAGTCGGCCGGCGTATAGGCCCGCCCCTTGCTCTCGTCGAAGAAACCGTTGGCGGTGAGGTACGCGTCGGATACGAAGGTGATGCCTTCGAGGCCCAGATTGGCGCCGACGACCGGCAAGTCTGCCGTGAGATTCCATTCGCGGAGGGCAGTGATCGCCGCCCCGGTAGCGGTGCCGACGTTGTACAGCAGGATGCTGTTGCGGCTCACGCTGCTCGCCCCGTTGTTTCGCTCGGCGGCCACGTAGGCCATGCTGCCGCGAACGAGCACACCTTCGGCGTCCACGTCTCCCTGGCCGTCGGGGTAGCGCAGTGCCTTGCCACCGGTCCAGGTACGCGAACTGTTCGGGGTCCACGTCCCATTGAGATACGCCAACCGGAAGAGGGTCCCCGGACCGTTCCTCACCGCCCAGAGCACTCCCGTGGAGCTGCCGGTCACCGGCTGGAGCGATAGGCCGCTCATGTTGGGGCCGAACGTATTGGCGAGGTCGACGGTGCGAATGTCCGCATCACCGGGCCAGAGGTTGAACACCACATCACCGGGGCAGCGGTTGACGGCGCCCTTGCTGGGTTCGGTCGTCGTGACGAACGGCCCCGAGCCACTCGGGCAGCGCCCGTAGGTGGTGCTGGCGTGCGCCGTCCACGTGTAGCTGTCGAGCAGCGTGGCGCCACCCGGTGCAAAGAAGCGCACCGCATCGGCGCCCCCGAGCCCGAAACCGAATACCGCCTCGTCGAGGACGAGGTAGCCACCGGCGGCAATCGTGGTCCCAGCCGGAATCACGTACGAATTCGACTCCTGGTTGTCCCGCAGTACGAAGCCCCCGAGATCGACAGCGACGCTGCCGGCATTGAACAGCTCGATCCAGTCGCCGGGGACGCCACCGCTCGATTCGATTTCGTTGAGGCGCACCGCCACCGAGCAGTCGTTGGCGACACCGCGCGTGGAGCTGGTGGTCGTGACGAACGGGCCCGTACCATTCGGGCAGCGCCCGAAGGTGGTGGCCGCGTGGGCCGTCCACGCATAGCTGGTCACCAGCGTCACACCGCCCGGCGCAAACAGGCGCACCTCGTCCGCAGCGCCAAGCCCGAAGCCGAACTGGCTTTCGAGCAGCACGAGATACCCACCGGGCGCGATGGTCGTCCCCGAGGGCAAGGTGTACCCGCGGGTGTTGTCGTTGTCGCGGAACACGTAGCCGGAAAGATCGACCGCCGCAGTGCCGGTGTTGAAGAGCTCCACCCAATCACCGACCGCATCCCCGTTCGACTCCACTTCGTTGAACGTGACCGTGGTGGTGGGTGCGCTGCAGCTGTTGGCGGTGCCCTTGGTGGGCGCCGCCGTCGTCACCAGGGCCCCGGTACCATCAGGGCAACGTCCGTAGGTCGTGGCTGAGTGCAACGTCCAGACATGGCTGTCCACCAGCGTGGTGCCATTCGGGCGGAACAGGCGCACCGCGTCGCTACCGCCAAGCCCGAACACGAATTGGCTCTCCTCGAGCACCAGGAAACCACCGGCCGCGATCGTGGTGCCGGCCGGCAAGGCATACGAGGCGGCATCGTTGTTGTCCTTGACGATGTATCCGCCCAGATCCACCGGGACGGCGGACGGGTTGTAGAGCTCGATCCAATCGCCGGGGGTCCCACCGCTCGATTCGATTTCGTTGATGACGATGCGCGGCGCGCAGTCGTTCGCCGCGCCTCTCGTGCTCAGCGTGCTCGTGGCCCAGTTCGTAGAGCCATCCGGGCAGCGCGCGTAGGTGGTCGCGGCGTGCTCGGTCCAGTCGAAGCGGTCAATGAGTGTGACGCCATCGGCCGCGTACAGCCGCACATTGTCGGCGGCGCCAAGGCCGAAGGAGAACTGCTGGTTCTCGTCGAGCACGAGGAACCCGCCGGCGGGAATGACGGAGCCGGCCGGAAGCCGATCGGTCCGGCCGTCACTGTTGTCCTTGATGAGAAAGTTGCTGACGTCGAGCGGGACCGAGCCAGCGTTGTACAGCTCGATCCAATCGCCCGGGACACCGAGGTTGGATTCGACTTCATTGACGAACAGTACGCCCACCAGCGACGCCGCCTGTGTCACATCCGCCCGCGGGCCACTCACGACGGGTTCGGTGGCACTCCGGTCGGCGGAGCACGCGGCCAGCGCCAGCGAACCGAGCGTGAGGGTGCCGAGCAGTCGCGCCGCAGCGGCGCGGCGCAGAAGAGATCGAGTGGCACGACGGAAGGACACGGCGGGGCCTTGGTGGCGGGAGTCGGTGTGCACGGGTCCCACAGTGTCGGCCTTGACCGTCACGGCGTGGTGAAGGACTCGTCACGATCACCGCCGGCGAAGTCACCGATGTACCGCTCGATCAGCCTGCCCGTCAGCTTCGCATGGTACTACGCGAGCAGGTGGAGGCTGCCATGTGCGGCTGAGCGTTTGACGCGGCGGACGCGACATGACCGAAGCGCCATCTCATGACGGCGTAGCACATGATTGGTGCCGAAGATCGCACCGAGCCCCGGGGCCACTTTGCAACCGTAACAGAGCCGCCGGCGGGATCGTCGAAGGCTGCACGCTCGACCGACGTCGCGCGTTTCTCATCTGGGTAGCGGCCCATGAAGCCGCGCACGACGAGGGCTACACCAACCTGCCCATCCCGCGTCCGCTCCGGTCGACGCCCCAGGCGAAGACCACGCCGCGCGCGCCGGTTCATCCCGTACCAGTCACGCGGCCCGTGGCGAAGGTATCGACTCTCAGGTAGGCGCACCCGACCTCCGGCTCGCGCGCGTGTCCCTACCGCGCCGCGTTCCGCACCCGATACAGGTAGCTGAACTTCACGAACGCGCCATCGCTCGTGCGTTGGACGTCGCCGGGACGCATCGTCTCGGAGGCGTCCATCGCCGTGCCGTAGCCGAAGAACACAACGGTCCCGGGGCTGGGCAGGTAGCTCACCAGCCAGTCGGCGCGGCCCAGCAGCGATCGGCGCGCACCCTGCGCACTCAGCACGCCTGCGGCGTCACGCCGGAAGAGCGGCTGTTCGGTGCGCGGGTCGCGCAGCGCGCTCCGGTCGCGCGACTCCACCTGCCCGATGAAGCGCAGAAAGAGCGCGCGGGAGAACTGGTACTCCAGCCGAAGCCGCGGCACGACCTGGGTGCTGAACACCGAGCCGTCACGCGCCCGCACGAAGCGCTGATAGCGGAGCAGCGTGCCGATGCGCACCTGCGACGATGGCCGCAGATCGAGCTGCGCTTCCACCTCGCGGCGCTGCACCGTGGCCGTTTCGAAGAACTCCGGCTCGGTGCCCACGATGGCCGTGAGCGTGGCCCCGGCGCGTCGCCACTGCGGGGTGTTGACTGCCAGCGTCATCGCACCGGTGATCTGCGCCTCGTTCGGCGTGAACGCCACCGTGTCCTGCCCCGACGGCGACAACGCGGCGTACGACGCGTACCGCCGAGGGTCGAAGGCCACCCGCTGCAGGTCCGGCGTGGCGCTCACCCGCCAACCACCTCTGATGGTCATGGAGTTGTCCACCGACACCCGCGACTCGAGCGGCAGCTCACGGCTGCCGAACGCGTCATAGCCCCACAGCGCGCTGGCACTCAGGAAGTGCTGGCGCTGATCCCACCAGCCGCCCTTGGCGCCGAACAGCGTATACCGCTGATTGATCTGCGCCCGTACGAAGTCCACCCGGTTCACGAACCCCGTCTGCGTTTCGAACTCGGGGCTGAACCCCTGCAGGTTGTAGCGATAGCCGTAGCTGCGTCCGGTGCGGCCGGTGCTCGCCTCCCACAGCTGGCCGGTGCGCGTCACGCTGTCGCGGGTCTGGCTACCCGCCCAGCGCAGGTCGACGCTGTAGACGTTCTTGAACTGGAGTCGCGTATCGAGCCCGGCAACACGGTTGAAGCGCGCCCCCTCGCTGCGATCGGTGAACACCAGGCCAGCGGTGCTCTGCTCGCCGAGGTCGCGGCGCAGCCGGATGATGTTGAAACGCGGACTCGTGCGGCCGTCCCTGCCACTGGTGGGCGCGTCGATGGCCGAGAGCAATCCGACATCGGTGCGCGGGATCTTGCCGGTGAGCTTCACCGCGCCCAGCGGCTGCACGATGGCGCGCGTGTTCACGAGGCGGTTGGGGGCGTCGAACTGCTCGCTCCCTTCCACGAAGAACGGGCGCAATTCCGGGAAGAAGAGCGCGAAGCGCACGTCACCGGGAATCTGCCCCACGTCCGTCTCCACCTGACTGAAGTCGGGGTTGGCGGTGGCGTTGACCGTGAAGTTGGAGGTGACGCCCCATCGCACGTCGCCGCCGAACTCGCCGCGCGTGCCATAGCGCCAGGCATCGGCATCGGGGGTGCCGGTGGTGGTGGTGACCGAGGTGGGGGTGAGATCGAGCACGAGTCCGCGCTTGAGCCCCGTGAGACCGCGCAGGAACCCCGACTGGGGGGTGAACGCCTGCATGGCCCGTGACGTGGGCGCCCAGGTGTCCTGGTACCCCGTGCGCTGCGTCTGCCGGATGACCTGCACGCCCCAGTCCTGCGTGCCTGCCATCTGATACCGGATGGACTTGAAGGGAATGCGCAGCTCCACCGTGAAGCCGTCGTCGAGCAGCTGCCCCTTGGACTGCCACACGTAGTCCTGCGACAGATCGACGGCCTGCAGCGAGGCACGCGACACCCCGGGACCTGCCGAGACGTCGCTGCGCATGCCATCGGCCTGCACGCCGAACGCGTTCACCGCGAAGACGAACGAGCGCCGGCGATCGAGAAAGGTGTCGAGGTGCAGCGCCACCCAGTCGTCATTGCTGATGCGATCGCGCTCGGCGAGCGTGGCGCGTACGGTGCCGGGCGGCGCCCACGCCCGGATCCCGACGTACAGCGCATCCTGCGCATACCAGATCCGGACTTCCGTGTTGTCCTGCGCGGGGCGGCCGTCGACCGGGCTGTAAGAGGTGAACTCGGTGAGCAGAGCGGCTTGTTGCCACACCGGTTCCGACAGCGTGCCATCGATGGTGACCGCCTCGGACAGGCGCGGCGCCCGCGCCGACAGGTCACGCGACCGTCCCGAGTACGCCCGTGCCACCACCGGGGCCGGTGCGTCCGCCGCCGGTGTGGGGGCGGGAGAGCCGTTGAGTTGTTGCAGCATCGCCAGCAGGACGGGAAACATGCGGGAAGGCTAACGCGACCGGGTCGGCGAGGCGACGCCAAGGCGACGGCGATGCCGGATGAATAAAGGGGATTGATTCCATCGGCATTGAATGCTACCCTACGGTGTTCCTTGTTGAAAGCTGTTCTCAACAAACAATCCTCCCCGTTCCATGACCCGATCCTTCCCGCTCGCCGCATTCGCCAGCGCCTTCGCCGGCGCCGTCGCCCTTGCTCCGGCCCTCGACGCGCAGTCCGCCCCCCGGGTGGGGACGGTGGTCATCGCCCACGGCGGCGACTCCCTGTGGAACTCCCACGTCATCGAGG
>JBEILM010000178.1:0-6855 GCA_040379205.1 Gemmatimonas sp.
AAGCTCGACGACGGCAACGAGTACCCGCTCGTGCTCCTCGAAATCACGAGCGACTCGCACCCGTTCTACACGGGCACGCAGCGTCTCATCGACACGCAGGGTCGCGTCGACAAGTTCAAGAAGCGCTACGGCCGCTGAACCACGCGCCCGCGCTCATGACCGCCCCGGACCTCGTCCGGGGCGGTTTTGCGTTCCCGGACGTCGCAACGGGCGCGGGCGCGAGCCTGACGGGCCACCTGCTGTCGCACCGCCTCGAGGTGCACGCCGAACACGGCCGGGTCCTCCTGCAGCACGGTTCGGGCCATGGTCTGATCGTCGCGACGGGTCAGGCCGAACAGGCGCGCCACCAGGCGTTCCAGCCCCCGCCAGAATCCGAGACCGTCGAGTACCGGATTGAGCACGTCGGTGAGCACGCAGTAGTGGGAGTCCTTTCCCCCGACATGATGCCGATGGTGATGCGAAGGCGACTGGATCAGATGCAGTCGCTGCAGGAGCCGCACCACGACACCGTTCTCGCGGCGCGAGCGATGGCTCCACTTGTGCACCTGATTCGCATTCACCCCGAGCACCATCGCCAGGGCGACCATCCAGTTGAACACCCCGAGGGCCACCGTGACGGCGGTGATGATGGTGCAGATGGCCAGCAGGAGCCGTGAACTCAGGAGCCACGAGTTGGCCACGAACGCCCGCGGCGCGTAGTGATGCAGGATGTTCGGCTTCGTCACGTGGCGGCCGACGATCGGCCACGATGGGTCACCGTACGCATCCTCGATCCAGTGGAACAGCCCCGAGAGGAAGTCGGTGACGAGCCACACGGCGACCACCTGGGCGACGATGAACAGCACGGACACGGGCGACCTCCGCGAAGATGGGTGCTCCACACCATCATACCCCCGTCGGCGTGAACAGCCTGTCAGGGATCACGGAGGACGGAGGCACGGGGACTCCCAAGTGCGTTCTCCGTGCCCCCGTCCTCCGTGACCTCCGATGGGCTGTTTGCAGTTTGCCGACCTGCCTCGAGAGCTCGGCTGTTTGCTCACACATCACCCTGATTGGCCGAGCCCTCAACAGCCAGGCGGAGATCACGGAGGACGGAGGCACGGGGCCCCGTCAGTCCGTCGACGGCGGTTCGCTGCCGGTGAGTAGCGCCGTCACCAGGAACACCGCGCCGGCGATGCCCAGTTCGAGGCGCACGGCGCGCGAGGCAGGCTGTTGCTCCCGCTGAATGCGCGCTCGCTGCCGCGCGCCGATGAGCAACACAGCCAGCACGAGCACGGTCTTGAGCAGCAGCAGTCGTCCGTATTCGCTCGCCGCGATGGCCCCGAATGGGGTGCCGAGCAGCAATCGGGCACTACTCCCGATTCCGGTGAGCACGGTGACCGGCGCCATGACGGTGGCGGTGCGCGAGAACTGGCGCCAGGCGACGTCGCGGGCCTCGAACGCCGGCTCTCGCGTGATGAGCACACTGGACAGCAGCCCGCCGATCCAGGCGCCCATCGCGGCCACGTGCATGGCATCGAGGAGGCGCGCACCAAGCGGCCACTGCGCGTCGGCCGCCGCGTGACCGAGGCCACCCATGGCCACCGCCACACCGAGCGCGCTCATGATGAGCAGCAGCGAACTGGTGCGCCCGGTGCCGAGCAGGAGGGCGACCGACGCGATGACGCTGGCCATTGTGAGCTGCGTCCATCCGCGTCCCCACGCCGTCTCACCGAGTAAGGCGGGCAGGTCGGCCGTGGTCATCTCGAGCGCCTCGATCTGCAGGAACAGCAGCAGCGCCGGTGCCAACACCAGGAGCAGCGACCCGAGTCGCGCCACCCACCGTGGTGCGCTCGCGTCGTGCACCGCACGACCGTCGG
Organism: Gemmatimonas sp.; assembly: GCA_040379205.1. Lineage (GTDB taxonomy): Bacteria > Gemmatimonadota > Gemmatimonadetes > Gemmatimonadales > Gemmatimonadaceae > Gemmatimonas. The sequence continues at coordinate 1,860 of JBEILM010000178.1, forward strand.
CCGCCCATTCGGGATCGAGAAACGTGACGGTGCCCCGACCGATGGCGATCAGGGCACCGACGTACAGCAGCAGCCGGGCGAGCGCCGCGGCGCCGATCGTCTCACTCACCTACTGCGCAAGCTTCACGGTGAACGCGAACTTGCCGTCGACCACGTGGCCATCCTTCGACATCGCCTTCCAGGTCACCGTGTACTTGCCGTCCTTGGGTGGGGCGACGAAGCTCGCGACCACCGGATCTTCACGCTGCGCGCCGCGGGTGAGCTTGGCCACACCGACCGGCGCCCCCGCCGCGTCGACCACGGCCACCTTGGTGGCCGGCAAGTCAGCCGGTTCCGAGAGCCACAGGCGCACGGCATCCGGCGACGTGGTCAGCGTCGTATCGGGCGTCGGGAAGGCACGCTTGAGCTTGAGGTGCGGCAGCCGCGCTGCACCAGCCACGAGCGGCAACGCCAGCACGGTGGCCAGCGCTGGCACGGCGAGTCGCGAGAGTCGGATCATCGGGCGGATCTCCAGGGATTGGTGAAGCGCGGATCGCGCAGAAAGGTGCTGTCGGTGAGGCTGCGGAGGAAGGCGACGAGGTCGCGCTTCTCCTGAGGCGTGAGCCCCATGGGCTTGAGAAACTCGCTCTTGAGCGGACTGTCGGCCCCGACGCCGGCATTGGGGCCGGTGCTTAGGGTGCGTCCCCCCGCATTGTAATGCTCGATGACCTCCTCGAGGGTCGCGATGCTGCCGTCGTGCATGTACGGCGCGGTCACCGCGATGTTCCGCAGGCTCGGCGCCTTGAACTTGCCCATGTCCTCCGGGTCGTTCGTGATGGCCTCGACGCCCGTGTTGGACGCCGGGTAGCTCCCCTTGCCATCCACGTTGTACAGCGCCGTGTTGTGGAACTCGACTTCGATGAAGCCCTTGTCCGCGTAGTTCACGGTGCCCGTGAAGTTGAAGCCACCGTGGCAGTGGAAACACTCGGTCTTCTCGGAGAAGAACAGCGCTTCACCCCGTTGTGCCGCCGGGCTGATGGCCGCCTTCGCCCCCTGCTTGTAGCGATCGTAGGGCGAGCGTCCGCTGATGAGCGTGCGCTGAAAGCTGCCGAGCGCCTTCACGATGTGTGCGAGACTCACCGGCTCGGCACCACCGGGGAATGCCGCGGCGAACATCGCCTGATAACGCGGCTCGGCGCGGAGACGCTGCAGCAGTTCCTGCTCCTTGCCGCTCAACCCCAACTCGACCGGGTCCTCGCCAAACATCGGCACCAGCGCCTGCTGTTCAAGCTGCTTCATGAGCGGGTTCGCCCACGTGAGCGCCGGGCTGTAGGCAATGTTCGCCAGGCTCATGCTGCCGCGCGGATGCACTTCTCCGGTGGAGCCAACGGCCCGCGGCAGCGCATCAGCGAAGGCGCGGGCCTGCTCATGACAGCTCGCGCAACTGAACGTGCCGTTGCCGGAGAGCCGGGTGTCGTAGAACAGGTGACGGCCAAGGGTGACCTTGGCCTCGGTCATCGGATTGTCGGCCGGCACCACCGGCTCCGGAAAGCCGGGGGGCAGTTGCCAACGGTACTGCGGCTCGGTGGGCTGCGCCGACAGCGACGACGCCGTGCGCAACCACCAGCCGCCACCCGCGGCGAGCATCAGGGCCGCCAGGCCGGCTCGACCCCACCGCACGCCGCTCAACGTCCGTCGCCCTGCGCGGTGCGCACCGCCCCCGCTTTCGCGGCGCGGAAGAAGGCCGGCGTGTCGCGTCCGGTGCTCGATGGATGCGACAGGCCGAGCGAGGCGAAGAGTCCGCCGCAGTCGGTGTCGTTGGGAGCGGACATGCACCCCATGGCCGTCTGCGGCTGATTGCGGCGCACGTCGCTTCGCGCGAGCAACGCCGCGAGGTCGGCGACGATCACGTCGGAGGCCGGATCGAAACCCGGCAGCCGCACCTCGGCGCGATTCGGCTGGGCGCACGACGTCGGCGACTTGGCGCCCGCATCGCCAGTGCAACCGGTGCTGCCGAGATGAATGACCCACGCGGTGGCTGCCGAGTCGCCCTGCGTGGCGCGCATGTCGACGCGCATGAACTTGTAGCCGCCGTTCCACGACCAGAACAGGCGCGACAGCGAAAGTGGCGGAGCCTGGGCGGCGAGGTCTCCGTGATTGCGCGTGAACGGCACCCCGAGGGTCATCGCGACACCACGATAGCGGCCGGCGGGAGCGAGTACGGTGACCTCGCCGCGCGTTTCCGGAGTGCCGTTGGCGCAGGTGCCGGTGCCGTTTTCAAAGTCCACCAGCGCCACCTCGCCGTCCTGCCATGGAGCCTGCTTGGCAAGCGCCGCGCGCACGGTATCGCCGGCGGCAGTCACGAGACGCACGTTGTGCACGTAGAAGCGGAAGTCACTGGCGGTGATGGTGGCCTTGCTGGAGCCAACATCGCGGTAGCTCTGGCCACACTGGAACGCCTCGGCACCGACCACGCCATGCAGGCGCACTGTTAGGGGGACGAGAGAGTCGGCCGCGACCGAGCGGTCCGGCGAAGTCGCCAGGGCGGCGACGGCGAACAGGGCAAGCAGCGACATGACAGCGCGCCTCGATATCGAATGGGGGGAGAGGCGGGCCAGCCAGTCCGTAGGCCCACGGACTGACCGACCCGCAACCAGCGGGTGGCCACAACGTGTCTGGAGCACGGCATGACACCCCGCCGGCATCGGCAGGGAGCGTGAACGTGCGGAGCGTGCGGGGCATCGACGCGCCGGTGCAGCCGGCGCGGACGCGTTCAGACCGTGCGCAGTCCCGGCGGCGCGTTGGCCGGTGGCTGGCGGTGCGCCCAGCGAAGGACCACGGGGGCCCGCGGAGCGTCGAATCGCCACGTCGCAGTCTGCGCGACGCGGCCGACAGCGAGCGGCTCGGGCGCCTCGGGCATCGAGATCGACACCGCCGCACAGCAGTGCGATGCGCACTCACACGCCGCCAACGGCGCATCGTGGTCGTGCGTGGGTGCGGGCGCCTCGTGGTGCGCATGAGCGCCCGCCGCCTCGTCCACCGCGACGGCGTCGGCAACCGGCAGCGCCGGCATATGGTGAGGGCACGCCGCCTGCAGCGGCTGCGCGAGACGCGCCACCGCCCAGACCATCACCAGCACGAGGCTGGCTGTGCGCCGCAACGCCGCGAATCGCATACAGAACCCTATCCCCCGACCAAGCGCGGTGTCAAATGCCGCATCCGACCCGCCGAGGGGTCAGTTGGCATCTACAGTCTCGATAATCGCACCAGGGGCGCGCCGGCATGAGCGTACGCAAGGCGACGACGGTGCGGAACATCGCCGTGACGGCGCCGTACATGCATGTCGGTACCTGACCGACTCGCGGGCCCTCACGTCACCGCGCTTCGCCGATCCCAGGAGACGCCCGTGAAGTCGCAAGCAGACTCGACGTATGTGCCGGCGAACACGACGCCGCCGGTGGCGCGCGCCATCATCACCGGGAGCATGAGTCCGTACTGCCCCGGCCTCACCCTCGAAACGTGTCCGAGCCCGTCAGCGGACAGCCTGCGGCAGGTCATCATCGCCCGCGTCAAGCGTGGCGATACGCGCGATCGCATCGAGGCGGATCTCGAACGCGACTTCGGCGCTGCCGTCCGGTCGACACCGAAGGCCGAAGGCTTCGGGCTGGTGGGCTGGGCAGTGCCCGGGGTCGTGATGCTCGTGGCGGCCGTGTTCGTCACCCGGTGGATCCGGCGGCGGGTCGTCGCGGCATGACGAGGTTCAACCTTGCGCGTCGTGCGCTGCGCATTACCGTGTACACATGACCCCGCGCCGGCGACTCACAGCCATGCTGGTCCTCATCCTGCACGTGTTCGTCGGGATGCGGCCGGCTGTGGCGTCGGCAACGTGGGGTGCGGCAGAAGGAAGCGCGGTGGCTGATTGCCACGATGCCGGCGCGACTGCGCCGTTGCACGAGGCGCCCGTTTCCGCGACGTCGCACGCCGATCATCACGGCCCGGCACAACCCGCTCCGTCGTCGGACGTCCCTACCGACAGCAAGCCGACGACGCCGCATCCGTCGCATCACGACAGCGGTTGTCACGGCGCCCCCTGCTGTGCCCCGGTGCATCTGGTGCTTGCCGCCGGGCTACCGACCAGCACGAGCGTCCAGTTGGGCTTTCAGCGCCCATCGAGCGGCGCCGCGCGTATCATCTGGGCCGACGGCGCCCGACGCCTCCCGCCCTCCACCGCGCCGCCAGCGTCCACGCTGGCCTGAGTCGCCCGGCGCCCATCTGGCGCCCTGCTCCCGATGCACGCGCATCGCGGAGCGCCCTTCACATCATCGCCTTGCATTGACCGCGTTGCGACGCGTGTCGTGCGACTCGCTGTGGCCGGTTTCAATCGGCGTTCGGTGTGTCGTATGCCACACGCGAGTCGGGCGCCGATCGATGCGCACGCACACACCAGGAATCCTCTAGCCAAGGTCTCCAGTCCTGGTGTGTCCCCCCATCCGGCGGGCCCGCCGGGTGGGGGGCAGGACTCTCCGTCAACCGTTTCCCCCTACCCCACTCGTCATGCGTACCAGCTTCACATCGATGGCCCTCGTTGCCCTCGCCGCGACCCTCACGGCCTGCGGTGGCGACAAGGCCGCCTCCACTCCCGCGACCGACAGCGCGGCCACGGCGCCCGCGGACGCGGCGCCGACCGCCGCGCCCACCGACAGCGCCGCCCCGGTGGCGTCGGCCGCAGCCTACGACCCGGCCAAGGGTCAGGAGCTCTACGGCCGCTGCATGGCCTGCCATCAGCAGAATGGCGCCGGCATGCCGGGCGCCTTCCCGCCGCTCGCCGAGTCGGAATGGGTGAACGGTCCGGCCTCACGCCCGATCGCGATTCTGCTGCACGGCCTGCAGGGCGAGATCACCGTCAAAGGCACGAAGTACAACAGCATGATGATGGCGTACGGCACCGGCGTACCGATGAGCGACGACGAGATCGCCACCGTGCTCACGTACGTGCGCAGCAACTTCGGCAACAACG
>JBEILM010000179.1:0-6733 GCA_040379205.1 Gemmatimonas sp.
CGCGCCGCGTCGAGGCGAATGGGGAGACCGAACACCCCCACGCCACCGCCCACGCTCAGCCGCGCGCCGTCGCTGCGTGAGAGGTCGCGCCGCGCGCCCGCCCAGCCGGCGTCGGCGAAGAGGCCCGGCTGCCACCAGCCGGTCCGCGCCCAGGTGAGCTCGGCGCGTGACATCCAGTACGCCTCGCCGCGCAGCGAGCCGGCGCGCACCCCTCGCACGGTCTGCCACCCGCCGAGGTTCCACAGTCGGTGCGTGGGGAGACCACCGGTGCTGGTGCCGCCGCTCACGGTGGTGGTGACCCGCACCCGGCCGGGCAGCGCCCGCTGCAGCGACAGGTCCGCCGCCGCCCGCACGTAGCGCCACGTCCCGGCCACCCCCTCCAGGCGCCACGCCGATCCGAGGCGCCAGCCCTCGTCTTCGGCGCCCCGTGCCGCGAGCAGCCGCAGCGCCCCCCCAAAGGCACCGCCCGCCAGATGGGGCAGCGTGTCCACCACTCCGCGGTCGAAGGTGCGCGATCGGTTCACGAGCCACGGCAGGGAGAGCGCCGCCTGGGTGCCCACCCCCTCCTGCCATTCGCCGAAAAGGCGGGTCTCGAACCGCAGCGCCCCCGCGCCGCGGCCGCTGTAGCGACGGGTGAGTTCGCCCCCCGCCGCGCGATAGTAGAACTGCTCGTCGAGCGCGCGCACGACACTCTGCAGCGACGCGAGCGCCCCGAACGCCAGCCCGTAGTCGTCGGCCTGCACGAGGCGGCGGTAGCCCGCCACCGTGAGGTCGCCACCGCCGTTGGTGCGGGTCGCCAACAGCTCGCCATTGAGCTGCCGGTCGCCCAGCGACCCGCGCGCATTGGCCTCCCAGCTCCACCCGGCACCCAGCTGCTGGCGCAACGCCGCCCCGACCGAGAGCGCCTCCACCCGGTTGTAGCGCAGGTACTCGAGCCCCGTGTGCCACGTCACCCGCTGCGGGGCGAAGGCCGCCTGCACATCGAGCCCCAGCGCCTCGCGAGTGGCCTCGTCCATGGTGCTGGCGTACACCGGCGCACGCTCGGCAAAGAGCCCATCCGCGAACTCCGGCGCGTTGGCCAGTTTCACCGAATCGCATGGCACCGCGATGCGTGTGGTCAGCCGCGTGCCGAGGCGGGTCGAGGTCAGGTAGCGCACCCCGGTTGCCTGGCAGTCCGCATTGCGCTGCGCCGTCGCGCGGGCGCTGTATTGTGCCCAGGCACTGTCGAGCACCACGCGGCGGGCGTCCCATGCTGCCGTGTCGTCGCGCGTGCGAAGCGCGCGCCGGTTGCGCCACAGCTGCCGCCAGAGGCCATCGAGCGAGTCGAACGAGGCCCGCAGCGCGAGATTGGCCGCAGGAATGGTGGGCACGTCCGCCACGGCGTTGACTTCGGTGTACCGGAACCCCTGCTCGATGGTGACCGCCAGCTGCAGCGGCCCCGCCTTCACGGTACCATCCACTCGACGCACCCGCGGCAGCCAGAACCGGTTTTCGTACAGCCCGTACTCGAGCGTGACCGCCTGCAGCTCACCCTTGAGCGGCTGCGCCAGAAACTTGAGGTACCAGGGCGGCCCCTGCTCCCCGGCGGCCAGCGTGTTGTCCACCTCGGTCCACACATCGTAGGGCACCGACAGGCGATAGACGGCGCGCACCAGCTGCACGCGTTCGGTGTCGAACCAGTAGGAGCCGACCGACAGATTCCACCGGGGCTGCCGAGGCCGCGTGCGCAGTTCGCGCAGCACGAGACGGCGGGTGTCGGGGAGCGTGATCACCGCGCTGTCCCCGAGCGCGAAGGTGTAGTAGCTCTCGCTGCCCACCGCGAGCGGGTGCACCAGGTCGGTGGTATCGGCCAGCGCCTCGCCGCCGCTGGACGCGGGGGCACCGGTTGGCGAGGGGAGCCAGAGCGCATCCATACCGGGATACCAGGGAATCGGCGCGAGCTGATCGCCCACCGGATTCGGCAGCGGCACGCGGCTGTTCTGCACCCCGCGACGCCCCAGCAGGGCCAGGTGGGCCCCGTCGCGGCGCGACCAGCTGACCTGCCCCACGGTTTCCCGGCGCCCCAGGAGTCGCTCGCGCCCCCCGGAGCCCGCGCTGCCCCCCACGCTCCCCCCCAGGGTGAGGCGTTCGTACGACGTGGCACGGTAGGCGTTGAGCGTGGAATCCACGCGGAGGCGTTCCGTGCGGGCGCGGGCCACGAACTCGCGCGTGGCCAGATCGGGGTAGGCCGACGCGCGCTCCGCGTCGGTGGGCGGACGATGACGCAAGGGCGGCGGCTGCGTGGCCGCGTCCTGTGCCGCCAGCATCAGAAGGAGGGCGGTGGTCCACATGCTGTTGTGGTACGACCGGGGTGGCGGGCCGGTTTCGCCGGGGGACGCGGCCATCGGCGCCTGCCCAGGGTCAACGGGATGGGCCGTCCGCTCGGTTTGCGGCCGTATCTGGTCGGTCGGGGCGGGCCGCCGCCGCGAGTTGGCGCAACGCCGCAACCACGGCCTCGGGCGCTTCGAGGGGTGCAAGGTGCCCGCAGGACGGCACGACCTCGATCCGCGCCGTCGGCGCGCGTGCCGCGAGCGGGCGCATGCGTGCCACCGGATACAACCGGTCCTCGGCCCCCATCAGAATCGTGGTCGGTACGGTGAGGCGCGGCAACACGTTGCCCAATCCTGGCGAGCGCGTGAGCACCGTTCGCACCGTGGTCGCTGCCGCGACCGGGTCGAAGCTCCGAAATGCCGACGCGAAAGCGCGAGCCCGCTCCGGATGCGCGCGCCGTGACGCCGGCGAGAACATCGAGCGCACGACGCCGTTGCCCCAGAATGTGGTCGCGCCCAACCACCGCGTACCCACCACTTCGAACAGATGCCCGCCCAGGCTGGGACCAAGGGGCGCGTTCATGATGAGCGCGCCGAGTACCCGCGCGGGCGAGCCCGCCGCAACATGGGCGGCGATCTGACCGCCCCAGGAGCAGCCCGCCACGATGACCTGCTCGAGCCCAAGCGCGTCGAGCACTTCCAACACCGCGTGGGCGTACACGTCGGCCTGCACATCGCCCCGCGGGGAATCGCTCCGGCCGAATCCGGGACCATCGAACCGCAGCGTACGCCATCCGGGCCCGAGGGCCCGCACGACCTCCACATATAGACGATGATCGCTGAAGAGGGACGGCCAAAAAACGACCGGGGTGCCCGTTCCCTCATCGATCAGAGCGAGCTCGCCGACCTGCGTGGAAAATCGGCGCGGGACAGACTGAGCTATCATATGAACATCTCAGTTGCTGATGCTTGGCGTCGCATGGACTACTGCGGGGGACGTGGTCTGCGCAAGGAGAAAACGCGCCGCCGACGCGGCCGTGATTGAGAGCCCGATTCCCCGGCCGTTGGCGCTCATTCGCACCGGTTGCTCGGGGCCCTCCACGATGTTGGGCAGGCGCACGGAGCACCATTCGACCGTGCTCGCGCGGAGCGCGGCCTCCATGCGCTCCTTGTCCTCGATGATGGGGAGCAGCCAGCGCAGGAACAGGGGAATGATCAGCTGCGTGGCAAACCAGGTGCCGCTTCCGCCGACCCCGACATTGGACATGCACACGATGCGAGGGACGTGATGCAGCGTCATCGCCGCGAGCGTCCCCCGGACCGAGTCGGAGACGAGTGATGTCGGTTGGCCGTCCCCCTTGCCGCCAATGCCGAGGCAATGAATGACGGCATCCGCCCCACGAACCCATCGCTCGAGATCACTCGGCGCGGTGGGATGGCCGCCAAGGATGGTGAGGCGCGGATGGCTCACCGAAACTCGGCTCGGGTCCCGGACAAGGACGGTGACGTCATGCCCGTCATCGAGCGCCTGCGTGACGACTAATCCACCAGTCAGGCCGGTGGCACCGAGCACGGCGAGCCTCATGTCTTCTCTCCGTCAGTTGAGCAAGATGGTCGCAGCCGTACTCTCCGATACGACATGGGACGGCGGCGGGCACCGCCCGCGTGAGTACATATAGTGGCCCTCAAGCCACTTCGGTACCTCCGGGGTGGCGTGCTGGTTTCGCCGGGGGCGCGGCCGATGGGGGCAGCGGTTGGGGCGACCTGCGCGGGGCGGCGTATGGAGGCACCGCGTGGGGGGCAACGGCTGGGAGAGTCGGGTGGCCGTACGCACAGGCCGTCCCCCCCGCTCATTCGGGCGCGCGACCGTTCGTGCCGCGCGGCGTGTGGACCGCGCGGTCGCCCCCTGCCGCTCGTTCAGCCGATCGACCGTCCGTGACGGTGGCAATTGTGTGGGCATCCCGGGCACCGGATTCTTCCGCCGCCGCCACGCCGCGGTGGCAGCGGCATCCTGAACCTTTTCTCGTTTTCGCTCATGTCCGTGTTTCGCGTTACCCGATCGGCTGTTCTGTTGCTCACGAGTTGCCTGCCCGCCGCCGCCCTCGCGCAGACGGAGTCGAAGGGCGTGTATGTCACCGCTTATGGACAGGTCAGCCGCATTGGCGCCTCCACCTTTACCGAGTCAGGCGCCCGGGGGGCCGGCGCCGGGGTGCAGGCGAAGTTCGGCCGCGGCCTCGGGGGCGGGGGCGATGTCGGCTACCGCTTCGGCAATGGCTGGGCGGCAGAAGTGGAGTGGAACTACCGCAGCCATGCGCTCACGTCCCTGCGTCAGGGCACCACCACCCTGGCACAGGACGGCGATTTCGCGTCGAACATCGTGCTGGTCAACGGCGTCCGCCGCTTCCCCTCGACCCGTGCCTGGACGCCCTACGTGGGCGCCGGCCTCGGCGTGGTGCTGGAGGTCGATCTTGACCTCAAGCCGGCGTCGACCGGGGGCTCGCGGGCCTACTCGTCGAGCGGCCGGCTGGCGCCGCAGCTGATGGGCGGCGTCGAGTACGCGCTCACGCCCACCTGGCGGCTGATCACCGACGCGCGCTGGCTCCGCGCCGGGGCCGTGTCCGCCGACAACGCGACGGGGAACAGCGGCGGCAGCGTCCGGTCACCGCGCTACAACCCGCTGTCGGTGCAGTTCGGGGTGCGGTACGGGTTCTGACGCCACCGGCACGAGGTACCGGGCACCGTCGCCGAAGCGCGCGAGAACTTCGGCGCGACGGCGACGGCTCACCGGCACCCGACGGCCATTGCTCATGACACAAATGGCCCCGCTGGTGGTCCGTCGTACGCTGCTCACGTGGTTGGCGGCCACCCACCACGAGCGATGCACCCGCACGCCGTGCAACGCGTCCTCGCTCTCGACGTCGGCCAACGCCCCGAGGATCAGCGCGCACCCGCGCGGTGTCCACACCCGCAGGTACTGCAGTTCGGAGGCCACGGCGATCACATCCTGGCCGATCTCCGGGGGCAGGCGTTCCCGCCACCCCCGGGGCGTGGGCACCGCCGCCGCGGTGCTCGCGCTCACCCCGGCCGCGGAGGCGCCGGCTGCGGGGGCGCCGGCGGCGGGGGCGGGCTCCGCGGGGCGCCACCGGAGGTCCGCCGCGATGAGCGCGACAGACTGGACAGGCGCAGCGGGCTCGGCAGGCTGGACGGGCGTAACGGGCGCGGCAGGCGCGATGTCGACCGGCGAGGGGCCATGAACGGCCGCCGTCGTCGCCGTCTCGCCCGGCGCGCTCCCATACAGCAGGGGGGCCACCATCCAGTGCAGCCGTGGCAGGCAGATGAGCACCCACGCGGTCGTGACCGGGCCCACGATGTCGCCGTATTCGTCCAGCATGTCATGGCCAATGCTGACATGGTCCGGCGCGACGCCCTCCTCGTCCGGGAGGGCGGCAACGCCCCACCAGCGAATCATCAGCCCCTCGCCAATGCCCCAGTACGCCGGGGCCAGCAGGACCGAACCGAGCACACCGGACAACACCACCAGCGCCCAGCTTGGCACGCGACTCGCGCCCATCAGGCGCGTCAGCAGGTGGAGCGTGGCCTGGAGTACAAGCAGCCCGACACTGATCTGCAACGTCCAGAACAGCAGCAGCACGGCGGCCGGCGCCCGGAACCCCACGTCCGGCTCCATGGTCATCACGACCGCCAGAAACACCAGACCCACGACGACGAGGTAGCGCGGGAGGCTGCCGGTCGCTACGTCCTGCCCATCCGTTAGCGGTCGCTCAGGGGTCACGTGTGCTGGGGAAGTCGAGGTGGAGACCGGCGGGCCTTGGAGCAGGAAGCGCCGGTGCGCGTACACCCGGGACGGGCGGTGCAGCGGTGGCGAGCGGTCGCGTGCAGTCGCGTGCAGTCGCGTGCAGTCGCGTGCAGTCGCGTGCAGTCGCGTGCAGTCGCGTGCAGTCGCGTGCACTCGCTTCCGTGGCGACCGTGCCACGGCGTGCCGAGGCTATACGGAACGGGGCCGGTGTCGGTTCCGATGAGCCGGGACCGTGACACATCGCGCCACGGGTAAACGGCGGGTGAAGGACAGTGGCCGCCTTCGTTAACGCGCTCGCTCCTGGCGCGTCTGTCTACTGGCACGGCCGCGCGTGGATGCGCTGCGCGTGGCCATGTCCTACCTGCTTCGGAAACCGCTCCCATGTCTGCTCGTTCCCTTCCCACGCTGATCGGCGCGCTGCTGGTGGCCGCCGGCCTTGGGCCTATTGCCTGCTCGGGAGCAGCGCCGACCGCGGCGCCGCCGTCGGTCCCTGCGCCCCCGACCGGCACCGGGGACGCCATCTGGATGGCCCAGCTGCAACGCACCCTCGACAGCGCCGTGCGAGCCGTCCCGCTGCGCGGGGCCTCGGCGGCCGTGGTCCTCGCCG
>JBEILM010000180.1:0-6650 GCA_040379205.1 Gemmatimonas sp.
GCGCTCACGCAGGGTTCGGCGCGCATCGTGGCCGACGCCTCCGGCCGCGCCGACACGGTGCCGGTCACCGTGGGCCCGGCCGGATCGGGCGCCTGCGGCCCCATCGCGCCGCGCACGCTCGCGGTGGGCGAGGTGTTCACTCCCGCCGCCAGCGCCAGCGGCGTCTCGGCCTGCCTCGGCGCGCCCGCCGGGGTCACCGCCGAATACGCACTCACGCTCATCTCCACCGCCACCTCGTTCGGCACCGCCACCGTGGCCGACGTGCTCGGCATCGGCAGCGCGGCGCCCATCAGCGTGGCCATCACCGGCTCGCCGCTCGGCGGCGACGTGTCCCTCCCCGACGCCTTCCCGCCGGCGCTGGGCATCATCGGCGCCCCGGCCCCCATTCAGGACGCGCCACGGCTGGCCGAACTGGCGCTGCGCGAGCGCGAGCGCCGCGAGCTGCCGCCGCTGGTGGAGTCGGCGCGCGCCTGGCAGGCCTCGCGCTCCCAGTTCCCATCGCTGCTGGCCGAGGCCAAGGTGGGCGACGTACTGCGCCTGAACGTGAACGCCAACTCGGCGTGCTCGCAGGCCGATACGCGCAGCGGACGCGTGGCGGCGGTGGGCAACCGGGCCATCATTGTGACCGACACCGACAACCCCGCCGGCGGCTACACCGACGCCGAGTACGCGGGCGTCCTGGCCACGTTCGACACGCTCGTCTATCCTATGGACACGACGGCGTTCGGCGCTCCGTCGAACATCAGCCAGTACGGCAAGATCATCCTGTTCTACACGCGCGCCGTGAACGCGCTCACGCCGCAGGGCGCGAACTTCACCATCGGCGGGTTCTTCTTCGCGCGCGACCTGTACCCGAAGACGGCGCGCAACAACCTCCCGGCGTGCGCGACGTCGAACGAAAACGAGATGTTCTACCTGCTCGTGCCCGACCCCAACGGCACGGTGAACAGCAACCGGCGCACCAAGGACGAGGTGACGCTGCTCAACATCACCACGATCGCCCACGAGCTGCAGCACCTCATCAACGCGTCACGGCGCCTGTACGTGAACACGGGCGCTGCCCCCAACGAGCAGACGTGGCTGGACGAGGGGCTGTCGCACGTGGCCGAGGAGCTGCTGTACCTGCGCATCGGCAACTTCACGACGCGGCAGAATCTCGCGCTGTCGGACGTGGGCGGCTCGACGGTACGCTCCGAGCAGTTCCGCAACTATGCGTCGCAGAACTTCTCGCGCTTCTACAACTTCCTCATCGCGCCCGAGGTGAACTCGCCGTACGCACCCAACGACTCGCTGGCCACGCGCGGCGCGATCTGGAATTTCCTGCGCTTCGCCGCGGGCCGGCAGGGGGCGAGCGGCGAGTCGGCGTTCCTGCGGGCACTGGTGAACTCCACCACCACCGGCGTGAACAACCTCCAGGGCGTGCTCTCGGGCGGGCAGTTCGCCGATTACCTCCGCGACTGGACCATCGCGCTCATCGCCGACGATCACACGGCGTCCACCACCGCCGCCCTCGGCGTGCCGTTCACTAACCCGACCTGGAACTTCCGCAGCATCTACCCCGGGCTGCGCTTCAGCGGCGGGGCGGCACTTGGCGTGTACCCCATCGCCACGCGGTCGCTGGTGAGCAACGTGCCGCAGCGCATCACGCTGGCCGGCGGCACCAGCAGCTATGTGCGTTTCAGTGTGCCGGGCAGCCAGCGGGCGCTGATCACGCTGCGCAGCAACGGCGCGGCGCCGGCGCCGGCACTGCGATACGGCATCGTGCGGGTGCGGTGAACCTGGTTGTCGGAACGGCGGCGGCAGGGCACATGCGCTGCGGCCGCCGTTCCCGCCTGCTCAGCTCCGCCGCTTGAGCGAAATCTCGAACAGCTTGCTCCACAGCTTGCCCGTCACGAAGATCCGGTCGTTCTCGGCGTCGTAGGCAATGCCGTTCATGACATCCTCGCTGCCGGTGCGATCGATGCTGGGGAGAATGCCTGCCAGATCGATCCAGCCGAGCACGTTGCCGGTGGCCGGGTCGATGCGCGCGATCTGCTCGCTCTGCCACACGTTGGCCCAGATCTCGCCCTTCACCCACTCCAGCTCGTTGAGCTGCGAGACCGGGTTGCCGTGGTCGGTGACGGTGATGGCCTTCTGGGCCACGAAGGTCTTCGGGTCGCGGTAGATGAGCGTGGACGAGCCGTTACTCATGATGAGCGACGTGCCGTCGGTGGTGAGCCCCCACCCTTCGCCGTCGTAGCTGAAGGTGCCGGTGCGCCTGAAGGTCTGCCAGTCGTAGGTGAACGCCTTGCCGCTCGTCCAGGTGATCTGCGTGAGCTGGTCGCCAAGGATGACGATGCCCTCGCCGAAGTGCGGCTCCTCGAGGGGCTGCTTGCGCAGCACCCGCCCGGTGGTGAGCTCCACCTCGCGGATGTCCGACTGCCCCACCTGCCCCGTGCTCTCGAACAGGCGCCCCTGGTGCCACTGCAGCCCCTGCGTGAACGCCTTGGGGTCATGCGGATAGGTGTTCACCACGTCGAAGCTGTACGTGGGCGTACGCGCCGCCGGGGTGTCCAGCGTGTCACGGCCGGCATCGGCGGCCGCCGCGTCGCCGCCGTCACTGCAGGCCCCAAAGGCACCGGCAGTGCCTACCAGACCGACGGTGGCGAACAGGATCATCGCGATGGCGGCGCGCGAGCGGCGGAGCGAGGAGAGAATGGGCATGAGGCGTGGGTTGCGTCCGAATGGGTGGTGCGTTCAGTAGCCGCAGATTCGACGGAAACGTACGGAACCCTCACGGATACCACCAAAGTCCCTGTCGTATCCGTGTCGGTTCCGTCGCCTTCCGTTCAATCCGCGGCCAGCAGTTGCTGCTATCTCATGGCTTCGACCGACTCACCTCGAGCGCTCCACCCACCCCCGGAGCTCGCCGAGCAGGGCGACCAGGTCCGCGAGCTGGTGGTTGGCGTTGAGTCCGCTCGGACTGGGCAGTGCCCACAGGGCGGTGGCGCCGAGCGTCTCCGGCTGCAGCCCCAGCTGCGCCCTGGGGCGGGCAAACGCCGTGCGATACGCCCCGATGCCCATGAAGGCCACCACCCGCGGACAATACTCGGCGACCAGCGCCCGCAAGCGCTCGCCGCCGGCCACATACTCCTCGGGTGCCAGCTCGGACGCCGCGGCCGTGGTGCGCTCCACCATGTTGGTGATGCCGTAGCCCAGCGGCAGCAGCTCGCGCTCTTCCCACGGCGCGAACTGCCACGGCGTGAAGCCGGCACCGTGCAGCGCCGGCCAGAAGCGGTTGCCCGGACGGCCGAAGTGATGCCCGATGGCCGCCGTGTACAGCCCGGGATTGATGCCGCAAAACAGCACCTTGAGGTCGGGTGCCACGAGGTCGGGCACCGTCTTGTGCACGGCGGCGGCGAGGTCGGCCCTCGAGGGCTTGGGCGGCGCAACGACCACCGTCGCCGCACCGCCGCGCGAGGCGGCGCGCACGCGGGGCGTCACGTCGGCACCTTCCGCCCCGGTGTGCCCTTCATGACGTCCTTGAGCGACGCGAGCGTGGTGAGCGCCTGCATGGGCGTCATGTGCTCGGGCTCGAGCGCATCCATGGCGTCGGCCAGCTGCTGCAGCGCCGGATCGGGCGCGGCAGGCGCCGCCTCACCGAAGAAGCCCAGCTGGTCGGCGTGTACCTGATGCTTGAGACGCGGCCCACGCCGCTTCGTGCTGGTGGGCGCCTGCATGCCCTCGGCAGTGAGCCGCGCCGCCATCTGTTCGCCTTCGCCCTCGAGCAGCGCCAGCACTTCCTTGGCCCGTGCAATGACCGGCGCCGGCAAACCCGCCAGGCGACCGACCTCGATGCCGTACGACCGGTCGGCGCCACCGGGAATGAGCTTGTGCAGGAACAGCACCTGGTCGCCCACCTCGCGCACGGCCACCGTGAAGTTGCGCACGCCACCGAGTTCGCTCGCCAGCTGCGTGAGCTCGTGGTAGTGGGTGGCGAACACCGTCTTGCAGCCGATGGCATCGTGCAGGTGCTCGCTCACGCTCCACGCAATGCTCACGCCGTCGTAGGTGCTGGTGCCGCGCCCGATTTCGTCGAGCAGCACGAGCGAGCGTTTCGTGGCCGTGTGCAGGATGGCGCTCGTTTCGCTCATCTCCACCATGAACGTGGACTGCCCGCGCACCAGGTTGTCGCTGGCGCCCACCCGCGTGAACAGGCGATCCACGATGGGCAGCTTGGCGCGGCGCGCCGGCACGTACGCGCCCACCTGGGCGAGCAGCTGAATGAGCCCCACCTGCCGCAGGATCGTACTCTTACCCGCCATGTTGGGGCCCGTGAGCACGATCAGCTGCGCATCGGCGGTGAGCACGAGGTCATTGGGAATGAACTTCTCGCGCGCCATCATGCGCTCCACCACCGGATGCCGGCCGGCCACGATCTCGAGGTCGAATCCGCCGTGCAGCTCGGGGCGCACGTAGTGCTCACGTTCGGCCACGTCGGCGAAGCTGGCCAGCACGTCGATGGTGGCGACGCGCCGCGCGATCTGCTGCCAGCGAGCGATCGCCAGTCCCGCTTCGCGGCGCAGCGCCTCGAACAGCTCTCGTTCGCGTGTCTCGATGCGTTCGGCGGCGCTCAGCACCTTCTCCTCGTACTCCTTGAGCGCCGGCGTCACGTAGCGTTCGGCGCCGGTGAGCGTCTGCCGCCGCTGGTAGTCGTCAGGCACGAGATGCCTGTTGGCGTTCGAGATCTCGAGGAAATATCCGAACACCTTGTTGTAGCCCACCTTGAGGCTCGCGATGCCGGTGCGCGCGCGCTCCTGCTGCTGGATGGTGGCGATGGCATCCTTGCCGCCGTCACGCAACGCTCGCAGCTCGTCGAGGTCGATGTCCACGCCGGGCGCGATGGTGTCTTCCTCGCCGATCATGAGCGGCGGGCGCGCCACCAGCATGCGCGTGAGCGTGGCCGCACAGTCGGCGCCATCGTCCCAGTCGTGCAGCATGTCGGCAAGCTGGCCGCCCGCGGCCCCGCCCTGGTTGGCGTGCGCCAGCACCGCCTGCACGGCCCTGGCCACCTGCGGCAGGCGCGCCAGCGAGTCGCCGAGCGCGCGCAGTTCGCGCGGCGTGGCCCGGCCGGCGGCGGCCTTGCTGGCGAGGCGCTCCACATCGCGCACGCCGTCGAGCGCGTCACGCAGCGCCGATCGCCCCACCGGATCGCGCACGAGCACCGTGACCGCCTCGAGGCGCGCCTCGATGGCATCACGCTCGAGCAGCGGCGCCAGCAGCCACTGCCGCAGCAGCCGTTGGCCCATGGGCGTGGTGGTGCGATCGAGCACGCTGAGCAGCGTGCCCGCGAGTTCACCGCCGCGCAGCGACTCCACCAGTTCGAGGTTGCGCCGCGTCATCTCGTCGAGCGGCATCACGCCGCCCGGCCGCTCCACGATGGGGCGCGCCAGATGCGGGAGGCCGCCCGGCTGCAGTTCGCGGAGGTAGCGCAGCAGCGCGCCGCCGGCACCGATGGCCGCGCGGTCGTCGGGGCCCAGACCGAAGCCTTCGAGACTCTGTACGTCGAACTGCCGCGTGAGTTCGTCGCCGGCGAGGTTGGCGTCGAACTCCCACCCTTCGCGTTCGGTGACGAGTGCCTGGTTCACCGTGGCCAGCGCCGCGTCGAGCTCCGCGTGCGCGGTGTTCCGCACCAGCAGCAGTTCGCGCGGCGCGAGACGCGCGAGCACCGCCGGCGCGTCGGGCGCGCTCACCACGAAGAGGCGCAGCTCGCCGGTGGAGAGATCGGCGGCGGCGAGCCCCACCGAGTCGCCCGCGCCATCGCGCGCCGACGCCCGGCTGTCGGTGTCGCGCCCCATGGCCACGGCGCACACATAGTTGGCGCGCGACCCATCGAGCAGATCGTCGGCGAACACGGCACCCGGCGTGATCGTCTCGATCACTTCACGCTTGACGATGCCCTTGGCGAGCTTCGGATCCTCGACCTGTTCGCAGATGGCCACGCGATGGCCCTGCCCCACCAGCCGACGCAGGTATTCGGCCGCGGCCTTCACCGGAATGCCCGCCAGCGGCACCTCTGACGCACCACCATTGTTGCGCGACGTGAGCGTCAGCCCGAGCGCCCGCGACGCCGTTTCGGCGTCGTCGTAGAACATCTCGTAGAAGTCGCCCATCCGGAAAAATAGAATCGCATCCTGATGGCGCGCCTTGATCTCCCGGTACTGCTGCATGAGCGGTGTGGCAGCACCACTCACGGCGTCAGCTCCGCGATGAAGCCGGAAAAGCCCTTCGTCTTCAACTCGGCCAGCGCCGCTGCCGCCTGCGCGCGCGTGGTGTAGCGCCCGCTGCGCACCCGGAACGGCTTCACGTCGCCATCGACGCGCACGTCGAGGCCGCGCCTGGTCAGACGCGCCACCGCCTCATCGGCCTCGCGGCGCGTGTTGTACGCCGCCAGCTGCACGCTGAACGCACCGGTACCGGCGGCGGCGCCAGGCGTCGGAGAGCCCGGTGTCGGCGCAGCGGTTGCTGCCGGCGTACTCGGGGCTGGCGTGCTGGCTGGCGTGCTGGCTGGCGTGCTGGCTGGCGTGCTGGCTGGCGTGCGGGATGGCGTGCGGGATGGCGTGCGGGATGGGGGGCTGGCCGGCGAGGCCGCCGGTGTCGTTTTCGGCGCC
>JBEILM010000181.1:0-6566 GCA_040379205.1 Gemmatimonas sp.
CGAAAGCGGATCTCCTGATTGCCGAGGTGAATGGGGCGGATTCGCGTCTCGACGAAGGCCTCGATCTTTGCCGGTACGGCGGTCGTCAGCCCCAGATCGTTGGCGGCGGTCAACCCGTCGATCAGCACGCGGATATGGTCCCGGCGGGCGATGGCGTCGATCACGGCGCGGTAATCCGGCACCGCGGCGCGCCCGGTCAGCGGGTTCTGTCGCGGGCGATCGTAGAGCCCGCGGTCGATGCGCCGGAGCTCGCCGGCCGCGACGAGGCGTTGTAGCGCCTTGTCGACGGCGGTCCGTGGCCCCACGTCCGCGAAGTCGGCCGGCGTCCACGCCTGGCCGCCTCGGGACGCCAGCCGATCCAAAATGATGCTCTTGAGGTCGGGGGAGTGGGTGTTGGACATGTCCGAAAAATGCTGCATTTTTCGGACGACGCAATGCCCGGCGATATGCCACGCCTCGCTTCGTCGGGAGGAGTCCAGTCCCACATTGCGGTGTAGTCGGCAGTTGACCTCTCCGCGGTCCCCGCCAAACTCGGGGCGATTCACCGGAGACGCAGGCTCTTCATTCCCCGGGTTGGCTTCTCCGATCGGCGTAAACCCGAAGTCGACTTGGAAACCACTTGCCCGAAAACTGGGGAAGCACCGGTGAATGTGTCCCTGGCTCCCGTCATAGCGGATGCGCAAAACAAAAACGCCAACCCGTTGAACCTCAACGAGTTGGCGCTCTTGTGAACCACTCTATTCTCAGTCGGGGCGACTGGATTTGAACCAGCGACCTCCTGCTCCCGAAGCAGGCGCTCTACCGGGCTAAGCTACGCCCCGTGCGGTACCGTCGTACTCCATCGAACTGCCAACGCGCCTGGAAGGACTCGAACCTCCAACCTTCTGATCCGTAGTCAGATGCTCTATCCAATTGAGCTACAGGCGCAACACACTGCGTTCCGACGGCCCCGCACCCCTCGGCCCGAAGGCGAAGGCTCCGCAACCTAGCCGTTCCAGTCACCGGTCGCTACTGCTTGCGCCCGCTGCCCGAAACCCCAGGGCCCTGCACCAACGATGGGTCGTACAAGACTCGAACTTGTGACCTCCACGATGTCAACGTGGCGCTCTAACCAACTGAGCTAACGACCCAGAGACATCGACCTGCAGAGCGGGAAACGGGACTCGAACCCGCGACCCCAACCTTGGCAAGGTTGTGCTCTACCAACTGAGCTATTCCCGCGTGATACACCCGACCGGTCAGACTGACCGTGGTGACCGACAGCCAACCAGCGCTGCCGATACCGACCGGGATGGAGCCGAGGGGAATCGAACCCCTGACCTCTTGAATGCCATTCAAGCGCTCTCCCAACTGAGCTACGGCCCCGTTTCCTGCCCCCGCTACAACCGGCGCCGGCTTGGGTCGCCGCGTCACGGAGGGTCTCAGGAACCTCGCAGTCTAGTCGGGTGTATGTCCGTCGTCAAGCTGAGTTGCCAAACCCACACTGGCGAAAGCCCCTCGTTGGCGTATCTTAAAGGGCTCCCCCCCATTGTGCCCCGATACTCCACTGGTCGGCGCCATCCGGGACGGACCGTGTGCCGGCGCCGATGCCTGGCAAGCCGAACACCTGCGCCGAACAGTCGCTCATCGTCATCTCTCACGGGATGCTGTCCCAGCCCGAGGTCCCATAGCACACATGACTGAAGTCAAGCGGAAGAGCCGTCGTGCGGCCCCCGCGGGCATCGCTCCCAGCGAGCCCGAGCGCGACATCCTCGATCAGTACCTCTACGAGGTCTCCACCTATCCGCTCCTCAAGGCGGCGGAGGAAATCGAGCTCGCCAAGAAGATCCGCGCCGGCGACCAGGACGCGCTCCAGGAGCTCGTCAAGCGCAACCTCCGCTTCGTCATCTCCGTCGCCAAGAAGTACCAGAACCGTGGCCTGCCCCTCATCGACCTCATTGGGGAAGGCAACGTGGGTCTGCTCACAGCCGCGCGTAAGTTCGATCCCGACCAAGGCGTGAAGTTCATCTCCTACGCCGTCTGGTGGATCCGGCAGGCCATCCTGTCGTCGCTCGCGCGCCAGGGGCGCACCGTGCGGGTGCCGCTCAACCGTACCGCCGACCTCTCGCGCATCATCAAGGCGTCGGAAATCCTTCGCCAGAAGCTGCGTCGTGAGCCTTCCCCCGAGGAGCTCGCGCAGGTCACCGGTCTCTCGGTCGACGTCGTGCAGTCGCTCGCCGCGCTCAACACCGGCGACGTCCGCCTCGATGCCCCCATGGACCCCGACGGCGATCGCTCGCTGATCGAGCGCTTCGTGGCCGACGAAATGCCTGATACCGAGGAGGAAGCCATGAATCGCTTCCTCACCGACGAAATCGAGCAGGCCCTCTCCACGCTGCCGCCGCGTGATGCCAAGGTGCTGCGGCTCTATTTCGGTCTCGAAGGCGGCCGCGAGCACACCCTCGAAGAGATCGGGTCCATGCTCGGCGTCACCCGCGAACGGGTCCGCCAGCTCCGCGACCGGGCGCTCAAGCGCCTCCGCGAGGGTGATGTCGGACGCGCCCTCTCCAGCTTCGCCGCGTAACTCCCGGGAGGCCAGCTGCACGTCGGCTGGCCTCCTTTGCGTTCGGTCGGCATATTTGTGATGTCATGATCGAACTCAAGAACGTCCACAAGGCCTTCGGCCCCAAACAGGTGCTCCGTGGCTTCTCCCTCACTGTCAAGGAGGGGGAAACCATGGTCATCATCGGCTATTCGGGCACCGGCAAGTCGGTCGCGATCAAGCACATCGTCGGACTCCTCGAACCCGACGAGGGCGAGGTCTGGGTGGACGGCAAGCGCGTCGACCAGCTCTCCCGCGAGGAGCTCTACGCGCTGCGCGGCAACATTGGCTACGTCTTCCAGTTCGCCGCGCTCTTCGACTCCATGACCATCGGCGAGAATGTCGCCATGGGGCTGCGCAAGCAGGGCGAGCTCACCGAAGCCGAGATCACCACGCGCGTGAACGAGGCGCTCGCCCTCGTCGATCTCCCCGACGTGCACAGCCGCATGCCCGCCGAGCTGTCGGGTGGCATGCGCAAGCGCGTCGGCATTGCTCGCGCCATCGCCCTGCGCCCCAAGTACATCCTCTACGACGAACCCACCACGGGCCTCGATCCGGTCACCTCGGCCACCATCGATGCCCTCATGGTGCGCATGCGCGAGCAGCTCGGCGTGACCGGCATCGTCATCACGCACGACATGCGCAGTGCGTATACCGTCGGGACACGCATTGCGATGCTGTACGAAGGGCAGGTGCGTCAGGTGGGCACCGTCGAGGAGATCCAGCACAGCAGCGACCCGCTCGTGCGGCAGTTCATCGAGGGGCGCGCGACGCTCGACGGCTCGGCGCCGCTGATCGGCGTGGGCACTGCCGGCGCGAAGGCCGACTGATGTCCGACGCCGCCGGCGATCACCGCAAGCGCGCCTCGCGTGCGAAGCTGGAAACGTCGGCGGGCGGCGTCGTGTACCGGCTGCAGGACGGCGAACCGCACTTCCTGCTCATCCGCGACAGCTACCGCAACTGGGGCTTTCCCAAGGGACATCTCGAGCCGGACGAGGCGCCCGACGCCGCTGCCATGCGCGAGGTGCGCGAGGAGACCGGGCTCGACGCGGTCACGCTCGACGGCGAGATCGACACCATCGACTGGTTCTTCCGCTTCCGCGGCCGCCTGGTGCACAAGGTCTGCCACTTCTTCCTCATGCGCACCGACGACGAGCAGACCACACCGCAGCGCGCCGAGGGGATCACGGCCTGCCGGTGGGCCCGCTTCGACGAGGCGGAGCAACTGGTGTCGTATGCCAACGCGCGCGACGTGCTGCTGCGCGCGAACGCCATGATCCACGGCGTGGACCTGTCGCTCGACCCGGCGCAGGGCCCGGTGCGCCGCGCATGATGGCGATGGGCAAGTCGGCGCCGGTGCGCGCCGCCGAGGCGGCGGGGTTGCATGTGGTGACGCTGGTCAAGCGCGATCGGGCGCGCGCCATGGTCCGCCAGGCGTTCCCGCGCCGGCGGGCGCATGTCGTGGCGGCCAGGAGTGCCGCCGATGTCGAGACGCTGCTGGTCACCACGCTGGTCGATGCGGTGATCATCGACGCCGGCGCCGGCGACGATGCCCAGCGACTGATCGGCCGCGCCGAGGAGTTCTCGAGCATTCCGTTCCTGCTCATCACCACGTTGCTGCCGGTGGATGCGCCGCAACTGGCCCGCGCCGCCGATGCCGGCGTGTGCGACATCCTCATCGAGGGGGTGGACGACGGCGTGGCCCGCGAGCTGGTGGCCCGCCGCGCATTTTCGGCGCGCTTCGAGCGGGCGCTGAGCGTGCCGCCGCCGGTGCTGCATCTGGAGACGCCGCTGCAACTGGCCGTGTGGCACAGCGTGGTGCGACGGGCCGGTCGTCCGATGCGCACCGACCAGCTGGCCCGGGAGCTCGGGGTGTCGCGCGAGCATCTCTCGCGCAGCTTCGCACTGGGGCAGGCGCCCACGCTCAAGCGGGTGATCGACCTCGTGCGGGTACTGGCGGCCGCCGAACTCTCCAAGAACGCCGGGTACGATGTGCGCGATGTGGCCGAGGTGCTGGGCTTCGCGAGTTCGTCGCACCTCTCGAGCACGACCCAGCGGCTGGTGGGCGCCAAGGCTTCGAGTCTGAGCCGGCTGCGGGCCATGGACCTGCTGGAGCGGTTCGCGCGCCAGCCCGCCCCACCCGACACCGACGACGGCGCGGCATGACGGGCCGGTCTGGAACCGCCCGGAGCTACGGTCGGTGAGTGGAGCAGCCGTCAGGGACGGGTTGCCCACGGCACCCGCTTGTGATAATTTTCACAAGCTGTACCCGAAACGTCTCCCTCGCACATAAACGCCCTGTATCATGGCCACCCAGACCGCCCTGCGTCCCGGCGAAATCAAGGACATCCTCCTTCGTGAGATCGAGGCCGCCGACCTCTCCGATCTCAACATCGAGGAAGTCGGTACCGTCCTCGAAGTCAAGGACGGCATCGCCCGCATCTACGGCCTCGGCAAGGTCATGGCCGGCGAGATGCTCGAGTTCACCGCGTCCGAGACCAAACAGGTCATCACCGGCCTCGCGCTGAACCTCGAAGAGGACAACATTGGCGCGGTCATCCTGGGCGACTACCTGCAGCTCAAGGAAGGCGACGAGGTCCGTCGCACCGCCCGCGTGCTCGAAGTGCCCGTCGGCCATGAGCTGATCGGTCGCGTCGTCGATCCCCTTGGCCGTCCGCTCGACGGCCTCGGCGAGATCCGCTCGACCAACTTCCGCAAGGTCGAATCGCCGGCCCCCGGCATCATCGTGCGCCAGCCCGTCAAGGAGCCGCTCCAGACCGGTATCAAGGCCATCGACGCCA
Source organism: Gemmatimonas sp. (assembly GCA_040379205.1). Taxonomy (GTDB): domain Bacteria; phylum Gemmatimonadota; class Gemmatimonadetes; order Gemmatimonadales; family Gemmatimonadaceae; genus Gemmatimonas. Next base: position 5,383 of record JBEILM010000181.1, read on the forward strand.
TGATCCCGATCGGCCGTGGCCAGCGCGAGCTCATCATCGGCGACCGTTCCACGGGCAAGACGGCCGTGGCGATCGACACGATCATCAACCAGAAGGGCCAGGGCGTCATCTGCGTGTACGTCGCCATCGGCCAGAAGGCGTCCACCATCGCCTCGGTGGTCGAGCGACTGCGTCAGGCCGGTGCCCTCGAGTACACCATCATCGTCGCCGCCTCGGCCTCCGACCCGGCGCCGATGCTCTACATCGCGCCCTACTCGGGCTGCGCGATGGCCGAGTACTTCATGTACCACGAGGGCAAGCCCACGCTCTGCGTGTACGACGACCTCTCCAAGCAGGCCGCGGCGTACCGCCAGCTCTCGCTCGTGCTGCGTCGTCCGCCGGGTCGCGAAGCCTACCCGGGTGACGTCTTCTACCTCCATAGCCGCCTCCTCGAGCGCGCCGCGAAGCTGCGCGAGGACGACGCCGTGGTCGACGGCAAGACCATCTTCAAGCCGGGTGGCTCGCTCACCGCGCTGCCGATCATCGAAACGCAGGCCGGCGACGTCTCGGCGTACATCCCGACCAACGTCATCTCCATCACCGACGGCCAGATCTTCCTCGAGACCGACCTGTTCAACGCCGGCATCCGCCCGGCCGTGAACGTCGGCATCTCGGTGTCGCGCGTCGGTGGCTCAGCGCAGACCAAGGCCATGAAGGGCGTGGCCGGCCGTCTCCGCCTCGACCTCGCGCAGTTCCGTGAGCTGGAGGCCTTCGCGGCCTTCGCGTCGGACCTCGACGCCGCCACCAAGCGCCAGCTCGAGCGCGGCGCCCGCACGGTCGAAATCCTCAAGCAGGGCCAGTACTCGCCGCTGCCGTTCGAGGAGCAGGTGGCGGTCATCTACGCGGTGACCAACGGCTTCCTCGACAGCCTCGACACCGGCAAGGTGCGCGCGTGGGAGAAGGGCTTCCTCGAGTACCTCCGCGCCCAGTTCCCGCAGGTGCTCGACGGCATGCGCACCAGCAAGGCGCTGTCCAAGGACGGCGAGGCCGACCTCAAGCGCGCGATCGAGCAGTACACGAAGTCCTTCGTCGGCTGAGCCAGGGTATCTGACTCATGGCCAAGGGCCGCGAACTGAAGGGGCGCATCAAGTCCGTCGAGAACACGCGCAAGATCACGCGCACGATGGAAATGGTGGCCACTTCCA
>JBEILM010000182.1:0-6485 GCA_040379205.1 Gemmatimonas sp.
CAGCGCCGCACCCCGGAGGTGACGAAGCGGCTCCCGGCGCGCTACCTGCACGGGCTCTCGAGTGGCGACGTCACGCTGGCGTTGCGTGGGCTGCTCGGGGGCGGCGCGCCGTTGAGCGCGAGCAGCGTGGAGCGTCTGACGGAAGACTGGCAGCGCGACTACGCCCAGTGGCGTCGCGAGGATCTCACGCCGCTCGAGCCGGTGTACGGGTGGGCGGACGGGATCTACGTGAAGGCGGGCTTGGAGTCGACGAAGGCGGCGTTGCTGGTGCTGATCGCGGCCCTCGCGGACGGGCGCAAAGTGGTGCTGGCGGTCGAGAGCGGGCATCGGGAATCGACCGAAAGCTGGGCCGAGATCCTGCGCGACCTGACGGCGCGCGGGCTCCGGGCCGCGGACCCGCGCCGCCCGGGAGGCGCACGCCGGGCCGCAGAGCCCCCGTCGACGCGGGCCCCCGTGAGCCGGGGCACGGCACGCGCCCCACGCCCGTCCGCCGACCCCACGACCTCCGCCTGAGGACAGCCCCCCCGACACCCCGCGACCACGCGGGGATGTTTGGCGTGCGCGGCGGTCCCACCGCAGCGGCCCCGCGGTTCCCGCCGGCCTCCGCCGGCCCCGGGTCACGCGCCCGGACCGCAGGCCGAACCGCCCGCGCGGCACACCGGCGCCCTGGCGGTCGCGCCGTCGCCTGCTCACCGGTGCGCGCGAGGCAGCGGACCGGGGCCTATACTCCACCCACCCCGATTGAATTTCCTATCGCGTACTCATCCTGGCTGTCGCGGGAACAACTGCGATTGCAGCGGCGTGTGGAGAGGGGTCACTTGGCGGTGACTCCTCAATTATGGCGCCGGATGCTCCGAGGCTCAGTGCCTCCACGAAGCGACACACGGTTCTCAAGACGAAGAATCGCGTTCGGACCACACTGTACGATGCCTCCGGTACCGCTCGACCGGTAACCGACGAATCGTGGGCCGAGCAATATTCGGTTCGAGGCGGCGTTGCCCGAAGCAGGCAATCCGGCCTCGAACTTTTGCGGAGCAACGTCAAGGATCTAACAAGTCACAGCGGGCGTTCGGCGCGGTGATGGCCATCGCAGGGGATCGCAAATTCGGTCGCTTGATGAACGAGTTTCACGAGCGCGCCGTCGACGCCAACGGCAAGGTTATGGAGATCTTTGCGACTCGTACGCGGAAGGATCGACCCGTTGACGCGATCCGAGTCTTCTATGACGGTAATCTGGTCACCGGCGCCCGCTTAACTTGGGACGCATTCGAGGGTGGATTTGTACTGCGGCAGCAATACGCGACCGCGTATTCCAAAGGAACGGTGGTCGCGACGACGATTCTGGACTCAGAGGTTGAGGGGGTCGAAGACGAATCAGTCATCGGTATTGCGCTCGCCTCCGCAATTGAGACAGCCGTCGATGTCTTTCTCCCGGCCGAACTCTGGGCGTCCTGCACTGGACAGGCGCTGCAGGCTGTTGGAGGATTCATTGGGCTCGTAGCGGCGGGGGCCGGAATTGTGGCGGTTCAGGCTGTTCCGGTTGTCGGCCAAGCAATCAGTACCGCGGGCGCCGTCGGCTGGCTTGGCGGGTGGGTTGCTTGGACCGGGTCGTTGATCGAGGCGGCCGAAGGCTGCCAGAGTTAGGTCGGCTGACCTTGCCTTATCCTTTTCACCGGGAGGAGTTGTGATCGACGCTACGGCGTTCGCCGCATGGCTAGGCGGACTGGGTGCAGCGTTGTCGGCCTTAGTGGTGGTGTACGGGGTGCTCCACGCTGCACGAAGCAAGCGCGCCGTTGCATTGCTCTGGTGGTCTGTGGTGGCATTCGCCACCGGCATCATGCTCTATAGCATGCCGTCCTTCCTTCGCGGCACGCAGGGATCGATAATGCCGATTCGGACCGTCGGCGTTTGCCTCTCGATAGCCGGTGCGGTCGCACTGCTCGTCCTATCACGCGCCCACACGCGATCTGGAACGCACCCGACTGAGCATTAGTCGCCTTGCCTATTTCCGTGCGCCGGAGCACACGACAACGCCCCCGCTCAATCTGGGGGCGTTGTCGTCCTGACGAGTGCACTTTTTCCCTGTAATCGGGTGTCCGCAGTGAGACCCGCGTCCGAACGAAGCAAGGCGCCGCGGGTGCTGGCAAACGGACGCCAAGCGAGCCGGCCACCATGCCCCGCGTGCGTGTGGTGAATACCGCATTCATCACGGCCGTCGTTCCTGCGCCCGCGTCAGTAGCTACCCGCCGCTCACCGTAAGTCGAACATCGTAGCGGTGGTCAGAATGACCACTCAAACAAGATGCGAGCGCAGCGAGCTTCCCTACCGTCCGTCTGCAGCAAGCTTCGTTACGCCGCGCTCGCATCGATCTCTTCGATGCGCACTTGGGGTAGGCTCGCGACCTGAGCGGCATGTTCGATGGTCATGCTGACCAGATTGCCTGCTTTGTCGAGATCGACATACACATTCGCACTGATCTCGCGGGTTTCCTCGACCTCGGCGGTCGAGAATTCGAGCAGCGCCGTGTCGGTGTCTTTGAAGTACTTGACGTTCATGGCTCGAACCTGCGGTCGAAGAAGGCGTTATGGACGGTGAGCGCATCCGGGAGGAGCACGACCCGGAGGTATCGCCCGACCTCTGGAATGTAGACCCACCGGCGGATCCGGCCATCCCCCTGCACCGCTTCGGCCACCGGCTGCTCAAGGGCCGCGATGATCCACTCGTCCCGGATGGCGGCCCGATCAGGCCTCGCCCGAGTGTGCGCGAAGTAGTCAGTGACCTTGAAGATACGAAACCTCCGTCAGACTGCGTAACGCTGGCTTCTGCTGCGGGCGCTCGAACAAGATGCGCGCGTAGCGCGCTACCGAGTGCGCCCGTCTGCAGCAAGCATCGTTCTGCCCCGGCGCGCCAGCCTCGCCTACGCGGCGGTGAGTTTGCGCACCCGCAAGCGCGTGCGCGACTGCTCGGCGTGCCACAGGTCGAACTGGAGCTGCTGCTGCAGCCAACTCTCCGCCGTCGTGTCAAACGCAATCGACAGCCGCACGGCCATTTCCGGGCTGATCCCGGCCCGCCCGTTCAGAATCGCCGACAGCGTGTTCCGGCTGACATCCAACGAAGCGGCCGCCTCCGTCACCGTCAGCTGCAGGGGCTCAAGACACAGCTCCCGCAGGATCTCCCCTGGGTGGGGCGGCTGGTGCATACGCACGCTGGGCATCAGTGATAGTCCTCGTAGTGCACGTCCGCGACATCCGGGCCCTCGAAACGGAAGGTCACGCGCCAGTTGCCACTGACGCTGACCGCCCACGTGCCGTGCCGCTCGCCCTTGAGCGGATGCAGCTGCAGCCCGGGCAGCCCCATGTCGCGCGGCTCCCGCGCGACACTGAGCCGGCCCAGAATCAGACGGAGCCGCTTTGAATGCGTACTCTGAATCCCCGCCAGCGACCCGTTCGCAAAGAACCGCGCCAAGCCTTTGTGCTTGAAGCGGAGGATCGCCATACCGAACTGTAACGTGTAACGTGGCGGTTGGCAATCGCGCGTTCACCCAGACATCCAGCCGCGAGGACGGCAGCTCGGAGGCAAAACGCCGATTTCCCTGCGTGGAAAAGCCGCGAAGCGGACGTTAGGCGGCGGACTCCACGCAAGGCGTGTACACGCGCATCACAGCGTAGATGACGACAGTGTAGACGTCAGTGACCGGTGGGTGTCGCGAAAAGAGAGCGCGGCCGAGGCATCAATTCCAGAGCAGTGCGGCGAGCTCGTACTGCATCGTATCGCGCACCACCCGCTCGGGGTCGATTGTTCAGCGCCACGGTACCCTTGATGATGCGCACCACGAGCTCGGTCACTCCCTGCTCCGTCACGTCCATCCGCTGCGCATCGGAGAGGTACCCAATCGCGTCCACCGACGGTCGCGAACGCTCCCGCCCCTCCCGCGGGCCAACCACGAGGTCTACCCGTCGCAACGACGACGGATCGGCTGGCACGAGGACGTTGTCGCTGCGCCACTCGCTGCTGCTTGCCGCCGCCGCCGCGGGGCCGAAATCCCGCACGCCGCAGAACACGTAGTTGCCGAGCGAGTCGCGGCGGGTGGTGATCGTTTCCAGCCGTTTGGTGGTGTCCCCGATGCCGCGCACCGACTCCCACTGCAGCACGAGGCCCAGCCCCTCTACGCGGGTGCGGCCGCTGGCGGGGGTGGTACTGCCGAAGACGATGCCGCCGTTGCCGTTCGACCGGCGACGCGCGGGCTCGCATAGCGTCTGCCACACGGTGCCGATCGAGGGCCGCGCAGCGGCTGCCAGGACAGACGGTCGTAGGCGAGGCCACGGATGGTGTCCACCGGCGCCTGTGCGCGTGCGGCCATGGGAAACGCCGAGCCGACGTCAACCGCGCCGAGTACGGCGGCCGCGCGGAGAGTTGAGACGATCTGTCGCATGAACGCACGCTCCCGAGCGGGGGACACGGGTGGACGCATGCCAGCTCTTTGCGCTCACCGCGAGAGAAACGCCTTGGTCCAGAGCAGGACGACCGAGCAGTTGCCGCCGTTGATGGGGCGGTAGCGGATCGGCGCAACGTCGGGCTGCGGATGCACCTCCACGGCCGCCAATCCTTCGATGGACGGCATGCTGAGGAACCGTGGGTCTTCCAGCACACCATCCGTGTACACCGTCGCTTGGCAGCGACCGAAGCTCCGGATGCTCATGTTGTCGCCGACCTTGAGCTGCTGCTGTCTCCCGAGAATCACGAAATCCGGGCCGTTGTCGGTGCGGCCGATCATGAGGCCGGGCATCGTCTGCAAGGCCGCGTCGAGTCGCGGGAACGCCGCCAACTTCCGGCCGGTGAGAAAGTTGCCCTGTCCCAGCAGCACGCGACGATTGAACTCCACCGATTCCCGATTGAGCGTGCGTCGCGCGGTAACTCGAACGCCCTCGAGCGTGGTCCCCCGCTGCATGCTCACCCGCTGCTCCCGCGCGGGTTGCAGATCACTTGCCTCGAGCACCCCGGTCGGCACCACGGCCGGCAGGAACCCCACTTTGCGCGCGGACAACATGCGCGTGCCGAGTGGCACGTCTCGCACCCCAAACCGGCCGTCGTCACCGGTGATCACTTCGCCGGCCACCCCGTCGATCGTGACGGTCGCCGTGCTCACCGGATTGCCCGCTTCGTCGAAGATCCGACCGATCACCGTCGCACGCCGCGTACTGTCGCCCAACACCAACTCGACCCGACGCACCGGGCGCCCGTCGGCAAGCAGAAGCACGTCGGAGGAGGTCAATCCTGACCCGCGCGCCACGATGCCGTACTGCCCCGCGTCCGGTACGCCGCAAAACACGAACTCGCCCTGTGCGTCGCTGCGAACGAGCGCTGTAGTGGCAGGCGGAAGGCTCGCCTTTCCGCGCCGGTTGCGCTCGTCGGTATACACCTGCGGGTCCCAGCCGAGCGTGACGGCAGCGCCAGCGACTCGCGTGCTGCCGTCGGCCAACCGCAACGTGCCATAGACGATCGCCGGCTGCTCGCCGGTGGCGGGGATCGGACGGTGACAGAGTCGCAGCCAGAGCGTCGCCAGTGACGGAACCCCCAGCCGCGGGGTCCAGCGCATGTCTTCGGCCCCCCGCCGGGCATCGAGCGCAAGCCCGAGCTGCTCGAGCTCCTCGTGGAACACGGTGAGCCGCTCGATGCGCCCTGGCGCGACCAGCAGGAACTGTCCGTTGGCGTCCGTGGTGGCCTGCGCTACCTGCTCCTGCCCGGGCACGGAACCGAGCACCAGCGCGCCCTGGAGCGGGGCCTTGAGCAGACTGTCGTATACCACGCCGCGCACGGTATCCGCGGTCTGCGCGGCAAGGGTGATCGGCGCGGCAAGCAGCCACGCGAAGAGCAACGGCACCACGCGATGCAGAGTCATGGGCACACCTCAGAAGCGTAACCAGGTTTTGGTCCACACCAGCAGCGTGGCGTAGGTGTCACCGAACGTGCGAAATCGGGCGGGGGCCATGGCGTCGGACGTGAACGACCCCGTAGCGGGGGATAGGAATGTCAATCGAGGCGGGTCGACGATCCTTCTAGCGTAAGTCGCGATCACCGACCGCGCGAGCACCGACTGGCGGGCGGCGGCGTGCCCGCCGATTCGTTCGTGCGCCTCGAGGGCCGTGGGAACGGTGGTCGCCGTGGGGGGAGCGATGCCGGCGGGGCCCATCCGTCGCGCCGGTGGGACAGCCGCCCACGCCGACGGTCCCCGCGTGGTGGCGGGGCGTCGGGGCCTGTAGACGCTACGCGCCACCGATGCCACATCGGGTGTGCGCGCTCCGGGACCGGCGAGCGCCGAGCATACGTACGATTCGGGTGCGGACCGTCACCGTTCCGTTGCGCGATGGACTGTTTCGACGCAACGTCCACGCGACGCCGGTCTAACGATGCTTGCTGCAGACGGACGTCGCTTCGGTAGCTCGCTCCGCTCGAGACTTATTCGACCGCCCGCTGCAGAAGCCCGC
>JBEILM010000183.1:0-6424 GCA_040379205.1 Gemmatimonas sp.
GCCCTCCGTGTGAGCCGTTTCTCCAGGCCCTCACCGTCCTCGGTGCCCTCCGTGTGAGCCGTGCCTCCATGCCCTCACCGTCCTCGGTGCCCTCCGTGTGAGCCGTTTCTCCAGGCCCTCACCGTCCTCGGCGCCCTCCGTGTGAGCAGTGCCTCCATGCCCTCACCATCCTCGGTGCCCTCCGTGTGAGCCGTTCACCAGCTCACAGCGCCTTGAATTCATCAAATGGCTGCCGGCACGCATTGCAGCTGTGAATCGCCTTGCACGCCGTCGAGCCGAACTCGCTCTGCAGCCGCGTGTCGGTGGAGCCGCAGAAGGGACACGGCACCGCCGGCCGCGCACGGGTCAGCGTCACGAATCCGCTCGTGTCCGCCCGACCCGGCGGGGCGATGCCGTACCGGCGCAATTTCTCGCGCGCCTCGGGCCCGATCCACTCAGTCGTCCAGGCGGGGGACAGCACCATGCGCACATTCACGTCGGGTACGCCGCGCGCCAGGAGCGCCGCCTTCACGTCGGCTTCCATTTCGCGCATCGCGGGGCACCCGGAGTACGTGGGCGTCATCGTCACCGTGATGCGCTCGGGGGTGATGTCCACATCGCGCACCACCCCGAGCTCCACCACACTGATGACCGGCACCTCGGGGTCGGGCACCGTCTGGAGAATGGCGTAAACTTCGTCGCGCGAGAGCGCCGCGGCGGCGCTCACCACGTGGCGCCGGGGTGCGCGCGGGCGACGCTCTGCATGGTGGCCAGCAGGTGTCCCAGGTGCTCCGAGTGCAGACCGCGACGCCCGCCGCGGCGGGTGACCGTCACGGTCGGCCGCACCAGCGTAGCCCGCTCCAGCACGTCGTTCACCATGGTGTCCCACAGCGCGCGCAGGGCGCCGTGATCGACCACGATGCCGAGCGAGGCGACCGCCTCGTCCACGGCGTCGGGCACGAACAGCTCGTCCGTGAAGCGCCAGAGGGCATCGAGGGCCGCCTGCGTGCGCGCGTGGCTCTCCTCCGTGCCGTCGCCCAGGCGCACCACCCATTCGCTGCTGTGGCGCAGGTGGTACTTGTCTTCCTTGAGCGACTTGGCGGCGATGGCCGCAAGGCGCTCGTGGCCGCACTTCGCGAGCTGATCCCAGAGCAGCACGCTGTAGGCGTCGAAGAGGAACTGGCGCACCATCGTGACCGCGAAGTCGCCGTTGGGTTGTTCCACGAGCAGCGCATTGCGATACAACGTGCCGTCGCGGAAATAGGCGAGTGTGTCCTCGGTGCGCCCCTGCCCCTCGACTTCGCCGGCGAGCGCGAGCAGCGACTGTGCATGCCCGATGAGGTCGAGCGCGATGTTCGACATCGCGATGTCCTCCTCGAGGATGGGGCCGTGCCCGCACCACTCGGAGACGCGATGGCCCAGCACGAGGCGGTCGTCGCCGAGGCGCAGAAGGTACTCCACCAGCGGGTCGCCCACCACCGCCGTCCGCGGCGCCGCAATGGGGTAGTCGGGCGCCTTGTTCACCACCCCCGACCGACCCCCGACCGGCCCCTCTTCGTCGTGACTCACCGGGGCCTCATCAGAAAATGCGCACGCCGCGCGGCGCGACGTAGAACTGCGGATGCCGATAGGGCTTGTCGTTGCCGGGATCGAAGAACGGTCCAGCGTCGGACGGCGCCGAGGCGACGATGGCCTGGCTGGGCACCACCCAGAGGTTCACCGCTTCCCCGCGCCGCGTGTACACGTCGCGCGCATTCTGCATGGCCTGCTCGGCATCGGCCGCGTGCACGCTGCCCGCATGCTCGAACGGCTCACCGCGGGCCCCCTGCGTGAATACCTCCCAGAGCGGCCACTGGCTGTCCGTCATCGTGGCGCCCATCAGGCCGCCGCCGTGGACTGCCGCGCCTTCTGCTTCTCGGCGTGGGCCGTGGCCGCTGCCCGCACCCACGCGCCGTTGTCGTGCGCCGCGCGGCGGGCCGCCATGCGCTCCTGGTTGCACGGGCCGTTGCCCTTGAGCACCTCGTGGAACTCGCTCCAGTCGATCTCCCCGAACTCCCAGTCGCCGGTGGCCTCGTTGAAGGCGAGGTCGGGATCGGGGAGCGTGATGCCGAGCGCGATGGCCTGCGGCACGGTGAGATTCACGAAGCGCTGGCGCAGCTCGTCGTTCGTCTTGCGCTTCACGCGCCACTTGAGCAGCTCGGCGCTGTTGGGCGAGTTGGTGTCGCTGGGGCCGAACATCATGAGCGCCGGCCACCAGAAGCGGTTCACGGCGTCCTGCAGCATGGCCTTCTGCGCGGGCGTGCCATTGGCCAGCACGGTGCAGATCTCGTAGCCCTGGCGCTTGTGGAAGTTCTCTTCCTTGCAGATGCGCACCATGGCGCGCGCGTACGGCCCGTAGCTGGCCTTGGCGAGCACCGTCTGGTTCACGATCGCGGCGCCGTCCACCAGCCACCCGATCACGCCCATGTCGGCCCACGACAGCGTCGGGTAGTTGAAGATGCTCGAGTACTTCGCCCGGCCATCGAGCAGCTGCTCGACGAGCTCGGAACGATCGACGCCAAGCGTCTCCGTGCCGCAGTAGATGTACAGGCCGTGCCCGGCTTCGTCCTGCACCTTGGCAATCAGCGACAGCTTGCGCCGGAGACTGGGCGCGCGCGTGATCCAGTTGCCCTCGGGGAGCATGCCCACGATCTCGGAGTGCGCATGCTGCGACATCATCCGCGTAAGCTGCTTGCGGTAGCGCTCCGGCATCCAGTCCTTCGGCTCGATGCTTTCGCCGGCGGCGATGCGGGCTTCGAAGGCGGCGAGGAGCGCCGGATCCTCGGCGGGGACGGTCGTGGTCGTTTCCATGCCGAAATCTATGAAGCGGCGCCCGGATTCGACAATCGGAACCGGGCGCTATCATTCCCCCATGAATTCCCCGACTTCCACTCCCGAATCGGGTCCGGATGGCTACGTCCGGACTCATGTGGCCGACGGCATCGGCCGCATCGAGTTCCATCACCCCAAGAGCAATTCCCTGCCTGGCCACCTGCTACGGGAGCTGGCCGCCACGGTGACGGCGGTGAGCGAGACGCCCGGCGTGCGTGTGCTCGTGCTGCAAAGCGGTGGTACCGGCCCCTTCTGCGCCGGCGCCTCCTTCGACGAACTCACGGCGATCAGCGACACCGCGCAGGGGCAGCAGTTCTTCAGCGGCTTCGCCGGCGTGATCCTGGCCATGATCCGCGCGCCGCAGTTCGTCATCAGCCGTGTGCACGGCAAGGCGGCGGGCGGCGCGGTCGGTCTCATCGCGGCATCCGATTTCAGCATGGCCGTGGACAAGGCCTCGGCCAAGCTCAGCGAGCTAGCCGTGGGCATCGGGCCGTTCGTGGTGGGGCCCGTCATCGAGAAGAAGATCGGGCTGGCCGGCTTCAGCCAGATGGCGGTGGACGCCGATTGGCGTGATGCGGCCTGGTGCGAGCGCCACGGGTTGTACGCCCGCCTCTACCCCGACGTCCCCGCGCTCGACGCCGGGATCGACGCGTTGGCGCGCACCCTGGCCGCCTCCAACCCCGAGGCCATGGCCCAGCTCAAACGCGTCTTCTGGGCCGGCACCGAGCAGTGGGATACCCTGCTCGCCGAACGGGCCGCCATGAGCGGCACCTTGGTGCTCTCCGACTTCACCCGACAGGCGATCGGGGCCTTCAAATCCCGCTGACCGACCCCTCCGCTCGCACTACGATGACTCCCGCCCTCCCGCCGGCCCTCGTGGTGCACGGCGCCCTGGGCAGCACCGCCCAGATGCAATCCATTGTGGAGGCCCTCGCCGCGTCGGGGCGCTTTGCGACGGTGCAGGCCATCGAACTGCCGGGCCACGGCCAGACGCCGGCCAGTTTCGGCTTCGGCATGGGGCCGTTCACGTCGGCGCTGGCCACGGCGGTCCGGGACGTCGGCTTCGGCCGCCCCGTGGTCTTCGGCTACTCCATGGGCGGATACGTCGCCCTCCTGCTGGAGGCATGTGCGCCGGGGTCACTCGGCGGCATCGTCACCCTCGGCACCATGCTGCACTGGACGCCGGAGGTGGCGGCGCGGGCGGCCTCGCGCCTGGATCCGGCCACGATGCGCGTCAAGGTGCCAGCCTTTGCCGAGGCGCTCGAGGCGCGACATCGCGGAGCCGGTGGCTGGGAGCAGGTGGTCGCTGACACCGCCGCGCTACTCACCACCCTCGGCGCAGCGCCCCCGCTCACCGACGACGCGTTGCGGGCCATCGCCTGTCCCGTCCACCTCCTCGTGGGCAGCAAGGACGACACGATGACACTCGAGGAGACCACCCGCGCCGCCTCGCACATTCCCCACGCCCGAGCCTCGCTGCTGGACGGCGTGCCGCACCCCATCGAACGTGTGCCGCCCGCGCTGATCGTGCGCGAGCTGACCGATCTGGCCGACTTCACTACTGGAGGCTGACATGATCTTCCGATCGCTGCGTGTCCCGGAACGGGTCTTCGCTCTCGCCTCGTGGGCGGTGTCGCTGGTGTTCGCCAGCTTCCTGATCGGCCTGGGCGGCAAGATCGTCGGCGAACTGCCCGGCGTGGAGAAGGCGCGTACGCTGGGCGACTTCATTCCACCGGCGCAGCTCGCTCCGCTGCATGCATCACGCGACTCGCTGGTCGCGCTCCAGCGCACCACGCAGGACGCACGTGACCGCACCTCCCAGCAGCACACCGTGGCCCGCAACACGTACAGTGCCCAACGCGAGTCGTTCGATGCGTGGGTCGCCACGCGCACCGCGACAACCGATCCGCAACAGGACCCGGAGGTGCTGTCGCGGACGCGCACGCTCGACACGCTCAAGGCGCGCGAGCGCGTGGCGGAAGCCGAGGTGGAGCGGCTGGACGCGCAGCTGCTGGCCATCACGCAGGCGCAGGAGGCGAACCGTGAAGCCGAGGTGGAGCTCGAGATCGCCGCTCGCGGCACGTTCGAGCGCGCGCGCTTTCAGGAGGAGTTGAAGACGTTCGGCATCCGCCTCGCGCTGACGCTACCGCTGCTGCTGGTGGCCGGTTGGCTGGTGGCCCGCAAGCGGCGCAGCGAGTACTGGCCACTGCTGCGGGGTTTCGTGCTATTCGCGGTGTTCGCGTTTTTCGTTGAACTGGTCCCGCACCTGCCCAGCTATGGCGGCTACGTCCGCTACGGCGTGGGCATCATCGCGTCCGGCGTGACCGGGGTGTACGTGATTCGCGCCATGCGCCGCTACCTCGCGCAGCGCCAGCGGGTGGAGCAGCAGAGCGAGGCCGAACGACGCCGGGCGCTCCCGTACGACGAGGCGCTCAAGCGCATCGACGCCGGGGTGTGCCCGGGGTGCGAGCGCGGAGTGGCCAAGGGTCCGAACGGCGCCTCGAACTTCTGCGTACACTGTGGGCTGCGCCACTTCGACCACTGCGGCGCTTGCCAGACGCGCAAGAACGCCTTCTACCCGTATTGCCCCACGTGCGGCATCCCTGCCGGCTCGGCTCCCTCCCCCACCGTGGCTGGCTGATGCGACCGTCCCTTCGACTCTCCCCCCTGCTCGCCGGTGCGCTGTTGTTGCCGGCGTGGCTGCCCGCTTAGAAGGCACCCAACACCAAGACGCCCGCACCGACGCCGGCGATCCCGGCCTCGGTGCTCGACGCCATCCAGATCCGGCCGTTGGGGCCGGGACTCGTGACCGGGCGCATCACCGACATCGCCGTCGACCCGACCAATCCCAGCACGTGGTACATCGCCACGGCGTTCGGCGGCGTGTGGAAGACCACCAACCGCGGGGCGTCGTTCACGCCGATCTTCGACAACTACGGCGCGCACAACCTGTGCTGCATCCGCATCGACCCGAAGAACAGCAACGTGCGGTGGCTGGGGACCGGGGAGAATCACAGCCAGCGCAGCGCGCACTTCGGGGACGGGCTGTACAAGAGCACCGATGCCGGCAGGAGCTGGACGCGGGTGGGGCTCGAGCAGTCGGAGCACATCGGCCAGATCGTGATCGACCCGCGCAACTCCGACGTGGTGTACGTGGCGGCGCAGGGTCCGCTGTTCTCGGCCGGCGGCGAGCGCGGCGTGTACAAGACCACCGACGGCGGCAGGACCTGGTCGCGCAGTCTGTTCATCAGCGACAACACCGGCATCACCGACCTCGTGATCGACGGCAAGAATCCCGACGTGCTGTACGCGGCCGCGTACCCGCGGCGCCGGCACGTGGGGCAGGCCATCGGTGGCAGCCCCGAGGGCGGCATTCACAAGGCGGTCGATGGCGGGAAGACCTGGACGAAGCTGGGCGGCGGGCTGCCCACGGGCGACGTGGGCCGCGCCGGGCTCGCCATCGAGACGCGCGTCTCGCCGACGCAGATCTTCGCCTTTATCGAGGCGAGCAACAACCAGTCGGGCCTCTATCGCTCGGTGGACGACGGCGCCACGTGAACGCGCTTCGGCAGGA